>NZ_PUJV01000003.1:0-322773 GCF_011189495.1 Photorhabdus stackebrandtii
ATGGTTTAATGGTTTAATGGTTTAATGGTTTAATGGTTTAATGGTTTAATGGTTTAATGGTTTAATGGTTTAATGGTTTAATGGTTTAATGGTTTAATGGTTTAATGGTTTAATGGTTTAATGGTTTTTGTCTTGTCTTCATTAAAATGGCTATTTTAGTGTAATAAATGATATGTGTGTTTAGTCAATGTCATTTTTAAAAGATTGGGATTGTCAAAATAAAATCGTTTATTTATTAAAATAGGCTCGTCATATGATTTTAGATGTTCATTTAACCCCGTTTACCCATATCTATTTAAATCATGTTTAAATAAATTGGTAAATTAATTTAATAACGCCTTATTACATCAACAATGGTGAAAAGTCTGGCGAATTAATCTGCCAGACAGGTTATAATGATTAAATGAGCATTTAAGCGTTAACAGAGTGCGAAAATAGCTTGAAAAAATAACGACATGAATTTATTTTAGCATTAAATCATATTAAAGGTATAAAAATAGGCATGACTTAAATAAAACCGTAGAAAAGCAATATTATTGGATGGGGTAAGATAGTGTAAAACAAGTTTAAACTGGCGTGTTTAATGTATCACGTTTTTACATAACAAATGTAACATAATAATGCTAAAAACAATCCAGTTAGTATGCGATTAAATGATTTATTTGAGTTTTTTTTATTCGAATTTTTTATAAACGATTATTTAACATTTTTTACGGCTATATACATGAATAAAACCAATTATTTTTCTCGTTTTTCACTGATGATTTTATGATGGGCTGGTTTTAAATTGTTAGTAAAAGCCATTTTTTGAACCTCTGGTTTTAATCGGTATAATAGAGTATTACCTATTGTTTTTACTACTTTTAATACCTGATTTCTATTAGGTTTAATCATTATGATATGTTGTGTTTTACATTTAATCAGCATTAATCATACTCATTTTTTATCTTTTTTGATGCTGTTTCACTGGTAATTTTGAACAGTTATTATAAGTCACCCTCATTTCTTTTATCTTCATAAATCAACCAATAAATAGCTTGATGGTATAAAGATGCCACTTTATATTTTTTCTAATAATCAATACCTTTTTCAGAGCTTAAACCCTGCCAAATTAACCATTTCATCTATTTTATGGTTTTTTCATAAAATAATGGTAGAAAAGTACCTTTAATATCAGTCTATTTGGATAATATGCTTTTTCTCGCTGATTTTTTAACTCTCTGTTAATGGTTAATGGATTTCGATTAAACTTAATTAACGTTCTTTTAAAAAGTTGCACTTATTATGTGAATCTACCTCCGTCTTTTATATATACCTTTCATCCTTCAAGTTGCTGCTTTGTTGGCTGCTTTCACTCACCCCAGTCACATAGTTATCTATGCTCCTGAGGATTCGTTCACTTGCCGCCGCGCTGCAACTCGAAATCTATTGGGTATAAAAGCTTTAATATTTCTGTTGTTGTGCTTTTAAATGGTCATGGCAGGACAGTTAAATGTAAAATAAGCGGAGGATAACATCGTCGATGCTAATCACCGAAAAAAAGCAGCTTGCCGCCTGTGGTGCTGACGGCAATCTTTGGAGAATAATCGAGAAATTATTACCAAGTGACCGTAATTTCTCCCATTTGTCCTGCCACGGGTACTGTTCCGCCATTTGCAACTCTCAAAGCATAAAAGAACTGCTGTGCCGGGCTTCTATTATTGAATGCGGTTGTAGACATTCTCCGAATGCGAGAAATATCAATACAACTGTTGGTATCTCCTTGACAAAGATAAACCGACAGTCCTTGAGGCCATCCGACAACATTCCAAGTCCAGGATACATTGCTAATACTGCCTGAGGCTGGTGGAGATCCGACGACAGGGAGATAAGCTGTTTCTGTGTAATTTCTGGAATACACGGTTGGCAGAACAACCGAAGATTGGTAGCTCGCCGATAATGCTGCTTGTGAAAACAGGGTTAACAATAACGCACTACCCATTCCCAAGATTTTTTTTAATTTCATCGCTAATACCCCAATACCTGATAATTTTCTATTGCGAGAGCTTAGATAGACATTTTGATCTCGCGCCCTTTATCTCCTGAATTTTCATAAAAACCTGTACGAAATGCCAAAGCAGGCAGGATTAATTTGGGGGGATTAATCCCAAAATGCAATGGGTAACTTGAATTTATGTTAAGTGAATCTAATCTATTTTTGCTGATCGATGTTTTTGCATCTCACTTAAATTACAGCCTTTTACAAGAGAATCTTCCCATGATATAAAGCCTGATAAACGATCGAATGGAGCCTGTGACACATTTAATGGATGTCAAAAACGATGAATAAATCAGACATGACGATCACAACTTCCCAGTGTAGAGACGTTTTGATTTACATGGAAAATATTTGTCGCTCCTATCGTATGGGGGAAAAATATCATCCGGTGCTGGATGAAATATCACTGACCATAATGCGTGGGCAAAGTTGTGCTATTGTCGGCGCTTCCGGTTCGGGTAAAAGCACCCTGCTTAATATTCTTGGTTTATTGGATCAACCGACTTCTGGCTGTTTTCAGTTTAGTGGCGTTAATATAACAAATGTTACTCCTGATGAGCGGGCGAGAATAAGAAATCAGGAAATGGGTTTCGTATTTCAGAGTTTCAACTTACTTCCCAGAATGCAGGCATTGGATAATGTGGCGTTGCCATTGTTATATCGTGGATATTCACGTTCTCTGGCCCGGCAGGAGGCGAAATACCAGCTTGAATTGGTTGGTCTGGCTGATCGTATTTACCATCGGCCGGCAGATCTCTCCGGGGGACAACGCCAACGTGTTGCCATCGCCAGAGCTTTGGTCGGCAAGCCCTCTCTCATTCTGGCTGATGAGCCGACAGGCAATCTCGACAGTGCTACAGCACGCGATATCATGGCGCTTCTTCTGTCACTGAACCGCGAGCAGGGCGTGACACTCGTCATGGTGACACACGATGAAACAATAGCCAGAAATATGCAGCGCTGTCTGTATGTTAATGATGGGCAGCTTTCCGAAACCGATCTATGGTCGGATATATCCGATGCTTAACGTGAATTCTGGTCGCCACGGGTTTTCCTTCCCGCAAGCCTTGTGTGAATCGCTGGATAGCCTGCGTTTACTGGGGCGGCGTTCCTTATTTGCGTTGCTTGGTATTGCCGTCGGATGTGCTTCGGTCATTGCACTTCTGAATATTGGCTACAACGCTGCCAATGAAGCTATCAGCACTTTCAAGAGTATGGGGAGCAATATGCTGGTCGCCCATTTTGATTTTATGCCGGGCACTGACGTCAAACCCGCTCCATCCACATTGGATACTCAGAAGCTTACCCGAACGCTGCCCACGATCATGCATGCTGCACCCATCACGCTATACTCAACCCGAATAGGTTTCCTGGGACAAGGGATTGATACGAATATTACAGGAACATCCTCTGATCTGGCTGCGGTGCTTGATTTACAAATCAAGCAGGGGCGTTTTCTATCGGACTATGATCGCCAGACAACTTACGCCGTGATCGGCGCAAATATTGCGAAACAGTCAAAAGTACCAAACCAGCCTATCCAGGTAGGCAGTCAACTGCAAATTGGGGAATATCTGTTTGAAGTGATAGGCATTCTCGCTGCTCAGGGAACAAATCCTTTACTCCCGGTTTCTGTTAATGATTCCGTGATATTGCCCATTGAGGGAATGCGACGGCTACGGCCTGCTCCAGAGATAGGCAGTGTCATTGCCAGAGCGCGTGACGTAACAACGTTAAACAGTGATGCGGTATCATTGCGTGACTATCTTGTCTCATTATCAAAAGGTCGTGATGTCGAAGTTCAAATTCCGCAGCAATTGCTTGATGGATTGACGCGACAAGCAAAGACATTCTCCTATTTGCTTGCCGGGTTGGGGGGGATTTCATTGTTAGTGGGAGGAGTGGGTGTCATGAACGTCATGCTGATGAATGTTTCGGAGCGCAGGCGTGAAATTGGTGTTCGTATGGCTCTGGGAGCCCGGCCTATTGATATCGGTGTGCTTTTTATGCTGGAAGCTGCCACCCTGTCAATTGTCGGCGCAGTAGCGGGATCATTGTTGGGGGTGACCGCTGGGTACCTGTTTGTAAAATTTTCTGGCTGGGTATTCACGTTATCCCCATTCTCTTTGCCGCTGGGGATTGCCAGTTCATTAGTGATCGGCTTGTTTTTCGGTATCAACCCAGCATTGGCTGCTGCCAGGTTACAACCTGTAGAGGCACTTCGTGATGATTAGCCAAATTTTTCAGCGTGTTATTGGTATCATTATTGCATTGATGATAGCTGCTCCTGTCAAACAAGCTTTAGCGGAGCCGTTGGCTCCGTCACAGGCAACCATGCCTACAACAGGCACAATTTCGCTTAATCAGCAGATTATCGATCTGACACTCAGTGATGCGATCTATTTAGGATTACGCAACAATCGTGCGATTCGCAGTGCTTATCTGGATCGCATTGCCCAGAAATTCGATTTGCGGGTTGCGGAAGATCGCTTTACGCCGAAGTTGCTGCTCAATGGACGTTATATTGCAGCCCGTAATCAAGATGATCGTTACCGTCAGAGCGAGATTGCACCTACGTCTACAATGCTTGGGGAATATGGTACCCGGTTCAGCTTGTCATGGACGAGCCGGGCGACATGGGCGGATAATGCGGGCCGTAGCCGTAATGATGGTGTTTCATTCTCAGTGATCCAGCCGCTGCTGCGCGGTGCCGGCAAAGATGTGGCGACGGCACCGGTACGTATTGCTCAACTGATGGAGCAGATAAACCGCCTGAATCTGAAAGCAACGGTATCCCAGACTATCACGCAGATTATTATGGCTTATCGTGAATTGCTGCGCGCTCAAGAGCAATTACAAATCGCGCGTGATGCACTTGAACGTTCACGTCAACTGCTGGAAGTTAACAAAGTCATGATTTCCGCAGGCAGAATGGCAGCTTTCGAGATTGTTCAGACTGAGGCCGATGTTGCCATGCAGGAACTGGCTAATGAGGAAGCCGCTAATCAACTGGATACCAGTCGTTTAGAGTTGTTGCGTTTGCTTGCCTTAGACTTGCAAACCCCGGTAAAAGCGACTGACAAATTGGAAGTTAAACGCATAGACATTAATCTGCTCCAGGCGCAGCATTTGGCACAAGAGCGGCAACCATCCTATCTCACCCAATTGATTACCGCAGAGCAGGCGGATATTAACCTGACAGTCGCCCGTAATGACCGCTTATGGGATGTCTCTTTGGTCGGTGGGGCCAGCCAGGTACGCGATCGAACAGGTCCAAACAGTTCCCGAAGTTGGGAAAATTACGCGGGTGTTCAGGTGGAGATACCTATTGGTGATTTGAGTCAACGTCAGGCGGAAGTACGGGCGCGAGTTGATGTTCAGAATCAGGATATCCGTCTTACTGAGGCAAAACAGTTACTGGAGCGTGATGTCGGTAATGCGGTGCGTGATATTGGTACGCGCTGGCGGCAATATGAGATAGCACAACGTGCCAGAGATCTGTCCCGACGCAAGCTGGAGATTGAACGTGAAAAATTGACAGTCGGCCGTTCCAGCAACTTTCAGGTATTGAGCTTTGAAACCGATCTGCGTAATGCCGAGAATGTTCGTCTCAATGCGTTAATCGCCTACCTGAATGCACAAGCGGAGCTGGATGAAACATTGGGCACCACTCTGGGGAGCTGGGATATTGCACTTAATGACTAAGATTAGGGCATTTGTTTGTTTCAAGCATAAGACTTGGCTGGTGGCGCTTGTTGTTGCATTAGGCGCCGGGGCTGTCACTGCCTATGTCTATTTGCCGTTTTCAACTGATACATCATCACAGAAACAGTGGGTGCGTGTTGAACCTCAATTGCTAGAAAATCGTCTTGGGTTAGTTGGTCGCATTCAGGCTGCTACCAGTTTGACGATTGCGGCGCCATTCGATGGTGTTATCGCTGAAATCGTGGTGACGGAAGGCCAGAGAGTTAAGCGAGGGCAACCCCTGTTAAGCCTTGATACTGCACAATTGGATATCCAGTTGCGTCAGGCGCTCACGGAACTCTTGAAAGCCCAGCGAACCGTACAAGATTTGGTGGAATGGGAGAACAGTCAGGACGTCGCGAGGGTTCGCAGGACCTTGACCAATGCTCAGTTAAGCCTGAGTGATACCGAACGTAAGCTGATTGATACTCGAGCCTTGTTCGAACGTGGCATTGTTCCTCGTATGGAGGTTGACACATTGGAGCAGCAGGTCAGAGTCCAACGGCTCGATCTTGCTGCAGCGAAGGAAGAACTGCGCACTATACTCGACAAGGGAAGGGGTGAAAATCGCCAGATTGCTGATATGGAATTGGCCAATGCTCAATCGCGTTATCAGGCGTTTCAGGCTCAGCAAGCTCAACGTGAGTTGATTTCTCCCTTTGACGGTATTGTGGTTCGTCCTCAGGTACCGGGATCGGACAAAGCGTTATCTATTCAAAAAGGGACACGGGTCACCCAAGGGACCCCCCTCTTCGGGATAATCAATTTAGAACAAATCCAGGCGGTAGCACGCATTGAAGAGGCAGATCTTCACCAATTGTATGAAGGAATGCCAGTTCAGATCACGGGTGATGGTTTTGCGGGGTTATCCTTGCAGGGGCAGATTAAGACGATTGGCGTACAGGGTCGTTCAAGCGAATCGCAGGGAGCTGGTGTAAATTATGATGTGTTGGTAGCGATTGATCCTCTTACACCCGAGCAGCGGCAGCGTATCCGTCTGAATATGAGTGCTAAACTGGCTATTGTCACGTATCGCAATGAACATGGATTGGCGGTGCCTGCTGAGGCGTTACGTACCGGCCCTGATGGACGAATTTTCGTCACCTATCGCCGTGAATTACACGATCCGGAACAACAGATTATGGTGACGCCGGGGCACGCTGTTCCTCAGGGCGTAGAGGTGAGTGGGTTAATCGCTGGTTATGTTGAAATTCCTGCTCAGCAATAATCAATTCGATTTAATAGAATCTACCGGCCATATCAATTTCGTCATCTGCCCAATGATAGTATCAACATTGTTAATACTAATTAGTTTCATTGCTATTGTATCATTAATGTTGATACAAAATGAGGTGCATGTAATGCCACAAGTCATTGTAAAACATGGGGTAATAGCCCGTCAGTACGTCTACCTGTAGCCATTATGAAGGCTGCATCACTTAATGTCGATGACACTGTTGATATTGCAGTTGAAGATGGCCGCATTGTGATCACCCCTGTTAGTGTTAAAGAATTTTCTTTAGATATTCTATTGGCTGGAGTTTGATCCACAGGTAGGTCATGAACAAGCGGGGTATCGTCCAGCGCTTGTGTTAAGTCCTGCGGTGTATAATGACCATATTGGACTGATGTTGTGTTGCCCTATGACAACGAAAATCAAGGGTTACCCTTTTGAGGTGCTGATCGCTGGGAACCGTGAAAGTGCTGTACTTTCTGATCAGGTGAAAGATCTTGATTGGCGAAAAAGAAACGCTATTAAAAAAGGTCGAGTTTCTGGCGCTGAACTTTCAGAAGTTAAAGCAAAAGCTAAAGCGCTTATTGGAAGCTAAAATAATGAGGCTGGGTATACCGCAGTAAAAAATGAAAGCGAAAAACACTCGTTACTTAATACGTAGCATTTAAGAGAACAATAAAACAGTTTTCAGCTGAGTAGAGTGGACATAAATAACAGAGAATTTCGTCCTCTGAATCTTATGAACACAAGATCACGATATTTATTATATGAACATAAAAAAATGTGATTAGCATCATATAAAATGGCTAATTAATCACTATCCCTCGTATGGAATGAATAAAAGTCGCCGTTAATTTTTTACGGGTATGCAGCAGAACTTAGGGCGAGATCTCACTATGGTGAAGAATTTTTTACTCTTTTGACTAAATTCTGGTGAAAATGATTTATATTGTAGGGACATAAAGCAGAAATTTTCTTTATGAGATTGAGTGTGTATTGTACGAAAAATAACGTTATAGAAGAGAAAGTTGTATTAAAACGCAGTAAGCCATTCTAAACAACATAAGGAGTATCTAACATGTTAGTACGCAAGTCGTTGTTGGCCCTGTTTGCAACTGCTTCCCTCACTGCCGCAGGTGTCGTTTATGCAGGACCGCCCGTAACAGTTACATTTAAGCATCTTGGTGCATCGGGCAGTGCTGATGCCGTTTATACCATCATAACGAATAATGAAGTTAGTACAAACGTAAATGCAACACCCAAGCCCAGAGTTAGAGTTAAGCAAGGAGAATCCGATAATTATCAGGTTCAAAGTCCGATTACACCTGATGGAAACTATGCGATAGTGCGATATGAAATCGGGAATAAGACTTGTCTGTTTTCAACTACTTTTATAAACACATACGTTAATGGTGTTAAAATTCCGAAGTGGAATAAGGGAGCAACATCAAGTGGGGGGGCTGTTTGTAATGCAACCATCACCTCTACTAATTTTTTTACCTATGCATGGTCAGTTGAGTTTACTATGAAGTAGTGGAGAGTGAGCCAGATTGCTCTATCGCTATGAGAGAGATATCTGGCTCATCTTATTTTTGGTGAATGAGATAAGTATTATTTATTCAATCAGCAAATCGATCTTGATATATTGAATTGTTGTAAGGTTGTGGATGTGATTAAGTAATATAATAATTTAGTGAGAGTTATCATGTCTATAGTGAAAATAGAAGAGATCTACACTACTTACATATAGAGATTATTCTTTTTAAGGGACGTATTCTGGAAACGAAGAAAAAGTTATATAAGCAGATAACAGCGAAAATATCGTGCCTGTTGGATATAGCGCCAAAATCTATTTTTATATTACTTAGGGAGAATGACGACATAGAAAACTGGGGATTCGGAGGAAAGATTACTACAGTACAGTGTTAGGCATCGTTAGTAAACTCAAATAGCATATACCCAATAGATTTCGAGTTGCAGCGCGGCGGCAAGTGAACGAATCCCCAGGAGCATAGATAACTATGTGACTGGGGTGAGTGAAAGCAGCCAACAAAGCAGCAACTTGAAGGATGAAGGGTATAAAAGAGAGATGGCCAATAAAACTATTGGCCATTGAGGGAGATACTACCAATAAGACAATTAGCAAATTGGTTATTACTCACAACGTAAGAAATACTTTAATTCAGGTAGATTACCGTTCTCCCTGAATCTGGCCGGTGTGGTGTTAAAGTGTTTTTTAAAGATCCGGGTAAATGTTGCTTGAGAACTGAAACCATACTGTAGAGCAATGTCAAGAATCGGCAGATTTTCTTCACGCAGAGATTTTGCTGCTTCATGTAAACGCCGTTTGCGCACATATTCACCCAGAGTACAGCCTTTCACCTCTTTAAATACCCTTTGCAGATGCCACTTTGAATAACCACTCCTATTAGCAATGGTATCTATTTTTATACCTTCGTTACATTGAAGCTGGGTTTCAAGCCATCTGACAATATCGTTTACTACAGTTTCTGACATTTTCACCTCCCACTAATGGTGGGCTAGTTGATAAAATATTAGAGTTATTTAGCTATTCATGTAATGATAATAACGTTTGTTATTATTGTGGGTATTTTAAGATAAATCGGAGATATCTATAGGCAAAAAGTGCTATTCATAATTCATCATTACCCTTATTTGTGTAAATTTCCTTTGCGTTAACAACAAGTAGCATCAAATGCTCTTCACCAATTTATTTAAAGCAGTATCATCATTCGTCATTTAATTTAATGGAGGGTGTAATGCAATCGGACGTGGCTTTTTTAACTAAAAAACTGGCATTCTTTGTTTTTTATGCTCTGATTTTGGCCATAGTTATTGGCTTACTTTTTATCGATGTTGTCTATTTGCAGAATGCAGTGAAGGAGAGCTCATTAACTGAGATTGCTCAGGAGAGTATACTGTTTGTTATTTCTGCTGTATTTTTCTTGGAAGCAAAGAAGAATAGTCAATTGCGTCCTGCATTGGTCTTGATATCAGGTTTTTTTGCTTGTTTATTGATAAGAGAGTTGGATTCCATATTTGATGAAATATTTCATGGTGCCTGGGCGTGGGTTGCTATTCCGTTGGCGTTAATTTGTATTTTTTACGCTGTTTACCGAGGTCGGGTTACATTGGTTGGGCTGACTCATTTTGCCCGTCATCAAAGTTACGGCATGATGGTGTCCGGTATCTTGTGTGTGCTAGTTTTTTCCCGTCTGTTTGGTATGGGCGTGTTATGGCAAGGTTTAATGCTGGAAAATTTTGATCGAATTGTAAAAAATATGGCTGAAGAAGGGTGTGAAGTTCTGGGTTATTGTTTGTGCCTGATTGCCACTTTCTGGTATCTGCCTGCCGCAATAAAATTTCGTAAGTGAAAAGTAAGACAGGCAAATGGCTAAAATAATTTGCCTGTCAGCTTTTGTCATTATTGCCTCAGATAAATCTGAGGCTGTTGAGTCTCAGGATGGCGGGTAATACCAAGATCGGCCTGATACCATTTTTTTAAAATTTGATCACTCAGTACCTCTTCTGGCGTACCTGCCGCGACCAGCTTCCCTTTATGTAACAGAAATATTTTATCTGCGTAGAGAGCGGCAAGATTGAGATCATGCAGAACACAGCACATTGCCATCGGTTGTTCCCGTGTCAGCCGGTAAAGCAGACGCAGCGTATGTTGTTGGTGATAAAGGTCTAAGGCTGATGTCGGTTCATCAAGAAATAAACAACACTCAATTGGTGCCGGAGACCAGAGTTGGGCAAGGACACGGGCTAACTGTACTCTTTGTTGTTCACCACCAGATAATTGTCGGTAGTCACGGTGGCGTAACTCCTGGCAATCCGTTTGTTCAATGACGGTATCAATTGCTGTTTGTTGATGGTGAATACCATGAGGAGAGCGCCCCATAGTAATGACCTCTTCCACACTGAAAGGGAAGGAGAGTGAACTGTACTGACGCATGACTGCCCGGGTTCGGGCCAGCTGTTGAGCAGGCCATTGTTCAATGGGTGTTCCCTGTAAATAACATTGCCCCTGTTCAGGTTTCATATACCCCGTTAGCAGTCGCAGTAATGTGGATTTTCCTGCGCCGTTTGGTCCAATGATGGCGACAACTTCACCTTTATTGACCGAGAGCGAAACATTATCAATAATTTTCCGGTTGCCAATTGAATAACTCAGATTTTGAGCTTGCAGAAAAATATTATTTTTTATGGCTTCCATTATATTCGGCTCCCTGGCTGTTTGAGTATCAGCCATAGAAAGTATGGCCCACCGATCAAACCCGTGATTAAACCAACGGGCATTTCTGCCGGGGAAACCAATGTTCTTGCCAGTGTATCTGCGGTAAGTAGAAGAGAGGCACCCCCTAATGCGGCACCGGGAAGCAGCCAGCTATGATCGCTACCAAACTGCATCCTGATCAGATGGGGGATAACCAACCCGATAAATCCAATAACACCACTTAATGCAACGGCGCTACCAATCAGCAGGGCGCTCAGGAGTAATAACTGGAATTTGGTGCGCTGGACGTTAATGCCGAGATAGTGGGCTTCTTCATCTCCTAATTGCAACAGATTCAGTTTACGGGCCTGACTGAAAGTCAGGATGGCAGCCGGAATAATTAAGGAAGCGGCAATTGCCAGTGTCGGCCACTCTATTTGGCTGAGTGAACCCATTATCCATAAAGAGAATTGGCGTAGTTGCTGGTCATCGCTGATATAACTTAGGACTCCAATAGCAGATGCGCAGAGCGCATTGATGGCGATCCCGGCCAGTAATAAACGAGCCAAATTTCCTTGGCTATATTTATTCAGTGAAAAAATCAGCAATGAAATTAGCAGACTGCCAATAAATGCGGCAATAATATGCCCATATACGGCAATGGCAGATGGCAGGCTAACGGGCAAAATAATCGCCATTGCAACCATTAGCGCGGCTCCACTGCTCATACCCAGTAAGCCAGGATCTGCCAGTGGGTTACGAAACAGTCCTTGCATTACCGCACCGGAAGCGGCTAAGGCACAGCCAACCAGCATCGCCAATAATACTCTTGGTAATCTGATGTTCAGCCAGATTTGCCACTGGGGATCACTGATCGAAGATTCCCACAATGTCTTAAAAGATAATGTTAATGCGCCCAGATTGGCGGAGCCAATAGCCAACCCAGACAGTAGTAGACAAAGAAATGCTAAACCCAATCCCGGAGACTTCATACGGCTCATTGGGCCTTCTCCGCCGCCTGTCGTAGTTGTTTCATCACTGTAGGGGTTTCGAGGCCAAAACCAAGCAGGCCCATATCGTCGGCAATTAAAATCTGTTGTTTCTGACCTGCCGGGGTATGTTTCAAGCCCGGTAATTGCCAGATTTTATCCAAGCCGCCCATTGATTTAATGCCATCCTCAGTCACCAGTAATAAATCTGGTGCACTGGCAATAACGCCCTCCTGCGAAAGAGGACGATAATTGTTAAAACCTTGCATTGCATTAGTCGCGCCAATAGCACGAATCATTTTGTCGGCTGCGGTTTTTTGCCCGGCAGCCATTGGCATGATACCCCCGTGGCTCATCACAAACAGAATACGGGTTGGTAATGGGGTTGTTGGAATGCCTGCCAGTTTTTTCTGATATTGCTTAATCAGTTGTTCGCCGCGTTCAGCTTGATTGACCGCCTTGGCGACGGTCTTGATTTTCTCTGGAATGGCTTCTAACGATGCTTTTCCGGTTATCTGAATAACGTCTACACCAGAATCCTGGAGTTGCTTAAGTGCCAGTGAAGGTTTTGCCAGCTCACTAGTCAGAACCAGTGTCGGATGCATAGAGAGAATGCCCTCAGGATTGAGCAATCTCATATAACCGACATCGGGTAAGGCAAGCAATTCTGTTGGTTTTTGACTGGTGCTGTCTCTGGCAACAACTTTGTTACCTTCACCAAGTGCAAAAACAATTTCAGATACATCGCCACCAATGGTGACGATCCGTTCAGTGGAAAAAGCACTGAACGATACCGCAAGGGCGAATGTCAGAAGCCATTTTTTCATGCTATACGCTCTTCCTGTGCTGGTTGCAGTTTTGGCAGCGCTGCTACTTGCTCACGCCATTGGGTTTGTTCAGGAGTGCCTTCTGTACGCTGACCAAACAGTTGAGCGATCTGATTGCCATTAGCATCAAATAACTCAAGACTGGTGACGAAACCATCAGCCGTTGGTTTACGGGTTACCCAGCTTTCAGCGATAGCACTCTCTATTAAATGTAGTGTGAAATTACGATTAAAGATATTAATCCATTTCTGATCTGAGTTTTCCTCCTGATATGGCATCAGGCGTTCCAGCTTGCCGGTGAAAATTTGTACGCAACCATGGTTGCTGACAAAGATCATGATTTCATTCTGATCGCTATAAGCGGTATTAATAAGCTCATTCAGGGCAGAATTTTCCACTCTGTAAGCCAGATCATCCGGTACCGCGTCGAAAATTTGCTGACGGCTCAGGTTATGACGTTTGAGCATAATAAAGAATTGATGAACGTCAGTCATTGCCCGCCATTCTTTATCAAGCTGTGCTTTCAGTTCATGGGTTATGGTTGAGTGATTGGTTTTTTCTACAGGAGTGATAACCAGTGCTGGGTTTTCTTCTGTCTGATATTTTTCGATCAGTGCTTCCCAGGCTACCATATTGGTATTATCTGTTGCATAAATTTTATGCAATGCATCACCCTGTCGATCAAAAAATTGAATGCTGTGGCGCATACCCTTTTTGGCTGGCTCGACCAGATAAAACACACTGCTCCAGTGATCAAAGAATATCCGCAAATCGAGTTCACGAGGATTCAGGATCAACCCTGCATGGCTGCTGAAACGTGTATTTTCATACCGGCCAATTTGTTCATGGACTGCAAAATCATTGCGGGTAATCGCTTTAGTTTCACCCACAACAGCCAGTTCTTCCAGCAAAGTTGGTGCGTCAATGTCAAGGCGTTTGGCATCTATCCCAACGCGGCTGTGCAGTAATTCACCTTCACTGACATTCAGATAAGCAGCCAGATCGCGGGCATATTTGGCTTTATTATCAGTTTTGGCTTGCAGGTAACGTTCATAAAGTGATGAATTCACAACTTAACTCCTTGAAAATACAGTATATTTAATTACCACTGGTAGCTCACCAATAGTTTGGCATTGCGGCCATCCTGCGGTGTTCCCTGTGGTGAGTAGTATTCTTTATCAAAGGCATTGCCCAAAACTGCGGTAGTGGTCACACCTTTTAACATCCCTTCACCCTGATAGCTAATGTAGAAGTCATTAATGCTATAGCCAGCTTGTTGCTTATATTGCCCTTTAAAATCAGTATGCTTGGTAAATTGACCTATCCAGCCAACAGAAAAACCGGTTTGTGCAACAGGGATATCCAGTGTGCTGGTGATAGTATCTGGGCTGAGGTTGTCGAGAGATTCACCGCTCTTTTCGTCCTTGCCCTCAGTACGGTTATAAGCCAACTCCCAGGAAAACAGATTGGATTCATAGTTCATAGAAACATCCCAACCCCAGATCTTGACTCTGGGTACATTAACAGATGTTGTATTTTTGTATAATGTACGACCATATTTCTGATAAGGGTTAATGACATCTGACTTAATATAGTCTTTGGCTTTGGTATCAAAATAGCTGGCTTTGAATTTTAGTTCATCATTGTCTGCCAGCAGGTTATCGAAACGTAATCCAAAACCAGATTCCCATGTTTCGTTGCTTTCTGGGCGGAGATTTGGATTAGAAATCCAGAAGTTTCCAGGATAGTGCATAGAATCGTTATACATTTCACCCATCGTCGGTGCACGGAAAGCCTGAGAATAAGAGGTAAACAGCATTGACCAGTCAGTTGGTGTGATGCTGATAGCCCCTTTGGAAGACCATTTATCAGCGCTGACATCCCTATATTTAGAATTTGTTCCTTTATAGTTGTTATAGCGAGTACCGGCGATAATAGATATTGGCAAATCGCGTAGGGTTATTTCATCCTGCACCCAACCGGAAGAAAAGCGGATATCGGCATCGGGGAAGCTATCAGTGTTACCGCCTGGGGTTTGTTTCTGTTGGTAGGTTTCACCACCGTAGGTAAGTTGGTGTGCCAATGGGCTGTCTGTCCACATGCGGGAGCGGTTTTCCAGTTTTACACCATAGGTTTTCTGCTTGCGGCCTTCGAACCCCTTTTCTTGAGTGCGGGCATCGATAGTCACATCCGAATAATAAAGGTCAGCCCTGGCATTTAACCAATCATATTTGGTTGGATTTAACTGATAGCTGAGTTGGGCATCACGCTGAGTTGTCGTCCGATCAGTCCACGAGTTAGATTTTTCATTTTTCCCGATGAGTGTTTGTGGATTCTTAGGTTGATTAGCTTCATTACGGTAATAACGTAACTGACTGCTTAAAGATTGATTCTCATCCACTTTCCAACTGCCTTTTGCTATCAGGTTACTGATAAATTCATCATTATCAGCCGTCAAACCACCACCATGGCGGATATTACCTGCATCACGAGTACTGAAAGCAAACAAACCGTCCAGAGAATCTGTTTTCCCGAAAGTTGCACCACCAAACCCCAGACTATGGTCACCGGTTGCACCACGGGCGAAAACGCGAAATCCGTGATTTTGACCTGCTTGCAGCAGATCTGTGGCATCAACAGTCTGATAAGCAACAACACCACCTAAAGCACCACTGCCGTAGAGCAGGGCAGAGGGACCACGCACAACTTCGACTTGTTTAATTAATGCCGGATCCAGAAATGTACCATTAATATGACCGGTATCGGTGCCCTGCCGAATACCGTCAATTAATGTCAAAACACCTTTTGGCCCATAACCACGCAGACTAACATCTTGTCCATTAGCACGGTTTGTACCGGCTATATTAATGCCGGGTATTTTTCTGATGAGATCGCTGGCATTACCGGCTGTCTGACTTTGTGCTGATTTGTTATTTATCACCGTCACCATCATAGGTGCTTCGAAACTATCCCTTTCGTTACCTGTTGCATAAACAGTTATCACATCACGGGATGATCTATCATTGTTGGAATCAGGTGATTTTGTTGCTGCATAAGTAGTTGAAAGGCTACTGATAATTGCCAGGCTTAATACTGATAACTTAAGTGTTGATCTTGCAGATTGAGACATCAGACGAATCTCCATAAGAATATTTTATGATTTATGGATATAGCTGGCTGCCCCGATACGTGATCTGGGTGGCTGGCTGAGTTATTTTTTTATTTAGTTAGTATCAGCTTTCCGGCTTTAGTTTGGCGCAATTGGTAGAATTCCCCTTGGTGACGAATTCGGGTAATTCCTAACTCACCTAGCAGTTGTTTACTATCAATGTAACCAATTTGCACGATTTCAGCTGGATGAGTATTGCACCGTTCTTCAAGTGCAATGCAGGAATGTTGGTGACATATTTTGGTCATAAACCCACTTAGCGAATACTAACTATTATTATAGTGATAATCATTATCGTTATATGGGGAAGTGACTTCAAGTAATATTTTTGATGTTCAGGATCAACATATTAGCGTGATTTATTAATCTGCTGTGAGTTAGCCTTTTGTGAATAAAAGGCTAACTCAGAAGAGGGTTCAGAAGCGGAAATTGACTGCTTCGGCAAGAATTGCAAGAAGTTGTTCTGTATCTTGCCAGCTCAGACAAGGATCTGTAATAGATTGACCGTAATTCAGTGGTTGTCCCCGAATGATTGTCTGGGCGCCTTCAAGTAGAAAACTTTCAGCCATCACACCGACAATCGCCGCAGAACCCTCCTTAATTTGTTGGCCTACCTCTTTCGCGATGTCCAGTTGGCGTTTGTGTATTTTCTGACAATTAGCGTGACTGAAATCAATCACTAAGTGCTCTGGTAAATCAAATTCACGTAGTTGATCACAAGCTGCGGCAATATCTCCGGCACTGTAATTAGGTTGTTTGCCACCACGCATAATAATGTGGCCGTATGGGTTGCCTTCGGTTTGATAGATGGTCATTTGACCATGCTCATTCGGCGATAAAAAGGTGTGACAGACACTGGATGCGCGGATAGCGTCTATAGCGATACGGATATTGCCATCGGTGCCGTTTTTAAAGCCAATCGGGCAGGAGAGGGATGATGCCATTTCCCGGTGAATCTGGCTTTCTGTTGTTCTGGCTCCGATAGCTCCCCAACTAATGAGATCAGCAATATACTGGCCGGTCACCATATCCAGAAATTCGGTTGCTGTGGGTAAACCCAACTCATTGACATCAACCAGTAATTTCCGCGCCAAAGTAATACCACGATTAATCTGGCAGGAGCCGTCAAGATCCGGATCTGAAATTAAACCTTTCCAGCCCACGACTGTGCGCGGTTTTTCAAAGTAGGTCCGCATAATAATTTCCAGCCTGTGCTGGTATTTTTCACGTAATGTGTTCAGTCGCTGAGCATAATCTAAAGCAGCATCAATATCATGAATAGAGCAAGGACCGACGATAACCATAAGCCGTGGGTCATTCCCCGATAGAATATCTGCAATACGTTTTCGTGACGTTGTCACACTGTTGGCGATTTTTTCAGATACAGGATATTGAATTGCAAGAGCCTGAGGTGTTACCAAACTATCGACGCGGTGAGTCCTTAAACCATCTGTTTTGTACATATATTTTCTCAAAGTTCGTTTTACACTAGCGGATATACCTGTGGGTAATTGAAATTACAATAAACGAAAATGACTAAATTAAACAAACAATATAGTTAGCTACATCATAAATTTTTTTCAATTATTCATATTGATATATTTCTAAAACATACGGCGGTTCAGCTTCATCGTATCGATTATTTTGGTTGAGATTTCTTCAACAGAATAATTGGTGGTATTAAGATAATTAATCTTATTCTTACGGAATAAAGCTTCAACTTCGGAAATTTCTATTCTGCATTGCCTCAATGATGCATAACGGCTATTTTCTCGGCGTTCTTCCCTAATAGCGGCTAGCCGGTCAGGGCTTATAGTTAAACCGAATAACTTATGCTGAAATTGTTTTAATGTTGCAGGTAACTGTAAATTATCTATATCATCTGCGGTAAACGGATAATTTGCAGCTTGAATACCAAATTGCATGGCTAAATAGAGACTGGTAGGCGTTTTTCCGCAGCGAGACACACCCAGCAAAATAACCTGCGCCTGGTCAAGATTACGTAAAGAGATACCATCATCGTGTGCCAGGGCATAGTCAATTGCTGCTATGCGTGCATCATACTGGCTGAGATTCTTTTCAGTCAGACCGTGAGTACGGTTAAGTTCAGGTTTGGGTTCCAGGCCGGTCTCTTTCTGTAATGGGGCTACCAGTGTTTGGACAATGTCCTGACAGAAACCTTCACTGCTGGTGATAATATTTTTCACTCCAGAAGAGATAATGGAATAGAAAACTAAAGGTCTTATACTCGTATCCTGATATATTTGATTTATTTGTTGCTTTATTTCTTTTGCTCGGGTTTCACTGTCAACAAAAGGGAGGGTATATGAGGTTGCTTTGATAGGAAATTGTGATAATACAGCATGGCCCAATACTTCTGCGGTAATTGCTGTTCCATCAGAAATAAAGAAAACGGTGCGCTCAACACTATTCTCAATACTATTACTTTCTGCTGATATTTCTAATCTGGATTTTGTCATGGTATTTATAGTGACCTTTTATCTTTCCGATCGTTTAGTTAAATGAGACCGGGCATCAATTTCCTGCAAAGTATACCTGAGAAAAAAATAATGTGTTGGGTTGATCGATTCACCTTTCTATGTGTGCCAAAACATTGTGTTAGTCTATTTATGACTGCTAAAAATGCAGTGCCAATTTTCCGACTTGTACCTCACGAATGTTAAAAGGATTGTTTTAATGCCTAACAATAACCTCCCCCCGTGTAATGTGCTTTGGTATAACCAATTAGGTATGCATGATATTGACCGGGTTGGTGGTAAAAACGCCTCCCTGGGAGAAATGATCACTAACCTGTCAGAACTAGGGGTTTCTGTCCCGAATGGTTTCGCGACCACAGCACAGGCATTTAATGATTTCCTGGAGCAAAGTGGTGTCAATCAGCGTATTTATAGCTTGCTGGATGAAACTGATGTTGACGATGTGAATCAATTGGCCAAAGCGGGTGCACAAATTCGTCAATGGGTGATTGATACGCCATTGACGCCGCAATTGGAAAAAGATATTCAGGTCGCTTATCAACAGTTGGCTGAAGGGGAGCCCGAAGCCTCTTTTGCTGTGCGTTCTTCGGCAACGGCTGAGGATATGCCGGATGCTTCTTTTGCCGGGCAGCAGGAAACTTTTCTGAATGTACAAGGCATTGATGCGGTGATGATTGCCATCAAGCATGTGTTTGCTTCATTGTTTAATGACCGGGCTATTTCTTATCGTGTCCATCAGGGATATGACCATCGGGGGGTTGCGCTGTCAGCCGGTGTACAGCGTATGGTGCGTTCTGATCTCGCCTCTTCCGGTGTGATGTTCACTATTGATACTGAATCAGGATTTGATCAGGTTGTCTTTATTACTTCTGCTTACGGCTTGGGTGAGATGGTTGTTCAGGGGGCCGTGAACCCGGACGAATTCTATGTTCATAAGCCAACGCTGAATAGGGGGAAGCCGGCCATTGTTCGCCGCAATCTGGGCTCTAAAAAATTGCATATGATCTACGCTGATAATAAAGAGCATGGTAAGCAGGTACGTATCGAAGATGTGCCGGAAGCACAACGCAATCGTTTCTCTTTAGTCGATGAAGAAGTTGAAGAGTTAGCTCGTCAGGCGTTGTTGATTGAAAAACATTATGGCCGGCCGATGGATATTGAATGGGCCAAAGATGGCCATAATGGCAAGTTATATATTGTTCAGGCGCGTCCTGAGACTGTCCGCTCAAACCAACAGGTTATGGAACGCTACCAACTGAATGAACAAGGTCAGGTATTGGTGGAAGGGCGCGCCATAGGCCATCGTATTGGAGCGGGTACAGTAAAAGTTATTCATAACTTAAATGAAATGGATCGTATCCTGCCGGGTGATGTTCTGGTCACTGATATGACCGACCCGGATTGGGAGCCGATTATGAAAAAGGCGGCTGCGATCGTGACTAATCGTGGTGGCCGGACTTGTCATGCAGCGATTATTGCCCGTGAATTGGGTATTCCTGCGGTTGTTGGATGTGGTGATGCGACGGAACGCCTGAAAGAAAATCAACAAGTGACGGTTTCTTGTGCGGAAGGCGATACGGGTTTTGTTTATCAAAATCAACTGGATTTCGTTGTACAAAGTGCTCAGGTCGATCAATTACCAGAGCTTGATGTAAAAATTATGCTGAATGTTGGTAATCCTGACCGCGCATTTGATTTTGCTTGCTTGCCAAACGAAGGTGTTGGTCTTGCCCGTTTGGAGTTTATTATTAACCGAATGATTGGCGTACACCCTCGCGCATTACTGGAGTTTGATCAGCAAACGCCGGAATTGCAGCAAGAGATAAAATCTCTGATGGTGGGTTATGACAATCCGGTTGAGTTCTATGTTGGACGCTTAACTGAAGGGATTGCAACGTTGGCAGCTGCGTTCTGGCCGAAGCGGGTTATTGTTCGTCTGTCTGACTTTAAATCCAATGAGTATGCCAATCTGGTGGGTGGTGACATTTACGAACCTGATGAAGAGAACCCGATGTTGGGTTTCCGTGGTGCGGGGCGTTATGTCTCTGACAGTTTCCGCGGTTGTTTTGCATTGGAATGTGAAGCGGTTAAGCGTGTACGTAATGATATGGGGCTGACCAACGTCGAAATTATGATCCCATTTGTGCGTACTGTCGCTCAGGCTGAAGCGGTTATTGCTGAACTGGCGTCACAAGGGTTGAAGCGTGGTGAGAACGGATTGAAAGTCATTATGATGTGTGAGATCCCGTCCAATGCAATTCTGGCGGAACAGTTTCTTGAACACTTTGATGGTTTTTCTATTGGTTCTAATGACATGACTCAACTTACTCTTGGTTTGGACCGGGATTCCGGCGTGGTATCTGAGTTATTTGATGAACGCAATGATGCGGTTAAGGCTATGCTCTCATTAGCTATTCAGGCGGCTAAGCGTCAAAACAAATATGTGGGAATTTGTGGGCAGGGGCCTTCAGACCATCAGGATTTTGCTCATTGGTTGATGGAAGAGGGGATTGATAGCTTGTCATTGAACCCAGATACCGTGATGAAAACTTGGTTGGGATTAGCGAAAGAGAGTTAATTGAGAATAATACACAATTGAAACTAAAGGCCCGTCAGAATAAATGGCGGGTTTTTTTAATGGATAAAGTAACTGATTACAATTACAACGCCATAGAATAAGGATAAAAATAGTAAAAAAAAAGCCTACCATGGGCGTGATAGGCAAGGACTACACACAGCAATATACGCGTTTCTAATAAATAGAACTATCAAAAGGAGAAATAAACGTCTCGTTTACAGCCCGCTTATACTAATTTAGTTAAATAGTTTATTCATTAAGAATTGTCCTAATTTACGGATTATTTATGGCTATAAAAAACCAAATTTAACTATTTTTTAACATTGTGGTTACAATAATTATATCTAACGAATAAAAACAAAGAATATTTCAAATGAATGATTAGTTTTTAAAGTTATGCTTTAGCGAAAGAGTTAATCCTCTTTCGCTATGTGAGGCAGGATTAATGATCATACAAATTATTCTGAAAATTATTTTTCCAGATATTTTTCAGTTTCTGTTAAATCATTTTCAGGTTCTGGGACTTCGTTCATCCAGGCAATTAATAAACGATAAGCAACGGCTAATACGACCGGTCCGATAAATAAGCCAATCATACCAAATGAGAGTATTCCGCCAATAACGCCAGTTAATATCAGCGCCATCGGTAAATCTGCGCCTAAACGGATTAAAAATGGACGAAGAAACCCATCCAGTGTTGTCACTATGCAGCTCCAGACTAATAGCACGGTGCCCCAGGTTGTATCACCTGTCCAGTAAAGCCAGACGACAGCAGGCACTAAAATCAATAATGGACCAATCTGGGCAACGCAACAGACAAACATAAGTACCGTCAGCAATGTAGCATAAGGGATCCCTGAAACAGCTAAGCCAAGACCACCGATAATAGCTTGAACCAGAGCGGTAACGACGACGCCGAGAGCGACAGCGCGGATAGATTGTGCTGCCAGCAGGATGGCTGCATCTCCGCGTTTATCGGCCAGGCGAACGGCAAAATGGCGAATACTCATCGTCACCTGTTCGCCTTTCAGATATAGGAGCACGCTGAATAGCACCATTAAGCCAAGATGGAAAACAAAGCGTCCGGCATTGGCCGCCTGAGTAAAGAACCAGGTTGCTGCTTCTCCGACATAGGGCTGGACTTTAGCAATCAGCACATTTCCACCATCCGTGATCAGTGCATTCCAGCCGCTGTAAAGTTTATCACCAACCAGAGGAATGCCGTTCAGCCAGGTCATTGCCGGCATTTGAAAATTAGTAGGGGATTTAGCCCACTGAATTAATGGTGCGCTGTTTTCTAATAAGCTACTGACCAGTAATGCGATGGGGATCACAAACAACAGAATTAATAATAATGTCATGATGGAAACCGCAATCCAACGTTTACCCCATAAACTATTTTGTAGTTTTTCCAGTAAAGGCCAGGTGGCGATAACCACCATTCCAGCCCAGACAAAACCAAGGATAAACGGTTTCATCACCCAGAAACTGGTCACAATTAAGAGTGAAAGAAAAATTAAAGTAAACAGTAGCTTTGGTAGATCATAATACGGTTTATATTTGTCCATAAGTTAATTTCTCTAAGGAATTTAGTGGCGCTAAAGATAATGAATAAATAGGATGTTATCTATAGGTTACTCAAAATAGGTGAATATTATGATAAGGTAACCGCTTGCCTTCTCAGACAAGTCAGTTAACTGTGGTTAATGGTTACGGCTGACTAAAGCATTGATTCAAAGATAGTATAAATAAAGCAATGTGGACACTCATTTTAAAAGGATCAAAACGATAATGATCCCACGCATATCGCAAGCACCTCACGTTAGTGAGTTGGCACAGGAATTTTTGGATACACTCAAGGAACAAGGATTTACCGGAGATATTGCAAGCAGCTATGCAGATCGCCTGACGATGGCAACAGATAACAGTATCTATCAACTCTTACCGCAGGCTGTCGTTTTCCCGCGATCCGGCATAGATGTGGTTTTACTGGCCCGTGTTGCAGGTGAAAAAAAATATCAGAATTTGACATTTACCCCGCGTGGAGGCGGTACAGGCACAAACGGCCAGGCTCTTAATGAAGGTATCGTGGTGGATATGTCCCGTTATATGAATCGTATCCTCGAGATTAATCCGGAGCAGGGATGGGTCAGAGTTGAAGCGGGCGTAATTAAAGACCAACTGAACCAATATTTGCGTCCATATGGTTATTTTTTTTCACCTGAGCTTTCAACCAGTAACCGGGCAACATTGGGTGGAATGATTAATACCGATGCTTCTGGTCAGGGTTCACTGGTATACGGTAAAACATCCGATCATGTTCTTGGCTTACGGGCTGTTTTATTGGGTGGTGAATTACTTGATACCCGCTCAATGGACATCGCACAGGCGGAATCAATTGCCCAGGAAGATTCTGTTACAGGCCGCATTTATAACACCGTGCTTAACTGCTGCCGTGAACGACGTGAACTTATCGTTGAAAAGTTCCCCAAACTCAATCGTTTTCTGACAGGTTATGATTTGCGTCATGTTTTCAGTGACGATATGCAGAAGTTTGACTTGGGTCGTATATTGACCGGTTCAGAAGGAACGCTGGCTTTTATTACCGAAGCGGTTCTGGATATTACACCGTTGCCGAAAGTCAGGCGGTTGGTGAACGTAAAATATGATTCCTTTGATTCAGCGCTGCGTAACGCGCCTTTTATGGTGAATGCAAAGGCTTTATCTGTTGAAACCGTGGATTCAAAAGTTCTGAATTTAGCGCGTGAGGATATTGTCTGGCATTCAGTGAGAGAACTGATCACTGATATTCCCGGCAAGGATATGCAGGGGTTGAATATTGTTGAATTCAGTGGTGATGATCAACAATTGATAGACCAGCAGGTAGACATACTTTGTCAGCGCCTTGACGAACTGATCGAAGGTCGTCAGGGAGTTATTGGCTACCAGATTTGCCGGAAGCTGGCTGATATTGAGCGTATTTATGCAATGCGCAAGAAATCAGTTGGATTACTGGGTAACAGTAAGGGGGCGGCGAAACCGATCCCGTTTGTGGAAGATACGTGTGTGCCTCCACAGTATCTTGCTGATTATATTGCGGAATTCCGCCAGCTACTGGATAGCCATCAACTGAATTATGGTATGTTTGGTCATGTAGATGCCGGTGTATTGCACGTTCGGCCAGCACTGGATATGTGCGATCCGCAGCAAGAGGTACTGATGAAACAAATTTCTGACGAGATTGTCAACCTCACCGCCCGTTATGGCGGTTTATTGTGGGGAGAGCATGGTAAAGGTTTTCGTGCTGAGTATAGTCCGGAATTTTTCGGTAGCGTCTTGTATGAGGAATTGCGCCGGATTAAAGCGGCTTTTGACCCGGATAACCGCTTGAATCCGGGTAAAATTTGTCCGCCGATGGGTGTTGATGCACCAATGATGCAAGTTGATGCTGTCAAGCGGGGGACTTATGACCGGACAATTCCGGTCAATGTAAGAAATACATTCCGTGGTGCGATGGAATGTAATGGTAATGGGTTGTGTTTTAACTTCGATGTGAAAAGCCCAATGTGTCCGTCAATGAAAATTAGCCGGCAGCGTATCCATTCACCGAAAGGGCGGGCAACATTAGTACGTGAATGGCTTCGGCTTTTGACCGAACAAGGTATGGATCCGCAACCATTGAAGCAGGGATTGGAACAAAAACGGCCAAGCCTGCGTGGTCTGATTGAAAAAACGCGTAATAGTTGGCAAGCATGGCGTGGAGAGTATGACTTCTCCCATGAAGTAAAAGAGGCGATGTCTGGTTGTCTGGCATGCAAAGCCTGCTCAACACAGTGCCCAATTAAAATTGATGTGCCGTCATTCCGTGCACGTTTTCTTGAGTTATATCACGGCCGCTATCTTCGTCCTTTGCGTGATTATATTGTGGCAGGTGCGGAAAGTAGTACACCATTAATGGCTAAGGCGCCGCGGGCATTTAATTTCTTCCTGAAACAGCCGTGGGTGCAGGAATTGAGCCGTCGGACAATCGGGATGGTCGATCTCCCCTTGTTATCCAGTCCGACACTACACCAACAGCTTGCAGGTCATTACGCGCTTTCGACCAAACTGGAACAGCTTGAAAAAATGGATCAGGCTCATCGTAACGGGCATGTGCTGATTGTTCAGGATCCGTTCACTAGTTATTACGATGCGAAAGTTGTGGCTGATTTTGCCTGTTTGGTGGAAAAATTAGGATATAAACCGGTATTGCTGCCATTTTCCCCTAACGGTAAGGCCCAGCATATCAAAGGATTTTTATCCCGCTTTGCTAAAACCGCCCAAAAAACGTCAGATTTTCTCAATCGGGTATTTGAACTAGGAATTCCTATGGTTGGTGTCGATCCTGCATTGGTACTGTGCTATCGGGATGAATACAAAGAAATTCTCGGTGAGCAGCGCGGCAAGTTTGAGGTTCAGCTTGTTCACGAATGGCTGATCAACACTTTGCCGGAGGAAAAGGACAATCAGGCCGTGTCCGGTGATAAATGGTATCTGTTCGGACATTGTACGGAAGTGACTATGCTACCAGGCAGTAGTCAACAGTGGGAAAAAATTTTCCAGCGGTTGGGTAGTAAGCTGGATAATATCAGTGTAGGCTGCTGTGGAATGGCTGGAACATATGGTCATGAAAACAAAAACATAAAACACTCTATTGGTATCTATAAATTATCCTGGCAACCTGCCTTGCAGAAATTACCTCTGGAGCGTTGCCTGAGTTCCGGTTATTCCTGCCGCAGTCAGGTTAAGCGGGTAGAAGGGCAAGTACTTAAGCATCCGTTGCAAGCTTTATTGGAGATAATCCCATGATTTGGAAACGTGATATTGGACTGGATAGCCTGAATCAAGTAAATAGTCAATGTATGATGGGTCATCTGGGCATAAAAATCACGCATATCGGTGATGATTATATTGAGGGCACAATGCCGGTTGATCATCGCACCCGTCAGCCATTTGGTTTATTACATGGCGGGGCATCTGTTGTACTGGCAGAATCACTTGGTTCTTTGGCAGGGTATCTCTGTTCTGAAGGTGAGAAAAAAGTTGTTGGGCTGGAAATCAATGCCAACCATATCCGATCTGTTCGCAGTGGCGAAGTTAAAGGGGTGTGTAAGCCTCTGCATATTGGCCGAAATCACCAGGTATGGCGAATCGATATTTTTGATGAACGTCAACACTTGTGTTGCACTTCCCGGTTAACTACTTCGGTGTTGCCTGGATAAAATAATAGTAGGTTATTTTTCTATGGATTAATAACCTACTCATTAAGTGAAAAAGATATTTTTTTATGTATTAAGTTTATTTGCAATATTATTATGTTAGTTGTTTGGTAAAGCAGGTTTGCTTCCAAGCAGCTTGTGGATCTCCATAGTAATATAACGGGAATGTCTTGAAGCGATAAGTACCGCTTTTTGCTGTTTCATGGTTAGCGTCTCCTTGCCTTTCGGCGTGTAAGAGGCTAATCTTATGTTGTGATGCATAGATAGGCCTCGGGTTGATTGAAAGATCACTCGGGGCTTTCTTCTATCCGCTCCAGCACGCCAGAGACAGATAGTCTCAAGCGCCCGCCCAGAATATACCAAAGCAAAATACATATATCTATATATTACATTATATTTCTGAGTTTATTTACAGTAATCCATCCCTAAATTGATATATACCGGCATTTATAAATTTAAATAAAAGAAAGTTTTTATCTATTTCGATATTAACCCCTTCAATATAATTCACCATCTATATTTTACTCGATATTTAAATTAATCAGATATATAAGCAGTTCACATAAACAATGATATTATTAAAAATATTGATGAAATCTATAACTTGAAAGACTGCGGCACGTAAATGACTATATCTTTATGTAGTGCTCCAAGCGGAGCGGACAGTGTTATCGTTTCTTTTTTGCAAGGTATTTATAGATGGAAGTTCGTTTAGCGAAGCTGACAAAAACAATAAAATAAATACCAACGACATCTCATCGTTGAACTCGATTAAAATGTACTATGTCGATCGTAATGAAGTTCGCTGTGGAATTCTCCCAGTTTAATGGTCTATGCTGCGCTGGAGCATAAAATTCGCAGCGGATTGAAACAAAATGCGGCATTTTACCCGGATATGAAAAACCGGCAGACACAATCGCCCACCACCCGTTGGGTATTTTTAACCTGTGAAGGGATTAATCCCTTCGAATTTCAAGAGTATCGGAGGGTAACGGGTATGCAACCGTACCAAAGTGACCTGTTGAAGATATTGGGTCAATGGTATGAGTCTTTTTATTCCTGAATTGGGTGCGGAATGTCGGCTAATAGCCTATCCGAAAGCTATTTCATTTGTTATGTTGGTCCTGGGCAGGGCATTGGAACTCTCACATACTATGTATACGCTCTGTCCGTGACCAATGAAGATATAATAATAACTATGTCGAGGTATTTACAATGTATAAATTAATTAAACCTGTGCACGGAGTAAATGGCTCTCCTATATCCATAGCCCCCGGATATCCTGATCTTGAAGACCAATTTAACGAAATGGGGATCCCTTTCATCCGAGCGCATGATCTGTATGGCCCAGGGGATATCGATAATGGCACTCTTGATAATAAAGATCCGGGTTCATATCAACTTTTACTAATGGTACCAGAAGATAAAAAATGGCATGGCCGAAAAGTTTACGCCGATTTGACAAATAAGAGATCTATCTTTCCAAATGCCAGAAACGGAATGAAGAATAATAGTTTTGAAGAGGCTGTTTCACAAGCAAATTACGAACCGACAGATGCTTATTTTAGAAAAATCATTAACAATGAAAGGAATTCCAATCCTTATCTCAAGAGAGAAGTGATGTGTCGAATAGGCAGGTCATTTTTGGGAAGTGCAAACCCACCAGAAAATTTTCAAATTTATGCCATGCTGGCGGCGGAATTAGTAAAGCGGTATTCAGTTAACTACATGAACATTGGAATGAAGCGTCCGGTAATGTATTATCAAATATGGAATGAGCCTGATTTAGGAATCTTCTTTGCCGATTCTGACCCGAAAGTTTATTACAAATTTTATGGTACTATCGCACGCGAAATCAAAAAGGTAGCACCGAATGTGTTGGTCGGAGGTCCATCTATAGCCGCCGGGCAGGGGATACACAGTCCCTATGGATGCGGTTTTTTAAAAGCATGTAAAGACAACTCATTCCCGCTAGATTTTTATTCCTGGCACCTTTACCTTCACGACAAAGCCGATCCTGTTCAAGTTGCGGCATCAGCCAGGCTCAACAGATCCCTGCTTGATGAATTGGGATTTAAGCATGTTGAAAGTTATATAACAGAGTGGGGAATGACCCCATATACAACTCACGAAACACAGAATAAAATGCAATCAGCAAAGAATGCGGCGTTTATTATACAATCTTTGATATTTATGGTATATAGAGATGTGGACAAAGCGTTTTACTACAGAGCTGACGGCGGCACACTAGGTATTTTTAATGATGGAAATAGATATACCTATCCCGCGCAAGCATTTTATTTATTCAACTTAATGTTTGAAACGCCATATTATAAATCTAACATTGATATACAATTTGAAAATGCTAAATATGGGTATATTGAATTGGAAGGGCGCAGTGAACCCAATTCTTTTCCTCGAAGAAGGAAGTTATTAGTATCAACTTATTTTCTTGATAAAGACTTCCTCAAAGAAGGATATCCGTCAAAAAAATACAAGCAATATTACCTGGATACAAATCGAGATGTTGACAATATTCAAGATCAATACAGTATTGACAAATGGTTTGGCGGGAAAAATCCTAAAAATATGTATAGTAACAATATTAAAGAGGATATACTTGATGACCACTCTCCAGAAGCTGTCAACCCTGAATACCGTAGATATGGTTTTACCGGTCACAATGCCATAATTCAAGACCCACGAGAGCCTAGGAATGTCACTGCTTATATTATTACCGAAGGAGGTCAGTTGGACAATATAAGGCCAAGTTCGGTAATGAGTGAAAATATAAAAAAAACCAAAGTAAAAACCGATACTGGAATAATGTGGAAGGTTGCTGTGGCAAATATTCAACAAGACTCGGTAGTACTTCTGGATGTTGAGTATTCCTGATAGCAGTGCCGTGGCTTGGTGAACTACATTTTCGGGATCTAAGGTAGAGCTTTAGCGGAAAGATTTGCTCTAAGCCGCTATTTGCAATAGTGTCCCTGGGGCGCTGGTCGGTGGGATGGCACCAGTACCAGCGTATGCGCTTTTTCCATTTCCGGGGTATAGCACTGCACCCAGAGATAAATCGTGATGTGGTCAATGCTGACGCTAGGCTCGGTCAGCATTTTCTGGAGCTCTCGGTAGCTTATTAGTCGAATCCGCCTTGATTAAATAGAAACTCTATTTGTATATATTATAATCATAATAGCAACTCCCATGCCGCATCTCCGGTATATCTTAAAGCTCACATCAAATGGTATTCATGATGAACCTTTTGTGCTTTTATTTTGTACCAAAAAGTACAGGATAGCACAATTAATTAAATTAATAATTTATATATAAAACAAAGAATTAAAAATATATTTTCATATGCGATGAACATAATTCGTTGTGTTTGGGTGAAATTTAATCCATTTAAGGTATATCCTCTTAAAACAAATGGTTGAAGTGATAAGGGTTATCATTACCATTATGTGGTAACGAGAATGTTCCGATAACAGCGGCAAAAAATTGCTAAAGAAAAATATGAGGTCAACGATGACAAATAGTGTTGAAACCTTCTCTCTGAATGAAACCGCATGGCAAGGAATTACCATCACAGAGAGAGCCGCAGCACAGATCCTAAAATTGATGCAGCAGAACCCACAAAGTGAAGGGTTATATCTGGGGGTTAAGCAGTCAGGATGTGCCGGCTTTGGCTACGTGTTTGAGATGGTTAACGATCCTGCGCCTGATGATTTACTGTATGAAAATGAAGGGGCATGTCTATATGTTCCCCTGAAAGCTATGCCATTTATCGATGGAACTGAAGTTGATTTTGTTCGTGAAGGTTTAAATCAGATATTTAAATTCAATAATCCAAAAGCTCAACATGCCTGTGGGTGTGGTGAAAGCTTTGGTATATAAGTGTACCAATATATGTCTCAGAGCAATGTAGAAATCAGCGATGATGTGCAGACCTGGCTCAGCGATCATCGTTATAAAGAGGGTTTTTTCACTCAGGTCGCGACTGATGAGTTGGCTAAGGGGTTGAGTGAAGACGTTGTGCGGGCAATTTCCGCAAAACGCAATGAACCTGAATGGATGCTGGAGTTTCGGCTGGAGGCTTATCGCCATTGGCTGGGAATGGAAGAGCCGCACTGGTTGAAGGCGAATTACCCTAATCTCGATTACCAGGACTATAGCTATTATTCAGCACCTTCATGCGGTGCCTGTGATGATAGTTGCAGTTCGCAATCCGGTGCTATGCAGGCAACGGGTGCAGAGCAAACAAATAATTATTTGACGGCAGAGATTGAAGAAGCATTTGATAAGCTGGGTGTTCCTGTACGGGAAGGTGAAGCTGTCGCGGTAGATGCTATTTTTGATTCAGTTTCTGTCTCAACAACTTATCGGGATAAGTTAGCGAAAGAAGGCATTATTTTTTGCTCATTCAGCGAGGCAATACAGGAATACCCTGAGTTAGTCCGTAAATATCTCGGCAGTGTGGTTGCAAGTCACGATAACTTCTTTGCCGCGTTGAATACCGCGGTCGCTTCTGATGGTACTTTTGTTTATGTGCCAAAAGGGGTTCGGTGCCCGATGGAACTCTCCACCTATTTTCGTATCAACGCGGCGAAAACCGGCCAATTTGAGCGCACCATTCTGATTGCTGATGAGGGCAGTTATGTCAGCTATATAGAGGGATGCTCTGCACCTGTACGTGACAGCTATCAACTGCACGCTGCTGTTGTGGAAGTGATTATCCATAAAGATGCCGAAGTAAAATATTCTACTGTACAGAACTGGTTTTCAGGCGGTGACAGTGAGGGGGGAATTCTTAACTTTGTGACTAAAAGAGCATTGTGTGAAGGTGAAAATGCCAAAATGTCCTGGACGCAATCAGAAACGGGTTCAGCAATTACCTGGAAATATCCAAGTGTGATCCTGAAAGGGGATAACTCGATTGGCGAATTTTTCTCTGTCGCCCTTACTAATGGTACTCAACAGGCAGATACCGGCACCAAGATGATCCATATTGGGCGTAACACCAAATCGACCATTATTTCAAAGGGTATTTCTGCTGGCCGTAGCCAGAACAGTTATCGTGGGTTGGTGAAAATATTGCCGGGAGCGGAAAACGCCCGTAATTATACTCAATGTGACTCCATGCTGATTGGTACTGAATGTGGCGCGCATACATTTCCCTATGTAGAAGTACAGAACAATACTGCGCAACTGGAGCATGAGGCGACAACTTCCCGCATTGGTGAAGATCAATTGTTCTATTGTCTGCAACGCGGCATTAGTGAGGATGATGCGATTTCAATGATCGTTAATGGTTTCTGTAAGGATGTGTTCTCTGAACTTCCCCTTGAATTTGCCGTTGAAGCGCAGAAATTACTGGCAATTAGCCTTGAACATAGTGTTGGGTGAATTCTCCCTGTTTCCCTTTTTTATGACAGAACGTTAAGCCGTTCGAAGGCATGTAATATGTTAAGTGTTAAAAATTTACGAGTCAGTGTGGAAGGTAATGAAATCCTGAAAGGATTAAATCTTGAAGTTAAACCGGGTGAAGTTCATGCCATTATGGGACCGAATGGCTCCGGTAAAAGTACATTATCGGCAACGTTAGCTGGCCGTGAAGAGTATGAAATTGATGATGGTGAAATCATCTTTAAAGGAAAAGATTTACTGGAATTTGAACCGGAAGAGCGGGCTGGTGAGGGGATTTTCCTGGCTTTTCAATATCCGGTGGAAATTCCGGGTGTCAGTAATCAATTCTTCCTGCAAACGGCAGTGAACGCTGTCCGTGAATATCGTCATCAGGAGCCGCTGGATCGCTTTGATTTTGCCGATTTTATCGAAGAAAAAATAGAACTGCTGAATATGCCGCAAGACTTGCTGACACGTTCAGTCAATGTCGGTTTTTCCGGTGGTGAGAAAAAACGTAACGATATTCTGCAAATGGCCGCGCTGGAGCCGACACTCTGTATTTTAGATGAAACAGATTCAGGTCTGGATATTGATGCACTGAAAATTGTTGCTAATGGTGTGAATTCCCTGCGTGATCCAAACCGCTCATTCATTATTGTGACTCACTACCAACGTATTTTGGATTACGTGAAACCTGATTTTGTCCATGTGCTTTATCAGGGACGGATCATTAAATCCGGTGATTTCAATCTGGCGAAAAAATTGGAGGAGCAAGGCTATGGCTGGCTTATTGACCAACAGTGAAAAAGCTGAAAAGACGCGTCAGGTTGCAGAGCGTAATCAGCAAGCCTTAGCGCGTTTCGCTGATTTGTATCATTGCCGCCATGGTGATGATTCATCTCATGCCAGTCTGCATTGGCAGCAAGTGACTAAAACCCGGTTTCCTCAATTCAGACATGAAGATTGGCGCTATACTCCGCTGGAACAACTGTTAAGCCAGCAATACAGTGGCAAAACCTGGGAATTGACCGTAGCACAATGCGAACAACTGGCGATTCCGATGGATTGCTGGCGTATCGTTATGGTGGATGGTTGTTTTTCTCCTTTACTGAGTTCCTGTGAATTTGGGCCGTATCAGTTGAGTTTACTGGATAACAAAAGTGGGCTTCCGGCGTCGATCCAGAGCGAGATTTTTCTGCATTTGACAGAAAGCCTTGCTCAACAGCCTTTGGTCATAACATTAAAAGCCGGGCAAGTTGCGGAAAAACCCCTTTATCTGCTGAATATAACCAGTGGTTATTGTAATGAAGCATTAAATACCAGCCATTACCGCTATCACATTACTGTGGGAGCGAATGCAGGCGCCAGAGTGATTGAACATTTCGTCAGTACTGATGAGCAGCAACCCCATATGACAGGAAGCCGATTGACCGCAGACGTGGGGGATAACGCCAGCTTAATCCATATAAAACTGGGCGTTGAGAATAGTGAGAGCTACCACTTTGCACATAACGATATTGTGGTTGGTCGTGATGCCCGGGTGAAGAGCACCAGTTTTCTGTTAGGTGCCGGGCTTGGTCGACACAATACCAGCGTTCAACTTAATGGCGAAGGGGCGAATCTGTCGTTGAACAGCTTGTTGTTGCCGCAAGGAAAAGAGGTCGCTGATACCCGTACTTATCTGGAACATAATAAAGGCCATTGTGAAAGCCGCCAGTTGCATAAAACAATTGTGATGGATCAGAGTAAAGCGGTATTTAACGGCATGATCAAGGTGGCGCCTCATGCACTGAAAACCGATGGGCAGATGACCAATAACAACTTGTTATTAGGTAAACAGGCAGAAGTGGATACCAAACCTCAACTGGAAATTTACGCTGATGATGTGAAATGCAGCCATGGTGCGACTGTTGGCCGGATAGATGAAGAACAACTGTTCTATCTGCAATCACGTGGTATCAGCCGGTGTGATGCGCAACATATGATTATATTTGCTTTTGCTGCCGAACTTACTGAATCTATTGAAGATGAAGCCCTGAAAACTGTTGTCATGAAGCACATTAAACAGCGTTTAGCGGGAGTGGAAAAATGACCTTCTCTGTAAAAAGGGTGCGACAGGATTTCCCGGTACTCACTCAGCAGGTCAATGGGTATCCACTGGTTTATCTTGATAGTGCCGCCAGTGCTCAGAAGCCGGTTTCGGTTATAGAACGGGAAAGTGAATTCTGTTTACACCAGTATGCGGCGGTTCACCGGGGAATTCATACTCTCAGTTCTGCGGCTACTCGTATGGTTGAAAATGTACGCCACCAGATGGCGCAATTCATCCATGCTCAAAGTGATGAAGAGATTGTTTTCGTCAAAGGTACGACGGAAGGGATTAATCTGGTAGCTAACAGTTATGGCCGCAAATTTATCAATAGTGGCGATAATATTGTGATTACTGAAATGGAACATCACGCCAATATTGTTCCGTGGTATATGCTGGCGGAACAAATTGGGTGTGAAATCAGAGTATGGTCACTGAATGAAACCGGTGAGCTGGATCAATCGGTTTTAACATCCCTGATTGATTCACGTACTAAATTACTTTCTTTTACTCACCTGTCTAATGTGCTTGGCACCGTGAACCCTGTACGTGAAATTATACAACAGGCAAGAAGAGTGGCTGAAGAGTGGGGTGGTCAGTTACATATTCTGGTTGATGGTGCTCAGGCCATTATGCACAAGAAAGTTGATGTGCAGGATCTGGGGTGCGATTTCTATGTTTTTTCCAGCCATAAATTATACGGACCAACAGGAATTGGCGTGCTTTATGGGCGTAAATCCCTTCTGGAAGCCATGCCACCTTGGGAAGGTGGCGGAGCAATGATCAAACACGTCAGCCTGCAAAAAGGGATAACCTATGCGGGATCACCATGGCGGTTTGAAGCGGGGACGCCGAATATAGCGGGAATTATTGGCCTTGGCGCTGCGGTTGATTATGTCACTTCACTGGGGCTGGATGAAATTCAGCAACATGAACAGGCGCTGATGGATTATGCGATGACTCGGCTGAAAGAGGTCAGGTCACTGAAATTATATGGTCCTGAGCAACGTCAGGGGGTTATTGCGTTCAACCTTGGCCGTCATCATGCTTATGATGTGGGAAGTTTCCTTGATCAGTATGGCATCGCGATTCGTACCGGGCATCATTGCGCACTTCCGCTGATGGAACATTATCATGTTCCCAGTATGTGCAGGGCGTCACTGGCGATTTATACTACACAAGAAGAGATTGATGCTCTTGTTGCTGCATTGCAGCGGATAGAAAAACTGCTTGGTTGAGATGGTTACAGATCGAAAGAGTGATAAAGGAAAACGTCATGGCAAGTTTGCCCGACCAAAATAGATTGTTACGTAATTTTTCCCGCTGCCAAAACTGGGAAGAAAAATATCTCTATATGATTGAACTGGGGGCGAGGTTGTCCCCACTGACTGACGAACAACGTCAACCTGAGCATTTAATCGCCGGTTGTCAGAGTCAGGTGTGGATTTTGCTGAAGAAGAATGACCAAAACAAAGTGGAGTTTGTTGGTGACAGTGATGCCGCTATCGTGAAAGGGCTGGTTGCGATGGTTTTTATTCTTTTTCAGGATAAGACGCCTCAGGAAATTCTGGATTTGGATGTGACTGAATATTTTGCAAAACTTTCTCTGGAGCAACATTTAACACCATCACGGACACAGGGGCTACATGCGATGATATATGCCATTCGCAATGCGGCAAGTAAAATGGTTTAAATGGCAGTCTTACGTGTTTCTTTCGCGGCTGATAATATACACGGCCGTGAAAGGTGAATAAGGCTTCAACCTTTTGCGTTTAATTTATCCGATAACATTCAGAAGTCATTCCAGGAAGCAAGCATGAAACGAGTTTTAACGTTTATCGGCATGTTATTGTTAAGTGCGTTGACTAATACAGTCAGTGCTACAGAATATACCTTGCCACCTACCAATAGTCGTTTAATTGGCGAAAATACGACATTTGTTGTACCAGATGACGGACGTTCTCTGGAGGCCATTGCTGCCGAATATAAAATTGGATTACTGGCAATGCTGGAAGCTAACCCCGGTACCGATCCTTATTTGCCTGCTCCGGGTTCTGAACTGATTATTCCATCACAAATGCTATTGCCTGATACACCGAGGCAAGGGATTGTGATTAACCTTGCTGAACTCAGACTTTACTATTTCCCTAAAGGAAAAAACAAAGTCATCGTTTATCCCATTGGTATTGGACAGCTTGGTCGTAATACGCCAGTGATGACAACATCGGTAAGCCAGCTAATTAAAGATCCAACCTGGACGCCGACTAAGAATATCCGTAAGCATTATGCTGAACAGGGGATTATCTTACCTGCGGTTATTCCTGCGGGCCCGGAAAACCCAATGGGGGCATTTGCGTTGCGTTTAGCTGCTGGGCGTGGAGAATATTTGATTCATGGCACTAATGCTGATTTTGGCATTGGTATGCGGGTGAGTTCGGGTTGTATTCGTCTGCGTCCTGATGATATTGAAGCTGTGTTTAACACAGTTTCCCGTGGAACCAGAGTACAGATTATCAATGAAGCCGTTAAGTATTCTGTTGAGCCAGATGGTAAACGTTATATTGAAGTCCATCAGCCGCTATCTAAAAAAGAGGAAGATGATCCACAGACATTACAAATTGTCCGATCAGCCGGTTTGAACAAGTTCATTGACGATAGCAAGACAGATAAAAATATTGTTGAACAAGCTATTGTACGCCGTTCTGGTATGCCGGTGCTGGTAAGTGAAAATACACAGCCTGAAACACAACAGGATCTGCGGGAAGAAAATAGAGTGCCGATGAAAGACGATGCTAAAGATGCAGAACAAGAAGTAAATGAAGGTATATCTGAATCGTTTAAATTACCGTCATTATATCAGCCTGGGCCAATCTATCGGGAAAATTAATATTTTATTGCAAACAGGGAGAGGTCAGCGGATATTTTTCTGACAGAACTTCATGATAAAAAAACAGCGCACAGATAGACTGTGCGCCATTTTTGTACTTTATTACAAAAAATTATTTTTTGTAGGAACGAACTTGATTATCCAGACGCTGATTTGCACGAGCTGCATCGTCTTTAGCGGCTTGAATGTCAGTACGTACTGCATTCACGTCATTGCTCAGTTGATCAACTTTTGCATTCAGAGTCTGAACGTCAGAAGACAGTTGGTCAACTTTAGCAGTGCTTGAACAACCAGCCAACAGAGTAGAAGCCAGAACTACTGCACCCAGTACAATTTTAGTACGATTCATTATAATACCCTCTAGATTTAAGTTAATCTCCAAGTAGCCATATAAGTATTACACAAAGTTTTTTAGAAAGAGAATAAATTTTTATCATGAAAACCAATTATTTCAAATTTTCTCTTTAGTGGGCGGGTAATTTTCATCTGAATCTAAAAAAACAAAACCATTGCGTAACATTTTAATCAAAGAAATCCTATTCCATAAGGGGATGATATTCTCCGAAATAATTTTAGTTAAAAATTCTTATAAATAAAAAACACCACATCAAAGCCATCTTGCGTCTATTGATTCATAGGGACGTGTCTTACATGGAGACATTTCGCATACATAAATTTAGGGTTTCGCTTAAAACAAATTTGTTAACTGAATCTTATTGTAGATAAGCCTCTTGACAATACTCAGGTTGAATCCTAGGCTCAAATTCAAACTGGTAAGAGGAGTCTTCTATGCTAATTGATCAATCCAACGAGTATTTTAACATCACCGTTAACAACGGGGTCGCTCATTTGCAGCTCAGTCGCCCTGAAAAGGCAAACAGTCTGGCACTGGCGTTCTGGAAACTATTTCCGGAGGCAATAGAGCAATTCAGTCGCTCAGGAGAGGTTCGGGCAATGGTAATCTCTGCGCAAGGCAGTGCATTCTGTGGTGGGCTTGACTTGCAAATTTTCGCCTCCAGCAAAGAAACTCATACGACTAATCCTAATGAGCGGGAAGCTATGCAGTTTAGCTTATTACAGATGCAGGAGGCGATAAGTGTATTGGAACGTGCCCGCTTCCCGGTCATTGCCGCAGTACAAGGAGCATGTCTTGGTGCAGGATTTGATTTAATTGCTGCATGTGATTTTTGTTTTGCTTCTGAAAATGCGAAGTTTCGTATAGAGGAAACCAATATCGGTATGATGGCTGACTTAGGTATCCTTCAGCGTCTGCAACATCTGATCCCTGGCGGCATGGCCCGCTATCTTGCACTTACAGGGGATACACTGAATGCTGCTCAGGCTTATGATTTAGGACTTGTGGTAAAGATCTTCCCTTCTGTGGAGACATTGATTGAGGGGGCTTTAGCGACTGCCCGACGTATAGCGGATAGGCCTCCGGTTGCTATTAACGGGGTTAAACGAGCCATGCTTTACAGTCGTGATCATGGTGTTGACGAATCATTACAACAAACAGCACTTTTACAAGCTTCGATTTTTAGTCGTCAGGATATTTTGTGCTCGATTCAGGCAAAAGCGGCCGGAACAACAAATGAGTTCCAGAATTTAAACGAAGTAGGTAAAGCTTTTGATGAACCATGATTAAGACAGAGATGTCGATAACATGCAAAGTGAGTTTGCCGCAAATGACGTAATGCTGGGGAACATCATCGTGGTTAAGCCATTTTCTGATCAAGAGGGATAGAAAATGGCGTTATTATTAGGGTACTGGTGGCATATAGAAAGAATTGATGTTTAAAGTTTGCTGTTTCTGAAAGCGACCTATGGTTGATGACCACTTATTTATGTGAATCTACCTTTTGTTTATATGTTGTTTAAATATTATGTAATTTGTCTTCCTAAATCGACTTTCATATTCATTTGTCATTAGGAATATTGTGCTAGTTGATAAAAAAGACTTGATTTTTATATGCACTTGTTAAAAGAATCTACCACTGACTACCGAGTCTTTATTTGGTTTTAGATCCGCTTGATACCGAACTTTGGTGATCTGGCTGGGGTGGTATCGGATTAGCAGGGTCTGAAACACCGCCATGTTTGCGGTATTTCAGAAATAAAGCTACATATCAAATTAAAGAACGTGGACAGACGATGTATTGGTTGTACCACTTGGTACTAGAGCGCCAGATACCATAACCACAATTTCACCTTTTTTCGCCAGCCCACTGACCAGTGCTGCTTCTTTACCGATGCGGTAGAAATCGTCGGTAGATGCGATTTCTTTAACGATTTGAGTAGAAACACCTTTAACTAATAGCAATTGGCGTGCAGTCACTTCATTAGTGGTTAATGCCAGAATAGATGCGCCTGGGAAGTACTTACGGATAGATTTAGCAGATTTACCGCCATAGGTTGCGACTACAATCAGGGGGGCTTCCAGTTTTTCAGCTGTTTCAACGGCGCCACGGCATACTGCTTCGGTCACGCGCAATTTGCGGCAATTGACAGCTTCAATGCGGCTTGGCATGACACGATCTGTGCGCTCACAAATCGTTGCCATGATAGTCACCGCTTCTACTGGATATTTGCCTTTTGCACTTTCACCGGAAAGCATAACTGCATCAGTACCATCCAAAATGGCGTTAGCTACGTCGCCGGCTTCAGCACGGGTAGGGCGTGGGTTTTTGATCATGGAATCGAGCATTTGAGTTGCAGTGATAACAACTTTGCGGGCCATGTTGCATTTTTGAATCATCATCTTCTGGGCGAAGATAACTTCTTCTACCGGGATTTCAACACCGAGGTCGCCACGGGCAACCATGATCCCATCAGAAGCTTCCAGGATCTCATCAAAGTTGTTCAGACCTTCCTGATTTTCAATCTTAGAGATGATTTGAATCTTTTCCCCACCGTGCGCTTTCAAATGTTCGCGGATTTCCAGAACGTCAGAGCGTTTACGGATGAAAGAAGCAGCGACGAAATCAACACCTTGTTGGCAACCAAAGACTAAATCTTGTTTATCTTTTTCTGCCAGGGCTGGCAGGCTGATAGATATCCCAGGCAGGTTAACCCCTTTATTTTCGCCCAAATCACCGTTGTTCAAAACCTGACAAATGACTTCTGACTGAGTGACTTTTTTAACTCTCATGCCGATCAAGCCGTCATCAACCAGGATTGTGTTACCTGGAGCCAGATCCGCAGGGAAACCACTGTAAGTTACAGCAACACGGTCTTTATTACCAATAACGGTCGTGTCGGTGGTAAAAGTGAAAGTCTGACCAGCAGTCAGGGAAACATCATTGCCACCTTCCAGCTTCATGGTTCGAATTTCAGGGCCTTTAGTATCCAGCAGGATAGCTGCCGGTTTGCCTGTCTTAGTCATAACTGAACGGATATTTTGAATACGCTGGCCGTGCTCTTCATAGTCTCCGTGCGAAAAGTTGAGGCGCATAACATTCATGCCTGCATTCAACAGTTCGGTCAGTTTTTCTTCGGATTCTGTTTTTGGTCCGATAGTACAAACAATTTTGGTTTTTTTCATGACAATCTATCTACGGGTTTTAATGGATAAAATAGTGAACCACCAACTTTCATGGTTTGCGCAGATACCATCGGGTGCTGAATGTTGCGCAACATCATTAAGAACAGGTGACGGGGAAGACATGCAGTGTTTTGTGTGTGAATTCAGGCACATGTAATTATGTGAACTTATGCATACTATCAATCTGTCATTTTTCAGCATTCAGTAAATTAATGTGCTGAAACCATTCAACTATAAATTGGGCCGTATTATAGAGACTTATTTCTGTGAAATGAATCAAAAAATGATTATATGAATTAATTATAACGTTAGGACGAAGAAATAACGCAAATAACAGCAGGGATTATAATTTATTGCTCAATTTTCTGATGAAAAATCAATTGATTATTTCAGAACAAAAGAATGATTTCAGAGATTTGGTGCGTCCGAGTGGACTCGAACCACCGACCCCCACCATGTCAAGGTGGTGCTCTAACCAACTGAGCTACGGACGCACTAAAAAGAGAGGACTATCAATCAAGCAATTTGGTGCGTCCGAGTGGACTCGAACCACCGACCCCCACCATGTCAAGGTGGTGCTCTAACCAACTGAGCTACGGACGCAATCTAAATTGCATTGGTGACAACGGGGACGAATATTAACGGCGAGTTAGCCTTCTGGCAAGGGGAATAATACAAATTGTTGTTCAACTGTTCGTATTTGCATCTGTTACAGCGAATTTGTCGTTTATTCCGTCAGTTAAATATTCGTCCCCGGTTTTAGGGAAAGCAAATCAGTGGCTTGAGCGTTGCAGAACTACCTCGTCTGATTGTTTTTGTGTCCACAAAATGCGGCAGGATATCATCACTGCTGATGCGGTCAGGCCAATAATAAAGCCGATCCAGAACCCTTGTGGCCCCATAGCAGGTACAACATAATCGGTTAATCCCAGAATGTAACCACTTGGCAGCCCCAGTATCCAGTAGGCGATGAAAGTGATATAGAAGATCGAGCGCGTATCTTTATAGCCACGTAAAACACCGGAGCCCACCACCTGTATGGCATCAGACAGTTGGTAAAAAGCGGCAAACAGCATCAGATTTGACGCCATGATGATAACGTCAGGATTGTCGTTATACATCAAGGCAATCGGCTCGCGCAGAATGGCAGTAAAGGCTGCGGTTAAGCAGGCAAACATCAAACCGACGGCAAGACCGGCATAAGCTGATATCCGGGCATTTTCGGTAGATTTTTTCCCCAGGTTGTAGCCAATGCGGATAGTGGTTGCTGCGGCTAAAGATATTGGGAACATAAACATCAATGAACTGAAATTCAGTGCAATCTGGTGCCCGGCAACCGCGGTAATGCCTAAAGGGGTGACCAATAATGCCACTATCGCAAACAGCGTAATTTCAAAAAACACGGCCATAGCAATAGGCAAACCAAGGGCCGAAATGCGTTTCAAGGTATGCCATTCAGGTGCCGCAAAACGATGTTTAGGGCGGATATCCTTTTGTGATGATGAATGTTTCACATACCAGCGCATTGACAGGAACATGGCCCAGTAAACACTGGCAGTAGCGACACCGCAGCCAATACCACCCATCGCGGGAGCACCGAATTTACCGTAAATGAGTACGTAGTTAATCGGAATGTTAATTAATAACCCTAAAAAACCAATGATCATTCCCGGTTTGGTTTTCGATAAACCTTCACATTGATTACGGAGTACCTGATAAAACAGATAGCCCGGCGCACCCCACATTATTGCGTGGGTAAATCCAACCGCTTTTTCTGCCAAAAGCGGGTCTATATTGTGTTGCCTGTCAATAAGAAATTTGCTGTTGTATAGAATAACAATAATTATAATTGAGAGGAAAGTCGCTAACCAAAATCCTTGCTGAGTTTGACTGGCAATCAGGTTTCTGCGACCAGAACCATTCATTTGTGCAATGATTGGTGTCAAAGCTAATAGTAAGCCGTAACCAAATAAAATCACTGGCAGCCAGATAGAGGTACCAACAGCAACCGCGGACATTTCTGTTGCACTGACGCTACCTGCCATAACTGTATCCACAACCCCCATTGCAGTTTGTGAGAATTGGGCAATAATGACGGGGATCCCCAGAGCAAGCAGACTACGCGCTTCTTTTAAATACTTCTGCACGTATTACACCTTTTTGAAAGTAAAAAATATTAAGGAAAACTCCTGCATATAAGAAACGATTTTTGAAAAATCAACCGTTTACTAACTGGGATATTGTATCTGTTTAATACTATATTAGCCAACAATAATGCTGAGTTTATATTCAAATGTTCAGATGGTATTTATAAGTGGCAACTTGATATAAACTAACTAATAATTTTACATGGTCATTAAGAGGTTCTCCTATGTTCACTGGTATCGTGCAGGGAAAAGCACCATTAGTTGCTATTGATGAAAAAAACAACTTTCGAACTCATATCGTTAAATTTCCGGTTGAATTATTGCGAGGCATTGAAACAGGAGCATCGGTTGCTAATAACGGTTGTTGTCTGACGGTAACCAAAATAGAAGGCGATGAGATCAGTTTCGATTTAATGAAAGAAACTTTACGCTTGACCAATCTTGGTGATTTACAGGTAGGGGATTATGTAAATCTGGAGCGGGCCGCTAAATTTGGTGATGAAATTGGTGGGCATTTGATGTCCGGCCATATTATTACTGTTGCTGAGATAGCTAAAATTTTCACTTCAGAAAATAATCATCAAATATGGTTCCGGGTCCACAATAAGCAATTGATGAAATATATTCTTCATAAAGGGTTTATCGGCATTGATGGGATTAGCCTGACGATTGGTGATGTAGTGAATAATCGTTTTTGTGTCCACCTTATTCCTGAAACACTGGAGCGTACAACATTGGGCAAAAAACGTCTTGGTCATAAAGTGAATATTGAGATTGATTCACAGACTCAGGCGCTTGTCGATACAGTGGAGCGCGTCCTTGCTCAGAAAGAGCGGGAACAAGTTATCTTTCAGCCTCCAGTCACTGTTATTGGCGAATAATCAATAAATAAGAAGCGATAGGAGGGTTTTCTTGTCGCTTCCGAACAAAATTAACTTGTATACCAACAAGGCTCGCTGAGCCTGTTAATAATCCTTTTGTGATTTACATCTCAGTATCTTGCGTATTGTGTTACTTAATATGGTTATCATTGTTACTATTGTGTTAATGTGCTTTTTCGTAAAGTGCAGGTTAACCTTACAATTATATTTTTGAGACTATCTTATGGAAAACGCGATTGAGTTAGATGAATGGCTTGAAGAACCTACACATGATGATGCTGTTGAAATGATGAATGCACAAGCTGTTGTACCTTTCGGTACAGCACTTTGGCCTTAATGGTTCCCTATAATAGAGCCCTTAGTGGTTCTCTATAATTTAAGTAAGGGGGTTTCCCCTTACTTAAAGATAAATAGGATTGCTCTCATGGATAAAAGTTTTGAAAATATGTATCGTTGTTTATCATATCACCCTGCAATTTCGGATAAAGTAAGACATGGTGAATGTATAAAGATATTTATTGGATCTGATACTGAGCATAGCGATATTGCACAAAAGTTGCATGGGTACAAAAAGAATTTTAATGTAAAATCTGATTTCGCTTTTTTAGAAGAAACATCAGCAGACGATGTAAAACAAAAAATATCCGATTGCGATTTATTTATTTTTCTTTACGCATCATCAACATTAAAGAACGCATCTCCACAAGGGCCAGAATATTTAATCAAAATAAGAAAATTTATTACTGAATCGTGGAAGAAATCAGTACTGTTTAAAGATTATGGCCCTCATTTTATTGAGGCATTCAGCGAATCACAAACATCAATAACAGAAAGAAACAAAAAATTGATTGAACTATCAAGCCGATCACAGAAGATTCAATATACAGATAATCAAGGAAGCTCAATTGTAGGTTATTTGGATAGAGACCATCAGTGGACATCCATTGATGGTAATGGAAATCTTGATGTTATTCCTGGGGAAATTGCGAGTCATATAAAGAACCTTAGCGGTAGGGTTAGTTTTAGTGGCACTTTTTTGAGTACTGCGCCATTCGCCATAAAATATGGAGTTGTCAATGATATGATGACGATAAATATAAAAGAGGGTGAAATCATTGGGTTTGATTGTGATAATGTGGAATTTAATAGAGATTTTAATTTATATCTAAACCATAATCACGGAAATCGAATCGTTGAAGAATTTGGTATTGGCACCAATACGGGAGTGAAAGCACTTTACGGCAGAAATGCGGGTTTTGAAGAACGTCATCCTGGTTTACATCTTGGCTTGGGAGGTGGTGTAAAGGGAAGTCATCATTTAGATTTGATATTTTCTGGTGGAAAAATAGCATTTGATCAAACGACCTTTTTTGATAATGGCTATGTTGGTTCTTTTCGTTAGTGAAAAATACATTTATAAGCTACAGTGGGAACCTACTGTAGCTTTTGGTTAATTACCGGGCTACCCGTAACCCGCCTTCAATACCTTTTGGGCTGAACATGATTTGCCATAATTGAATATCGCGCGCACGAAATGCACCTGCACTGGCATTCAGGTAATAGCTAAACATGCGTTTAAATGTTGGACTATAGTTATCTTGTATCTCCGGCCAACGGGCAATAAATCTTTCATGCCAGGCCATCAGTGTGCGATCATAATCGGCACCAAAATTATGCCAATCTTCCATAACAAAACGGCTTTTGCTGGTGTGTGCTATTTGTTCAAGAGAAGGCACGCAGCCATTAGGAAAAATATATTTGCTGATCCACGGGTCAGCGCTGACTTTGCTTTTGTTGGAGCCGATGGTGTGTAGCAGGAATAAACCATCAGGTTTCAGGTTTCTTTGAACAACGTCGAAGTAGGTCAAATAATTTTTAGGCCCGACGTGTTCAAACATACCAACAGAAACAATTCTGTCAAATTGCTGATGTAAATCCCGATAGTCTTTTAGAATAATGTTTACGTCCAGATCTGCACATTGTTTCTGTGCGTATTTCTGTTGTTCAGCCGAAACGGTTACTCCGGTTACGAAAACACCATAGTTTTTTGCAGCATAAATTGATAGCCCACCCCAACCACACCCAATATCCAGCAGAGTCATACCTGGAGAGAGTTCTAATTTCTCGCAGATGAGCTTCAATTTATCAAGTTGAGCCTGTTCTAATGTTTCTGCTTGTTTCCAATATCCGCAGGAATATTGCATATAAGGGTCAAGCATGCGGGTAAAAAGATCATTGCCTAAATCATAATGTTTATGACCGACAATCCATGATCGTTTTGGAGTTTGTAAATTACGTAAGCGGGTTATTGCGATTTTCAGTGTATCTTTGAAATTACTGGGAATTTTATTTTCTAATCCAGCACGTAAAATGCGATAAAAGAAAATATCTAACCGCTCACAATCCCACCAGCCATCCATATAACTTTCACCTAATCCCATTGAACCCTGTTGTAAAACTCTTTTATAGAAATCAGGGTTTTTTACCTGGATATCATAGGGATTGTGACCATTAATCTGAACCCCTGCTTCTTGTAGCATTTCATTGGCAATTCGCTGCCAGAAATTAGTGACGATTTTTTGGTTTTCAATGTGCGATGAACTCATATACTCTCCAAGGTTAGGGTGATGGAATATTGAGGGGGGTTCGTTTTAGCTAACAAAGCAGAATGCGAGGGAGCAAAATGCAAAAAGTAGCAAAGAATTAAAGCGAGAAACCCTAAAAATGACTAATCCATAAACTTAATCGGGGCCATCATTGCTCCTGAAAACCTCAAATTCAGGTTATTTATAATAAGGAGCTTGTATGAGTATAAAAGCGGAAAGTTGTTTCATCAATTAATAAATAAAGACTGTAATTAATTGATAATTAACAGTCTTTATTGAAGTAATGATTTGATTAATATCAGGAATGTTTTTCAACAGATTGAATACAGCTATCAGCTTTTTTTTTCCACTGTATAAAATATCCTAATGCCATCAGAATAACGGTAGAAGCCATGACAGTGGTTGTCGATATAAGCGGATTGTTAATAAATGCTGAAACAATCAGGCTGGCAATAAAACAGAGCCCTAATTGGAGCGTGTTTTGCAATGCGGCGGCTTTTCCACTGTCTTGTGGGTAAGCGGATAAAGCATTAGCGACTGCAATTGGATATGAAGCACCATTCATAGCGGCCATAAAACAGAAAGGGACCAGAATCGTGAACATAGTTGGTTCGCTGAATTTTGCGATTAAATACAGCACAATCATGCTGACAGCATAGCCAACCAACAGATAAGGGAAAACAACTTCACTTCTTATTTTGGTCAAGATACTGCGGCACCCATAACCACCGGCCATAAAGGCTAATGTTTGTGGCACGTAACTCAAACCGATGTCGTTTGGGCTATAGCCCATATTACCGAGAATAAAAGGTGAACCTGTTAGCCAGGCGAAAAAACCAGCGCTGCATGATGCAAATATCAGGACGTTGCCACTGAACACCGGCGATTTTAGTAACGTAAAGAAAGATACATGGCTTTTCTGCGTTTCAGTCTCACTCTTTTTTTTGCGGTTTTCTTGCAGAAATAGAGTAGGCAACAGCAGTAATAATGTAATTGCCAGTAATACCAGGAAAATGATGCGCCAGCCGCCATGTTGTAACAGCCAGGCCCCTATCAAAGGCGCCAGGGCGGGGGAAAGTGCGACCAGGGGCATGATCGTGGCAAAAACGCGTTTGGTATGGTTGGCATCATAACGATCAATAACTAATGCTTGCCATGAAACCGCGGCTGAACAAACACCTATGGCTTGGATAAAACGCAAAACTAAAAGTTGCGTGGCGTCTGTTATCCAAAGCATACCCAGACAGCCAACAGAAAACATTGATAACCCGGTGATAATAATAGGCTTTCTTCCAAAGCGATCTGAAAGAGGCCCCCACAAAAGTTGAGCAAAGGCAAAACCTGCAAGAAAGATGCTCAGGCTGGCACTGATTGCTCCCGCCGATGTGCCCAATTCTTGTTGCATAGGGCCGAATGCCGGTAGATACATATCAATAGCCAGATAACCCAGCATACTCAAGCCTGCAAGGTAGAACATGAACTGACTTGAGTTTTTCATTTGATTACTCTCTTTGGATATCATGATTGAAATAACTTGCTGTGAATAGGTAGATAAGAATATTTGTACATATTCTATATGCCGTGATTTTTACTTGTGAAACGGTAATATTTGGATAATGCTATGAAAAAAATTGAAAGGTAAAATTATGTGGTCAGAATATTCACTTGAAGTTGTGGATGCTGTTGCCAGAACGGGAAGTTTTAGTGCTGCTGCAACGGAACTTCACCGCGTCCCTTCTGCGATCAGTTATACCGTAAGGCAGCTGGAAGAGTGGCTTGCCGTCCCGTTGTTTGAACGTCGTCATCGGGATGTGGAATTAACTGAATCAGGCAGTATTTTTATCAAAGAGGCTCGCGCTGTTATCAAAAAAATGATTGACACGCGTCATCAGTGCCAACAGGTTGCAAATGGCTGGAGAGGGCAGTTCAGTATTGCGATTGACCGGGTTGTTAAACCAGAACGCAGTCGTCAGCTTATTCTTGATTTTTATCACCATTTTCCTGATATAGAGCTGTTTATTCATCAGGAAGTATTCAATGGTGTATGGGACGCGCTGGTGGATGGCCGGGTTGATGTTGCAATTGGGGCCACCCGGGTAGCGCCGGTAGGGGAAAGGTACAGTTTCAGGGATATGGGGTTTATGCCCTGGCTGTGTGTCGTCAGTACGGGTCATGCTTTAACTCAGCTGACGGGTCTACTGTCTGATGATCAAATGCGACCTTATCCTAGCTTGTGTCTTGAGGATACATCCCGCAATTTACCGAAGCGTGATACCTGGACTCTGGATAATCAGCGCAGGCTGGTGGTACCTGATTGGGAGTCTGGTCTGGCTTGTCTGAATGAGGGTTTATGTGTGGGAATGGTCCCGAAGCATAGGGCAATGCCACTGATCCGGCAGAAGAAACTGGAAGCATTGGAATTAGAGCAGCCTTTGCCAGATAGCCCATGTTGTTTGACATGGGTGCAAAATAGCCATTCTCCGGCATTAAGTTGGCTTCTTGGTTATCTCGGCGATAGTGAAACTCTTAATGCTGAATGGCTTCAGGATGAATAGGGAGGATTAACGGCGATAGTCGATAAATGGGCCATCTGTGACAGAACGCCGTTCAACCAAACGTGGATGTACTTCAATAGTTTGTGCATCTTCACGTTTACTGACTATTCTGTCCAGTAACATAGAAAATGCCATTTGCCCCAGACGTTCTTTTGGCTGATGGATAGTTGTCAATGCTGGAGAGAAATAGCGGGCGTTGCGTATATTGTCGTAACCGATCACAGAAATATCCTGTGGGACGCGTAATCCTAATTCATCAGCAGCACAAATAGCCCCCATTGCCATCACATCGCCACCACAGAAAACTGCGGTCGGACGCTGTTTTTGATTCAGAATTTGATGCATGGCTTTGTAGCCCGATTCTGGTTCAAAATCCCCTTGAACAATCCACTCTTCTCTGATTGGAATACTGGCTTCTTTTAATGCTTTTAAGAACCCCTGATGACGGCCACCACCGGTGTTTCGTGCTAAGGGACCAGGGATCGCACCAATATCACGATGACCACGCTCAATAAGATAGCGACCAGCCAGATAACCGCCGTGGAATGCGTTATCAATAATAGTATCAGTGAAATCACCTCTGGCTTGTCCCCAATCCATGACGACCATGGGAATATGGCGATAATCTTCCAACATTCCCAACAACTGTTCCGGGTATTCTGAACACATCACCAGCAATCCATCCACCCGTTTTTGTGCCAGCATGGCCAGATAGGCTTTCTGTTTATCAATGTTATTGTGTGAGTTACACAAAATCAGCGTATAGCCTTTGCTATAACAACTGTTTTCAACGGCTTCAATGACTTCAGCAAAATAGGGGGCTTCGCTGGATGTTGCCAGTAATCCGATCGATTTTGTATGGTTAACTTTCAGACTGCGAGCAACGGCACTGGGTGAATAACTCAATTCTTTGATAGCAGCCCAAACGGCGGCCTTGGTATCTTCGGCGACGAAACGGGTTTTATTAATAACATGGGATACGGTAGTGGTTGAAACGCCAGCGTGTTTAGCCACATCTTTGATCGTTGCCATGAGATGAAAGACTCCTGACCTTTTGGTCTAAATTTAAAACTCTTTGTTAATTGTTTGCCAGTATCTTTATACATTAGGGTGTCTGCTGGCAATAAATTAGCGATAAATCCTGAATTTTGTCTGATCTGGCTCAAAAGTGAAAGCAATAATCAATGTTATAAAATACAGGGTAATCGCTATTTTATGTTTTTTCCTTAATGTTAAGGATAATTAACCATGTTAACTGAATGGTATTTGTGGTTATAGACTTCTATTCTGAGGGGGATCGATGAATACCGATTTGAAGCTTGGCTTATTTACTGCGGTGAGCACGTTGGTGATGATTGCCATTTTTGCCGCTGTTTGCGTGATCTTTGCCTGATGTTTTGAATTGATTAGGTGATGTAAAAATTGGGTTTTATATTGAAAGGAAAGAGGGCAGGCAGCTTCAATGGCTTATCTGCCCTTTGAATATAACAGTCAAAAAGAGACCATCTGTTCAAGGATAAGAAAATATCAGGATGCATATTAGTGAAAGAAAATGGTATTCTCCGCCAATATTGTGACGATGTTGGTTTAAAGGAAATAAAAATGACGACTATTGATAAGATTGAGCGCCAAATTAAAGAGAACCCGATTCTGCTGTATATGAAAGGCTCTCCTAAATTACCAAATTGTGGATTTTCTGCACAGGCTGTTCAGGCTTTATCTGCATGTGGTGAACGTTTTGCTTATGTAGATATTTTGCAAAATCCCGATATTCGTGCAGAATTGCCAAAATATGCTAATTGGCCAACTTTTCCTCAGCTTTGGGTTGAGGGGGAGTTGATAGGTGGATGCGATATTATTATTGAAATGTATCAACGAGGTGAGCTACAAACATTAATTAAAGAGACCGCTGATAAATATCGCTCTCAAGACGAAAACGCAACAGAATAATTTTTAAATTAGCGACAGGCTATTGTGCTATCTCCCCATATGTAGATATATGGGGGTTTTTGTTATTGCTTAAATTTCAATTTGATTATATTAATCTTATAGTTAGCTATAAGTCTATCCGGTTTTTTCTTCTTCTGCTGTTGCTAATGGCCAACCACCAAGTTGTTTCCAGCGATTAACCATTTCACAGAATAATTCAGCGGTGCGCTCAGTATCATATAAGGCGCTGTGAGCCTGAGTATTGTCGAATGGGATCCCGGCTGTAGCACAGGCTTTTGCTAAAATCGTTTGTCCTAATACCAGACCGCCTAAAGCAGCTGTATCAAAAGTCGCAAATGGATGAAACGGATTCCGCTTCAGTCTGGCGCGTTCTGCGCCAGCCATAACAAAGCTATGATCAAAGTTAGCATTGTGCGCAACAATAATGGCCCGGCTGCAATGATTGTTTTTTATCCCTTTACGGACCATTTTAAAAATAGCGTGTAAAGCTTCATATTCGCTTACTGCGCCACGTAGCGGATTTGATGGATCGATGCCGGTAAACTCTAGGGCTGCTGGTTCAAGATTTGCTCCCTCAAATGGCTCAATATGGAAATGAAGTGATTCACTGGGCACCAGCCAACCTTGATCATCCATCTCCAGTGTGATGGCGGCAATTTCAAGTAACGCGTCTGTTTTGGCATTAAAGCCGCCAGTTTCAACATCAATAACGACAGGGTAATAACCTCGAAAACGTCCACTAAGGACGTTTGGCTCTTTTTTATCAAACATCAGATTGAGTTACCCAGGGCGTTGCTGGCATTTTTATTTTCAATAAGTTCAATTTTGTAACCGTCTGGATCTTCAACGAAAGCAATAATGGTTGTTCCACCTTTTACCGGGCCGGCTTCACGGGTAATGTCACCCCCCGCTTTGCGGATACATTCGCAAGTGGCTGCGACATCATCAACACCCAATGCTATGTGACCAAAGGCCTCTCCCATTGCATAATGGTCAACTCCCCAGTTATAAGTTAACTCGATCACCGCCCCTTCGCTTTCATCTGTGTAGCCAACGAAGGCGAGTGAGTACTTATATTCTGTATTCTCACTGACGCGCAGCAGGCGCATTCCTAATACTTTAGTGTAAAAGTCGATGGAGCGTTGTAGATCACCTACGCGGATCATGGTATGGAGTAAGCGCATAATTACCTCTAATTTAATGGTTTTCTCAGTATTTTTGTGCGGCAGGCCGCACAAAAACTACTAACTATAACGTGTCTTACGGTTACAGTTCAATTTATCCATAATTATAATTTATTCTCATCTGGGTTTATAATTAAATATAGCATGTGAATTGTATAGGAAACGGGATGTGATGGTCGAGCAACTAGAGTTCTTTGCTATTCCCAGTCCTTGTCGAGGAATTTGTCAGGCTAATGAGCGGGGCTTTTGTTTGGGATGTTATCGCAGTCGGGAAGAAAGATTTAATTGGATGAAAATGTCAGATGGACAAAAGCGTGAAGTATTGAGATTGTGCCGGCAAAGATATTTACGTGCAGTGAGAGCACAAAATCAGACAGATGAAGAATTGCCTGAGCAGCCATCCCTATTTTAATTAGAAAATTTTGAGGTTATTAGAGTTAACAATTCAATGATTTACTTATATAGGGTTATATTTTTGGCAAAGTTATAAATGTTCTACTATAATTTAAGGTGTTTTGTTTGTTATTTTTTTATTTATTGCTCAATGGGATGACTAACAGTTTTTATTTTAAATGTTTTTATAACTTTATGTTTTAAATGGAATTTTAAGTTTGATTGTGTGACAAATGTAAAATAAAAACAACATTAATGTAAAAATAGATAGCTTAGCATTTAGATGACAGCTATCCTTATAGTACTTGGAATAAAGTATTGAATGATATTTATTGGTTTCTATTTGTTTGTATTCATAGTTCTGATAGTTTTTGTGTTAAAAATATTGTATGTTAATTGTTTTGTTCTGAATTGAATTTAAGTTTAGTTGTTCTTGGTTATAGTTACCTGAATTAGTTAGTTACTAAGAGTTTACTGTGATTACACAGAAGTTATATATACTTTTTTAAGGCTAATTAGCCTGATTTAGAAAAATTTGGCTGTTATGTTTAGTAGGCTAGTTATTTAAGGAGGGACAATTGGAATCTACATTGGGATCAGATCTGGCACGGTTAGTCCGTATTTGGCGTGCTTTAATTGACTATCGTTTAAAGCCGTTGGAATTAACTCAGACTCATTGGGTAACGTTATACAATATTAGCCGGTTACCTCAGGAGCAATCTCAGATACAGTTGGCGAAAGCTATCGGTATCGAACAACCATCTTTAGTCAGGACATTAGATCAGCTTGAGGAAAAAAGACTTATCACCCGGCATACTTGTGCCAATGATCGTCGTGCAAAAAGAATCAAGCTGACTGAAGACTCTGCGTCGGTTATTAGGGAGCTAGATGGTGTTATTGAATCGACAAGAAATGAGATTCTGGAAGGTATTTCACGCGAGGAACTTGCTTTTCTTTCCACTTTAGTTCAGAAACTAGAGCAAAATATTATCCAATTACAGAGTAGATAGTAATGACGATATCCATGAAATGCTAACCAGATGAAAGAAAACCGCGGCTTACAAAGCTGAAGTCACGGTTTTCTTATCTATATTTTATTGTCGAGGTGAAACGGTAATGTTACTGCCTTGGCCTGCGATTCTGACACGTTGGCCTTTACTGAAGACTGTTTTACCTTGTTTTTGAACAACAATGATGCTTTCACCGCTGTCACGACGAATTTCCAGTTCTACACCTTTAGTTGTGTTGAGTGCCCCCTGAATGTTTTGACCTGCAACACCACCGGCAACCGCGCCTGCGGCAGTCGCCAATGTGTTACCACTACCACCACCAATAGTATTGCCGACCAGGCCACCCAGAACTGCGCCACCGATAGCACCTAATACATTCTCATTGCTGCCAGCTTGAATGTTGACAGGACGAACGGAAACAACCGTACCGTAGGAGATTGTCTGGACTTGTTTAGCCTGTCCGGCAGTATAAGTATCACCAGAAAGGGAATCGGTGTTGACACAGCCTGATAATGATGCGACTGCAACCGCGCTAACTAAAAAATGCTTAAACATAGTAACTCCTGATTTTGATGCCTGACTGCGGAAATCTGATAGCTTATGGGCAACCAGGCTACAACCGGCATTGGCAACAAGTAATAAAAAATTTATTCGGATAGAATAGTCGGTACATTAGCAATCTAGTGCTAAACATATATTAAACGTCAATAGAGATTTTTAAAAGGAATAGCTATTAATGAAAAATTCCGCATTTTTTGTGAAGTCGTTTCCAAAACTTAGGTTTTATTCCGTTGTTTTCCTATTAGCCATATACAGCTAAAACCACCGCGCTTTATAGTTATTGGCGTGGTTTCTGATTTTATCAAGGTAGATTCTAAGCAGGAAGGCAAATTAATGGTTATGAAGTCAGGTCGCTATATTGGTGTAATGTCGGGTACAAGTTTGGATGGGGTTGATGTAGTGCTTGCCGCAATCAACGATAAAGTTGTTGCTCAACAAGCCAGTTATTCACATCCGTTCCCACATGAACTGAAGCAGAGAATTCTCGCAGTTTGTCAGGGGCAACAAACGACATTATCCGAAATAGGCAGGTTGGATTATGAATTGGGTTCTTTATTCGCTGAAGCCGTACAAGGTTTACTGGTTAAAACAGGGTTAACCTCAAATGAGATTATTGCGGTGGGGTGTCATGGGCAGACCGTTTGGCATGAGCCAGACAGTCACACGCCTTTCACCATGCAGCTTGGCGATAATAACCGTATTGCGGCTTTAACCGGGATGACGACTGTTGGTGATTTTCGCCGGCGGGATATGGCATATGGTGGGCAGGGCGCGCCATTAGTGCCGGCTTTTCATTTTGCCGTGTTAGGTCATCCAACAGAACGCAGGATAATTCTCAATATCGGTGGTATTGCCAACATAACGACGCTATTACCTGGCTCGTCAGTCAAAGGGTATGACACCGGTCCGGGTAATATGCTGATGGATAGCTGGGTATGGTGCCATCAGAAAAAACCTTATGATAAAGATGGTCAATGGGCACGAGAAGGTATCGTTAATAACGGCTTGCTCAGACAAATGCTTTCTGATCACTATTTTTCACGACCAGCCCCTAAAAGCACCGGCCGGGAGTATTTCAATATGAGCTGGCTGGAGGCACAATTGATTAATTTCACTGATGTATCTCCTGTTGATGTTCAGGCCACACTGGCCGAACTGACGGCGGTGTCTGTGTCACAACAAATTATGTTGAGCGGTGGGTGTGAACGTCTGCTGGTTTGTGGTGGTGGCGCGCGTAATCCACAAATAATGAATCGACTTTCTGCATTATTGCCGGGGACGGAAGTGTGTCCGACAGATAAATATGGTCTTAGCGGTGATGATATGGAAGCGCTGGCATTTGCTTGGTTAGCATTCCGTACGATGTCAGGTGCTACAGGAAATTTACCCTCGGTCACTGGTGCCAGTACTGAAACTATTTTAGGTGCAATTTATCCTGTTACTAATGAATAACAATGATAAGTTGTCTGGTATTTGATAAATCATAAGCAGAGTTGCATAATGTCAGGGCGAAATGAATTTGATGTTGCAGAGCTACGCCGCGAATATGTTCGTGGCGGGTTAAGACGTAAAGATTTGACCAAAGAACCCATTGAACTTTTTGAGCGTTGGCTCAAGCAGGCATGTGAAGCCAAATTGTATGATCCAACGGCAATGTGCATTGCAACGGTCGATGAGACTGGTCAGCCGTATCAACGTATTGTGTTATTGAAGCATTTTGATGCCAATAGTTTGGTTTTCTATACAAATTTAGGCAGCCGGAAAGCGAAACATTTGGCGCAGAATAACAAAATCAGCCTTCATTTCCCTTGGCATCCACTGGAAAGGCAGGTTTCTTTTCTGGGTAAAGCTGAACGTCTTTCTCCTGTTGAAGCAGTGAAATATTTCCATAGTCGCCCCAAAGATAGTCAGATTGCTGCATGGGCGTCGCAACAATCTTCCCGTATTTCCACGCGCGGTGTTTTGGAAGGGAAATTCCTTGAGCTGAAACAGAAATTCTTAAATGGTGAGGTTCCTTTACCCAGTTTCTGGGGGGGATTTAAAGTGACCTTTGACTCTGTTGAGTTTTGGCAAGGTGGTGCAAATCGGCTCCATGACCGGTTTATTTACCAACGGGAAGGCGATAGCTGGCATATTGACAGGCTTGCACCATAAATCGTGGATTACCATTTTTAGTACTGGCACTTATAGTATTGGCGTTTTATGCTATGCCGCGCTCTTTTTGAATCGCGATTTATATACCCTATAGATTTCAAGATGCATCGAGACGGCAAGGGAGCGAATCCCCGGGAGCATAGCGAACTATGTGACCGGGGTGAGCGAGTGCAGCCAACAAAGAGGCAACTTGAAAGATAACGGGTATACAACAGACAAAATAAACAAACTGATGGAGTCATTAATGTCTAGCAATAACCTGATAAAACAACTGCAAGAGCGGGGCCTCATTGCCCAGGTTACGGATGAAAATGCGTTAGCAGAGAGACTGGCGCAAGGCCCTGTTTCCCTCTATTGTGGTTTCGATCCGACCGCTGACAGCTTGCATTTGGGGCATCTGGTTCCCTTGCTGTGTTTAAAACGATTCCAACTGGCCGGGCATAAGCCTGTGGCGTTGGTCGGTGGGGCGACAGGTTTGATTGGTGATCCAAGTTTCAAAGCCACTGAACGTAAATTGAATACCGAAGATACCGTTAAAGAGTGGGTAGAAAAAATCCGCAGGCAGGCTTCACCTTTCCTGGATTTTGATTGTGGTGAGAACAGCGCTAAAACAGCCAATAATTATGATTGGTTTGGCAACATGGATGTTTTGACTTTCCTGCGTGATATTGGCAAGCATTTCTCAGTTAATCAGATGATTAACAAAGAGGCGGTTAAGCAGCGTCTGAACCGTGATGATGTAGGTATTTCTTTCACTGAGTTTTCTTATAACTTGCTGCAATCGTATGACTTTGCCCGCCTGAATGAAGTACATGGTGTTGAGTTGCAGATTGGTGGTTCTGACCAGTGGGGGAATATTACTTCTGGTATTGATTTAACCCGTCGTATCAACCAGAAACAAGTATTTGGTATGACTGTTCCGCTGATCACTAAATCTGATGGCACTAAATTTGGTAAGACAGAAGGTGGGGCCGTTTGGTTGGATCCGAAGAAAACCAGTCCATATAAATTCTATCAATTCTGGATTAACACTGCGGATGCCGATGTCTATCGTTTCCTGAAATTCTTTACCTTTATGAGTCTTGAAGATATTGATGCTTTGGAAGAAGAAGACAGGAACAGTGGTAAAGCGCCTCGTGCCCAGTATGTGTTGGCAGAGCAAGTTACTGGCATGGTGCATGGTGCAGAAGGGTTGGCGGCTGCTAAACGTATTACAGAAAGTTTGTTCTCCGGTGCGGTTGCTGATTTGACCGAAGAGGATTTTGCTCAACTGGCACAGGATGGTATGCCGGTAATCGAGTTGGAAAAAGGTGCAGATTTGCAACAGGCTTTGGTTAATGCTGGGTTAGTCCCTTCTCGTGGTCAAGCACGTACCATGATCAGTTCCAACGCTGTTGCAGTTAATGGTGAAAAGCAGTCTGAACCTGAGTACGTGTTTACTGACAGTAATCGTCTGTTTGGTCGTTACACATTGTTGCGTCGCGGCAAGAAACACGATTGCTTGATCTGCTGGAAATAACCAATATTGCGTATATACCCAATAGATTTCAAGTTGCAGCGCGGCGGCAAGTGAACGCCTCCCCAGGAGCATAGATAACTCTGTGACTGGGGTCAGTGAAAGCAGCTAACAAAGCAGCAACTTGAAAGATGAAGGGTATAAATGGGTAATGGTAATGTTGCCCTTTTTCTTACCATGATTTTACCTTACAAACAGAAGCCAGAATAAAAATATAGGCCACAATTGTGAAAAATATCCTTTCGATTCAATCTCATGTTGTCTTTGGGCACGCTGGTAACAGTGCTGCGGAATTCCCTATGCGCCGGATGGGGGTAAATGTTTGGCCGTTGAACACTGTCCAGTTTTCAAATCACACCCAATATGCTCAATGGAAAGGGTGTGTTATGCCGGCTGACCATCTCACCGAAATCGTTCAGGGCATTGAAGAAATTGAACAGCTCAAATCTTGTAGTGCGGTTCTGAGTGGATATATCGGTTCACCAGAGCAGGGTAGTCATATTATCGATATAGTGAAACGGGTAAAAGCGGCGAATCCTGATGCCTGGTATTTCTGTGATCCTGTTATGGGACATCCAGAAAAGGGTTGTATTGTTGTGCCGGGGGTTGCTGATTTTTTGTGTGAAAAAGCGCTCCCTGTGAGTGATATCATTGCACCAAATTTGCTGGAGCTTGAAACGCTCAGTATGCAGAAAGTGACCAATGTAGAACAGGTGGTTACGGCTGCTCGATCTCTGTGCGAAAGAGGGCCGGATGTTGTACTGGTTAAACACCTTAGTCGTGCTGGTTATCGGGCTGATCGTTTTGAAATGTTATTAGTGACTCAAAAGCATAGTTGGCATGTTAGTCGGCTTTTGGTGGATTTTGGCGAACGTCAGCCGGTTGGCGTTGGTGATTTAACCAGCGGTTTGCTATTAGTTAATCTATTAAAAGGAGAGTCTTTACAAACCGCTCTTGAACATGTCGCTGCTGCGGTTTATGAAGTGATGATAACAACCAAAGATATGAACGAATATGAGTTACAGATTGTAGCTGCTCAAGACAGAATGGTGACACCTGACCATGAATTCCGTGCGACACAATTAGATTAATACGTAATTAGATTAATAATGTATTTAACCGTTCCACTGAGGTTGTGTGGAACGGTTTATTTATCTGTAAATCAAATTAATCCTTCAGCTTTCAATGCATCACGAACATTTGGGCGTTCTGCAATTTTTTCCTGATAAGCTTTAAGATGTATCAGGCCGGATAAATCTAGCTGAACCAAAGGTGCCCAGCTACTGACCGTAAATAAATAGGCGTCAGCAACAGTAAAATTATCTCCGGTAATGTAGGGCTGTTTTGCCAATACTTCATTTATATAATTGAACTTTTTAAACAGATTACTAATGGCAACAGGACGATAATCTTCCGGTGTTCCTGGTAAAAACAGTGGCGAATATCCTTTATGAATTTCACTGGAAATATAACTGAGCCATTCAAGCTGGTGATATCGCTCCATCGTCCCAGCGGGTGCAATTAATTTTCTTTCCGGTTTCTGGTCTGCAATATACTGAACAATTACAGATCCTTCGGTAAGGATCTCATTGTTATCTAACAGGAGAGTAGGCACCTGGCCTTTTGGGTTAACTGCGAGAAAGTTGTCACCGTTCTCCGTTTTTTTCGTTTTTAGATCAACTTTAATAACACTGAAATCAATCCCTGCTTCACGAAGTATGATGTGAGGAGATAGGGAGCAAGCTCCAGGTTGGTAATAAAGTTTCATGTATCGCTCCTTAAAAATTTCCGGTAATGAATAATGGGACAAAGGAACTCAGTCCGGCGTTTGTCATAGCCTTGATATATATTACCACGACATATGGGAATATGTTATGTCAAATTGATAATTAAACAGATATGAGGTGGTGTGATTGTATCGTGATGAGATTTTTCTATGTAATTGATATTCTGTTCTTTTTGTAATTTTTTTAATAGATTGGTAGCTAATATAGAAATCTATCGTCAATTCTGGATACAATTACTTATCCAGAACTGATCAGCATTTTTTGTTATATAGCATATTTACATCTAATTATATTATGAAAAATGAATAATAGAGATTATTGATAATTTCAAAATTAATATTGTATTACTTATAAGATAATTAATATATTATTCTTATTAAATGATTTATAATCATAAGAAAATAAATTGAATTTATTTGTCAAGTCACTAAAATAAACCATGCATTGCCTATAATTTCTTGTGAAAATATCTTTTTTATTTTCTTTATTAAAATGTTCAATTAAATCATTATAAGTGTTATTAATTACTCTGATTTGTCCATTAAGCCTACTCACTGAATTGTTTATAGTTTTCAGGCTAAATGAAACATCTGATATGTTTAAAATAATTTCTTTCATCAATAAAGATATTTTATATATTTGTTTTTTATCTTCTTCGTTGGGAATGTTTTTTAATAATTTTTGGATTTTTATATGTGTTTTTTCTGCGAAATTTTTCTTACACTCAAAATTAACTTTAGCTGTTTCAAATGGTTGTGTTATTTTTGAAATAAAATCATTTACCTTACTAAAATCTGATTCAATTTCTTTCAATGTATGACTGATTCTGGCAATATAACCATGACCCAGATATCCACAGCCAAGTGATCCTAAATAATTTGTTACTTTTTTTATATTATTAATAATTGTGTCAATATCTTGTTCATCGAATTTATATGCATACTCATAATTTTCCAATGCTGATGGCCAGCCATATAATGATCGACTAAACTCATCCCAAAAATATTCAATTTCTTGTGAGGAGTCATAATTTTTCAGACATTCTGGTAGTGTTATATTCGTAATTGATTTAAACATATTGGATATAATTAAAAAGTCATTTTTCATTTTATTCACCTTGCTAAAATAATAAACATTATTAAACCCTATAAAAGTATGAAATATAATATCTGAACTAAAAGGTTAAAATGATAATAAAAATAAAATATTGTACTGATAATCGACTTTATGAAAGTTAACTTATTGATTATATTAAAGGACAGATTACTGATTAGTGCAAGGAAATGAGATAATATTTTTTATTTCATTAAAATAATCATAAGGTGATATCATTTAACCCCTTAATTATAAAGGCTTTAATCGATTTTCAAAAATGTTTTTTATATTTTAATTTAAAATTAATCTTTATCTATAAGTGATAATTTAATTAGGAAATTAATGTATTATTTTTATCAATAATAAAAGGCCTGAAAAACTCATTTTCCCGGCCTTTTACGCTAATCATTAAGGATGATTAATCGGATTATCTCAATTCCAACTCATTCATTGCTGCAATACTAAAACCACCGTCAACATGCAGGATTTCACCAGTAATACCGCCGGACAGATCCGAACACAAAAATGCCGCAGCGTTACCGACATCTTCAGTTGTCACAGTACGGCGAATTGGGTTAATGGATTCACAGTGAGCCAGCATTTTACGGAAATCTTTGATGCCAGAAGCGGCTAAAGTGCGGATAGGGCCGGCAGAGATACCGTTAACACGAATACCTTCCGCACCCATAGTATTAGCCATATAACGCACGTTAGCTTCCAGAGACGCTTTTGCCAGGCCCATCACGTTATAGTTAGGGATTGCACGCTCTGCCCCTAAATAGGTGAGGGTCAGTAAAGCAGAATGTGGATTCAGCATTTCACGGCAAGTTTTTGCCATAGCAACAAAGCTATAAGAACTGATGTCGTGTGCGATTTTGAAACCTTCACGGGTAACGGCATTCACATAGTCACCATCTAATTGATCAGCAGGTGCAAAACCAATGGAGTGAACAAAGCCATCGAATTTTGGCCAGACTTTTGCCAATTCAGTGAACAGGGCTTCAATACTTTTATCTTCAGCAACATCGCAAGGTAGAACGATAGTAGAGCCCAGGGAAGCAGCAAATTCTTCAACACGCGGTTTCAACTTGTCATTCTGATAAGTGAAAGCCAGTTCGGCTCCCTGATCATGCATTGCTTTTGCAACACCATAAGCGATGGAGAGTTTACTGGCGACGCCAGTGATCAGAATGCGCTTGCCGGTCATAAAGCCCATAACAGTATCCTTGTGTGATAACGCCAATAATGATATTAATGGATTAAAATTGCTAACAGAGACAATATCAATATGGCATTTTATTGTTAATAAACCCAGTGATTCTATCACGCTGGAGAGAAATGTGCTGTATTTTGCGTTCTGCTCCGAGCAGTGATTATCGTTTTGTATGCATTAGGGAATATCCTGTCGCCAAGCATCAGAGGTGAGTGGTTCACCGAAATGGCTGGCGATCAGGCGGCGGGTCATATCATGCAGAGGGGAAGCCAACACTTCAGCTGTATTTCCCCGTTCGACAACCTCTCCTTGATGCATGACCAGGACCTGATCGCTGATATGTTTCATCATGCCAAGATGCTGGGTAACATAGAGATAAGAAATACCGTGTTTTTCCTGTAATTCCAACATCAGATTAATTATTTGAGAGCGCATAGACATATCAAGTGATGCCAGAGCCTCATCCGCAATAATAATCTGAGGTTGTAATATCAATGCGCGCGCCAATGCGACCCGCTGTTTTTGGCCTGAGGCTAACATATGGGGGTAATAATTGGCATGGTCAGGTAACAGGCCAACTTGCCGCAATGTTTGATTGATCCGTTTTTCCCGTTCGGTTGTATTGAGTTCTGTATTGAGCAGAAGAGGAACATCAAGGATTTGCCCAATCCGCTGGCGAGGATTCAGTGAGGTGCTTGGATCCTGAAATATCATGCGAATGCGTTGACTGCGATAGCTATAATCACCATAAGTGAGTTTATGCCCTTCAATCATGATTTCGCCGGAAGTGGGTTCCATGACACCTGAAAGCATTTTTGCCAGGGTTGATTTTCCAGAACCGTTTTCACCAATAATTGCCAGGGTCTGTTTTGCTTTTAAAGTGAAGCTGACAGGCCTTACCGCGTCAAGATGTTGACGATGAAAAAAACCAGTACGATAACGGAAAGTTTTAGCTAAGTTCTTGACTTCCAGCAAAGTATTAACCAATTACTGTTCCTCCAGATTCAATGGAAAATGGCAGGCAAAAGCATGGTTTCTAATTACCCGCAACCGTGGTGTTTCAATACAGGTTTTTTGTGCGTAAGGGCAGCGTGGACCTAAACGGCAGCCGATGGGCAGATGTTCAAGGGATGGAATGGCGCCTGGCAATGTATTTAACCTGCTTTTATGGGGTAGAGAGCTACCGAAATCGGGAATAGCGCGGCTTAACGCTTGTGTATAGGGATGGTGTGGTGTTACCAGTAATTCATTGGGCGCGGCGCTTTCGACAGTTTGACCACAATACAGAACATTAATGCGATCCACTAGTTTGCTCATGATTTGCAAGTCATGGCTTATCAGTAAAATAGTGGTGTTATTGTTCTGATTCAATCGTGCTAACAGACGGAAAATCTGAGCTTGAGTGGTTGGTTCCATCGCATTAGTGGGTTCATCTGCAATCAGCAAGCGCGGTTGGTTAGCCAATGCGATAGCAATCATGACTTTCTGACATTCCCCTTCAGTTAATTCGTAAGGGAAACTACCCATAATATCTTTATGATCTTTAATTCCTACCCGGTGGAGTAACTCGATAGCCCGACGTTTTCGCCATTTGAAGCGTTGCCACCAACGACCTTTATAAGTCCAGCCGGGGATTGCCTGAATAAGTTGCTGACCAATATTTTCAGAAGGATCAAGACAAGATTGTGGCTCCTGAAAAATCATTGAAATATTGTGGCCAATCACTTTTCGGCGCTGCCGGGGAGTCAGGCGCAGCAGATCAATATCATCGAAGCGAAAACGGTCAGCGGTCACTTTGAGATTATCTTTAGTGACCCCGCTTATCGCCTTGGCAATCAGGCTCTTACCAGAGCCTGATTCACCAACCAGACCGCGTATTTCACCCTCTGTTAGTGAGATACTGACGCGATCAACGGCTTTAACTGGTCCTTTGGCAGTCATAAATTCAATAGTGAGATTGCGAATATCAAGTAATGGCATTATTCCACTCCGGAATTAATTGCACGGTGTAATCCATTACCCAGCAAATTGATTAACAAGACACTTACCATTATTGCTGCGCCTGGTAGCATAACGGTCCAGGGCGCAACATAGATTAGTTCCAGTGAATCGCCCAACATAGCTCCCCATTCAGGTGAGGGAAGCTGGGCGCCAAGATCAAGAAAACCAAGAGACACGATATCAAGTATGGCAATAGAAAGGGCACGGGTCAGCTCGCTGACCAATACGGCGGTAATGTTCGGTAGTACGGCATACCATAGAATATGATAATTGGAGGCGCCATCCAGTCGCGCGGCAATGACATATTCTTTATCCAACTCATCATGAACTGCACTGTAAACAGTGCGAACGATACGTGGCAATAGCGCCAGCCAAATAGCGATTATGGCATGGGACAGACTGGCGCCGACAAAAGCGACGATAATAATTGCCAGCAATAATGAAGGGATAGAAAGTAATGAATCAAGAATATGATTGAGTACGGCAGATTTCAGTCCCCGAGTCATGCCTGCCAGACAGCCGATGATCAGACCGCATAAAGCCGCTGCCAACGTGACCAGCAGTGCTGAACCGAATGTGGATGCCGTACCTATCAATAATCGGCTGAGAATGTCGCGCCCAAGATCATCGGTACCCAAAAAAAAGGCGATATTACCGTGATGTGACCACGAAGGTGGCAGCAACTGATGCCCAAGAAATTGTTGATCGAGCTGATAGGGTGCCAGATACCCCCCAAACAGACTTAGGGCAACCAGAATAAATACGCCATAAAATCCTGTCATTGCCAGCATATCAGAAGAGAAAAAATGCCAGATGACCTTTATCGGTGACGGCATTTTTTTTTCACGATAAAAATTATCTAAGGGCATACCATTCCTTATGCTTCAGAGGGGTAGTCATTGCGCCAATGATATCAGACAGAACATTGACCAAAATAACCAGCGTGCCAATAACCATCACACCCGCAGAAATAGCGGAGTAATCTTGCTGGCGGATTGCACTGACTAACCAGTGGCCAAGCCCCGGCCAGTTAAATACCAGTTCTGTCATCATAGCCAGTGTCAGCATGGTGGAAAATTGTAATCCCAGTTTCGGAATGATGGGAGGCAGCGCATTATGCAGGACATGACGACGGATAATTGTCAGCCTTGATAAACCCCGGGTTGAGGCGGCTTTAATGTAGTTTTCACCAAAAACATCTTCTGTACTGTTTCTCATCAGCCGGATAACTTCGGTTGTTGGTGTAACCGCGAGCGTGATCACGGGCAAGAGCAAATGTTGCATGGCACTGATAATCATCTCATTGCGATAGGGTGATTTTGATAACCAGGCATCAATGAGTGAGAAACCTGTCACAGGCTCAATCTGATATAGCAGATCAAAGCGACCGGAAACCGGTAGCCAGCCGAGATAAAGGGAAAAAAACAGGGTCAATAATAACGCTAGCCAAAAAATTGGAATAGAAAACCCAACTAAGGCGATGGAAGTGATAACGGTATCCGCTGTTTTGTTACGCCACACCCCCGCAATAATACCCAGTGGAATACCGGCCAATAAGGCGGCAGAGAAAGCCAGAATACAGAGCTCCATTGTGGCAGGAAATACTTCCCTTAGTTGTTCACTGATGAGTTCACCATTAATACTGGATACACCAAAATCCCATAGCAATAAGCTGTGGAAATAGAATGTATAAGCGTCAAACAGGGATGCTCCGCCAAGGGGCGCATTAGGAGTAAAATAACTGAGGCTGAAACTTATCAGCGACAGGAAAAATAGCGTGATAATCAGCAGTAGCAGACGACGGAGAATGTAAATAATCATTTGTCGTCCTTCTGAGCCATCTGGTGAGTCTCTTTTTCCCGGTAAACCCCGGCAAAAGAGGTATTCCCAAATGGACTGAGTACCAGCCCTTTAATATCGTAACGGTAAGCCTGCAAGCGCAAAGAATAGGCTAAAGGTAATACCGGTAGTTGATGTTCAAGAATTTGTTGAGCAGTATGATAATACTTAATTCGGGATAATAATTGTTGGTTAATCAAGGCCTGTTGCAAGATCTTATCAAATACTGGATTACACCAATGGCTGAAATTTGTCTGTGAAGCGATCGCCGCGCAACTCAACAATGGCCGGAAAAAACTGTCTGGATCATTACTGTCGGTGGACCAGCCTGATAGCGTCATATCATGGGATTTATCCATCAGTTTAGTTTCCTGAAAGCGACCCTCAACAGGTTTGATATGCATGGTAATCCCCACCTGTGCTAAATCAGCCTGGATCAATTCTGCCATTTTGAGTGGACTTGGATTATAAGATTGAGAAGCGGAAGGGACCCATAAGCTCAATTGCATACCGTTCAATCCAAGGTCATTGAGCATTTTGCGGGATTTTTCCGGGTTGTATTCTGTAATTTCAGCTTGATTATCATAAGCCCATGATGCCCGCGGTAAAATTGAGGCGGCGGTTTCCGCCGTTCCATAATAAATGGATTGCATCAGCCGCTGGTTATTAATCGCGTAGGCAATGGCTTGTCGAACCTGTAATTTATCAAGCGGTGGTTTGCTGGTATTGAAAGCCAGATAAGCGATATTCATTCCTGGGCGTAAAGTGAGGCGCAGGCGGGGATCGTCCCGCAGGACTTTAAGCTGACTGGCCGCGGGATAAGCTAATACATCACATTCGCCAGTTAAAAGTTTAGACATTCTTCCGGTGCCCCCGGCGCCGACGTCAATAACGATTTGTTGCATCTGCGGCTTGCCTTTCCAGTATTTATCATGGCGAACCAGACGAATAAATTGCCTGGTTCGATGATTTTCCAGCATAAATGGGCCTGTGCCGACAGGTTTCCAGTCAATTTGCTCATGGCGGTTCAGTTCATGCAATTGCTGCCCATATTCTTGTGAAAGTATTGGGGCATAGTGAGTTGCCAAATGCCAAAGGAAAGAAGCATCGGGTTCGTTCAGGCGAAATTCCACCGTATATTTATCAATTTTGCGGATACTTTGAATAGAATCGGCAAACTGGAGACTGTCAAAATAGGGATAATGCCCACCATTGACATAATGATAATAGTGTTGCTTATCAAACAGGCGCTGAAAGCTAAAAATGACGTCATCGGCATTCATTTTACGGGTTGGAGTAAACCAGCCTGTTGATTGAAATGAGACATCATGGCGCAAATAAAAACGGTAGGTCGCACCATCATCCAGCGTCTCCCAGCGGGAGGCTAATTCAGGCAGCAGACGGTAAGTATAAGGATCGACATCCAATAGACGTTCATAGAGCTGTGCTGCCAGAGTATCAACGGTTAAACCGCTGGTGGTCAGCTGCGGATTAAAGGTATTCAGGTTACCACTAACGCAATAAACAAATCCTTGCTGCCGGATATCAGCTGGAACCCGGGGCTTTTTTTCAGGCGTAGACATTGTCTCTGCAATAGCCGGAGCTGAGAGGAATAATATAATCCAATAAATCAAACTACGCATATAAGCCATCTGTTATTAATTAGAATTGACACATTGTATCTCAATTAGCGCTTGAGCCCAAAAAAACAGGACGATGACGATAATGAGAAAAATTCTCAATAAAGTGCTTTACAAATCGTATTGAGAAACATTATCATCTTTATCGCACTTCCGGGGAACAGTTTTTGTTATCCTAGGAAAGGCACGACATTGCTCACATTGCTTCCAGTGTTTTTTTAGCCAGCTCGGGTGCTGGCTTTTTTTTATCTGTCATTCGGATCACTTATCGTTTGTACTGATCTTATGTTTCTTTATTAAGCCGCGCAATTGATGATAGGTCAGTCCGAGATTTTCTGCCGCTTTTCTCTGATTAAACCTATTTGCCTCTAATGATAATTCTAATAATTGTCGTTCGCTGTCGTGTTGCCATTGTTTCAGATTAACCGGCAGGGAAGGCAGAGGCGGTGAAGATAAATCGTTACTGTCATCAACATTGACTAGAGAATGCTGCGCAGAAACGAATGGGTTAATAACAATATTATCAAGTTGATCGAAATTTTCGCCGTGGCGATAAACAGAACGTTCCACCACATTTTTCAGCTCCCGGATATTACCGGGCCAGTTGTAATTCTGTAATCGTTGCTTTGCCTGTTCAGTGAAGCCGGGAAATAATGGCAAATCCAACTCGCGGCACATCTGAATAGCAAAATGCTGTGCCAGTAACATAATGTCCTGCTGCCTTTGGCGCAATGGCGGGATTTGAACCACATCAAACGCGAGTCTATCGAGTAAATCAGCACGGAATTTACCCTTGTCTGCCATTGCAGGCAGATTATCATTGGTCGCGCATATCAGCCGAACATCGACTTGCAATGGCTGGCTGCCACCAACACGCTCAAGATGTCCATATTCAATGACGCGCAATAACTTTTCCTGAACCTGCATGGGGGCAGTTGCCAGTTCATCAAGAAACAGTGTTCCACCATCAGCACGTTCAAATCTTCCTTGATGCTTTTTTTGCGCGCCGGTAAATGCGCCAGCCTCATGACCAAAGAGTTCTGAATCTAATAAATTTTCGTTCAGCGCAGCGCAGTTTAGGGAGATAAATGGCCCTTGCCAACGGGGAGACAGGTAATGCAGACGGCGGGCAATCAGCTCCTTGCCTGTTCCGCGTTCACCAATAACCAGCGCTGGTTTATTTAATTTTGCCAGCGCGGATACCTGCTCCAGAATTTCAATAAAGCTGTTTGCTTCACCTAATAGGTTTTCTGCAACTTCATTCATGGTTATTTTCGCCAACAGTTAGTTATTATGACCACTCTATTTCGTTATGATAAAAAGTCAAAGAAAAAGATTTCTTTATATTTCATGTGGATAAAATGAATAAAAAGTTGGCACGATTCTTGATGGTATGTCATTAGTCGTACAACAAATCTGAAAATCTTAATCAAAGAGGATAATTTACTATGGGTATTTTCTCTCGTTTTGCTGATATCGTGAACGCCAACATCTCTTCATTACTGGATAAAGCGGAAGATCCGCACAAAATGATTCGCCTGATGATTCAGGAAATGGAAGATACTTTGGTTGAAATCCGCTCAACTTCTGCGCGTACGCTGGCAGAAAAAAAACAGTTATCTCGTCGCATTATGTCAGGTGAACAGCAAGTACATGACTGGCAGGAAAAAGCGGAGTTGGCACTGAATAAAGACAGAGAAGATTTGGCTCGGTCAGCACTGATTGAAAAACAGAAAGTTGCTGCTTTAGTGGATACATTGAAGCATGAATTAACCATACTGGAAGAAACCCTTGAGCGCATGAAAGGGGAAGTCACTGAGCTTGAAAACAAACTCGGTGAAACCCGGGCAAGACAGCAAGCATTGGCCTTGCGTCATCAGGCTGCCGCTTCTTCCCGACAGGTTCGTCGCCAGTTAGACAGCGGTAAAATTGATGAGGCAATGGCTCGCTTCGAGCAATTTGAACGCCGTATTGATCATATGGAGGCTGAAGCGGAAACTGTGGGTATGGGAAAACAAAAATCCCTGGATCAACAGTTTGCTGAATTAAAAGCGGACGATGAAATTAGTGCGCAGTTAGCAGCAATGAAAGCTAAAATAAATGCTAATAAAGAACAGCATTAAATGTTGGTGCACTCAACTCACCATTAAGGAAAAGTGATGAGCTCTATATTTATTGGCATTCCACTGATTATCTTTGTGCTTTTTGTTTTACCTATCTGGCTGTGGTTGCATTATAACAGCCGGAATTCAAACCAAAGTCAGTTGGATCAGAATGAAGTTCAGCGCCTGGCAGAGCGTGTACAGCATATGCAGGCACGAATCAAAACACTGGAAGATATTCTGGATGCGGAGCATCCTGACTGGAGGCAATCATAATGTCGAATTATAACCGCCGGAAACTGTACCGAATACCTGAGAAAGGCAAGATTAAAGGTGTTTGCGCTGGGTTGGCTTACTATTTTGATGTACCCGTAGGTTTAATTCGGGCAATGGCTATATTGTCACTGTTCTTTGGCCTGTTTGGTTTAGTCGTTATTGCTTATATTGTACTGGTTTTCGTCTTGGATCCGGCACCGGCCAGTTATACCGAAGAAACCGGTTTTTCGGTACAGAAATTACTGAATGAAGCAGATTGTCAATTGAAAGCGGGTGAGCTTCGTCTGCGTCAAATGGAGCGTTATGTCACCTCAGAAACATTCAGTGTTCGCAGTCGTTTCAGACAGCTTTGAGAGTAAGAATGGTATATTGCCGGGCTGACATAATAAAATTGTCGTAAGATACTTACCCTAGGACAAACATGAAACGGCTACAAAACGAATTAACTGCGCTTGTTAATCGCGGGATGGATCGTCATTTACGGTTAGCTGTTACAGGATTAAGCCGTAGTGGTAAAACAGCGTTTATCACATCATTGGTTAATCAGTTACTTTATCTCAATAGCGGCGCACGGTTGCCGCTATTTTCCGCTGTGCGTGATGGTCGCCTGCTGGGGGTAAAACGGGTTCCCCAACGGGATTTGGGTGTTCCTCGTTTTGCTTATGATGAAGGATTGACCGCGCTTTATGGTACATCTCCCGCCTGGCCGGTCCCGACACGGGGTGTCAGTGAAATCCGTTTGGCACTTCGTTACCGTTCTGAGAATTCTCTGCTGCGCCATTTTAAAGAAACTGCCACATTATCTCTGGAAATTGTCGATTATCCCGGCGAATGGCTGTTGGATTTGCCGATGTTGGCGCAAAGTTATTTAGCATGGTCACGCCAGATGAATGGTTTATTGCAGGGACAGAGAGCCGAATGGGCAAAACCCTGGCTGGAACTTTGCAAACAGTGCGATCCACTGGCATTGGCAGATGAGAATTTATTGGCCGCTATTGCTCAGGCATATACGGAATACCTGATTAAATGCAAAGACCAAGGATTACATTTTATTCAGCCGGGAAGATTTGTTCTGCCGGGTGAAATGATGGGGGCTCCGGCTTTACAATTTTTTCCGTGGCCGGATATCGGCCATATCACTGAAATACAGTTTGCTCAGGCAGATCAACACACTAATATCGGTATGTTGCGTAAGCGTTTTGAATATTACTGTCAGTCGGTCGTGAAGGGGTTTTATAAAGAGCATTTTCTGCGTTTTGATCGGCAAATTGTGTTGGTAGATTGCTTGCAGCCATTAAACAGCGGGCCACATGTGTTTAATGATATGCGTCTGGCGTTGACACAATTAATGCAGAGTTTCCATTATGGTAAACGAACACTCTTCCGCCGCCTGTTTTCGCCTTGCATTGACAAGTTAATGTTTGCTGCCAGTAAGGCTGATCATGTTACCGCAGAGCAGCATGCTAATCTGGTTGCTTTACTGCAACAGTTGGTGCAGGAGGCCAGACAAAATGCGGCTTTTGAAGGTATCAGCATGGATTGTGTTGGTTTGGCGTCGGTACGGGCGACAGAAAGTGGAATGATTGAACATCATGGCGAAAACGTTCCGGCGCTGAAAGGACATCGCCTGACAGATGGTAAGTTACTGACATTTTTCCCCGGTGAGGTGCCTCGTTGTTTGCCTGAGGATAATTTCTGGCAAAAGCAGGGTTTCTGTTTCGAAGAATTCAGCCCCCGTCAGGTAAATATTGATACACCATTGCCGCATATCCGGTTGGATACCGTGCTGGAGTTTTTACTGGGAGATAAAATGAAATGACAGATTCCCTGAAGCCAAGAATTGACTTTGAAGAACCCTTATTGGAGCCGAAAGAGCCGGTTTTAAAACCCGCTCAGATCTTTGATGGAAAAGACACGGCGCATTTCTGTCCTGTTTCACCAGAGTTTGAGGCTGAAGAGGGTGAAGGTCAGGTAGAAGGAATAGTGAAGGCGGAATTGAAACCCAGGTGCAGTTATTGGCGTAAAATGGTCTATGGCGCTCTGATTTTACTGGGAATAAGCGTTGTTGCTCAGTCTGTGCAGTGGATTTATCGATCATGGCAGCAACAGGATTGGATTGCGTTAGGTGTGGCAGCGGCGGGGGGAATGATCGTATTTGCGGGTATTGGTTCCGTGGTCAGTGAATGGCGTCGTCTCTACCGGCTAAGAATGCGTGCTGAAGAACGTGATACAGCGAGAGCGCTATTGCAACATCATGGTGTGGGTAAAGGCCGGGCATTTTGCGAAAAGTTGGCAAGTCAGGCGGGTATTGAACCGCATCATCCGGCGTTACAGCGCTGGCAGGCTGCTTTACATGATACACATAACGATCGTGAAGTGGTGGCCTTATACGGTAAATTGGTTCAGCCTGTTTTGGATGCTCAAGCAAGAGCTGAGATCAGTCGCTATGCGGCGGAATCGGCATTAATGATAGCTGTCAGCCCGTTGGCGATTATCGATATGGCATTTATTGCCTGGCGCAATATCCGGCTGATTAATCGTATTGCGGCACTGTATGGCATTGAACTAGGATATTTCAGTCGTATTCGGCTTTTCCGTCTTGTTTTGCTTAATATTGTTTTTTCGGGTGTTTCAGAGGTGGTGCGGGAAGTTGGGATGGATTGGTTATCTCAGGATATCGCCGCGCGTCTTTCTGCCAGAGCCGCTCAAGGGATCGGTGTGGGTTTATTGACAGCCCGGCTTGGCATTAAAGCGATGGAGTTATGCAGGCCATTGCCTTGGATAGAAGGTGATAAACCTAAATTAGGAGATTTCCGTCGCCAGTTAATCATTCAGCTTAAGAATATCCTGCCAAATAAATCTAAGAACACAGTTGATTAAATGATATATACTTTAATTCTATACTAACGCACAAAATATCCAGATAACGGCAGAATTTTACGTTATTTTATTAAACCGTTTTATAGTTAATCTTAGAACCTGTTTATTTTAGTGAAAGTTTCTCATGCTGTGTTATTTACTCCACTAAAAAACCGGAGTCTTGTCAATTTTTACTGACAGAATGCTTCATATGAATAATCGTAGAGAGTAGTATTTAGAAAAATTATATGTATTAGTGTAAATAAGGTCAAAAACAGATGCGCTTAGAAGTTATTTGCCATGATCGAATCGGGTTGACCCGGGAATTGCTTGATCTACTGGTATTACAGGACATTGATTTGAAAGGGGTGGAAATATCCCAAACTGGCCGGATTTATCTTAATTTTTCACCCGTTGATTTCAATATATTCCGTAGATTAATGGCAGAGATTCGCCGTATTAATGGTGTTATTGATGTTCGTACGGTCTCTTTTCTACCTTCGGAAAGAGAACACAAAGCGATGTGCGCACTGTTGGAATCTTTGCCTGAGCCTGTTTTTTCAGTTGATCTAAAAGGAAATATTGAGCTTGTTAACTCTGCTGTGTTCAAGCTGTTTGGCGTTAGTGAGGAAGAAATTTACCAAAAACCTATCGGGCAGTTTATCAGCGGTTATAACTTCACGCGTTGGTTTGAAAATAAAAATACCCAGCAACGTGTGGAAAGGATAACGCTCAAAGGTCTGGACTACCTAATGGATATTATGCCAATTCAACTGACTGACGAAAAGCAGCAAATACAGTGTGTCGGCACTGTGATTATGCTCAAATCTGCTGCCCGGATAGGCCATCAACTGAAAAAACTGACTGTCAATGATGGTGGTGAGTTTAGAAAAATTATCTCCGTTAGCCCAAAAATGGCTCAGATTATTGAGCAGGCCCGTAAAATGGCGATGCTGGATGCGCCACTGCTTCTGATTGGTGAGACAGGAACCGGTAAAGATATTTTGGCAAAAGCTTGTCATTTGCACAGCTTGCGCGGGAAACAACCTTTTCTGGGATTAAACTGTGCATCTATGCCGGATGATGTCGTAGAAAGCGAACTGTTTGGCTATGCTGCCGGTGCTTATCCTAATGCCATTGAAGGGAAAAAAGGTTTCTTTGAGCAGGCCAATGGTGGCACTGTTTTGCTGGATGAAATTGGCGAAATGTCGCCACAGATGCAGATTAAGCTGCTGCGTTTTCTTAATGATGGGACTTTCCGCAGAGTAGGGGAAGAAAACGAAGTCAAAGTGAATGTCAGAGTTATTTGTGCTACACAGAAAAACCTGGTTGAATTAGTACAACGGGGGGAATTCCGTGAAGATCTCTATTATCGCCTTAATGTACTGACTATTATGCTTCCGCCCCTGCGTGATCGTAAAGCGGATATTATGCCGCTGGTGGAATACTTTATTGAGCGCTTTGCTGAAGAACAAGGGGTTCCGAAACCTAAACTGTCCCCTGAACTTTCTCACTTTCTGTCTAGTTACAGTTGGCCCGGTAACGTAAGGCAGTTACAGAATGCCATCTATCGGGCATTGACTCAGCTTGAAAATATGGAGCTGGCTCCGCGGGATATACAACTGCCGGAATTTGAAACAGAGATCTCTTTTAGTGAAGATGTGTTCAATGGTTCTCTGGATGAAATCAGTAAACGTTTTGAACGCTCGGTATTAACGCGTCTTTACCGGCACTACCCAAGTACTCGTAAACTGGCTAAACGCCTTGGGGTATCGCATACTGCGATTGCCAATAAATTGAGAGAATATGGCCTGAGTAGCAGGAAGCATTCTACTGGGCATGAATTGGATAATGATGAGTGAAATAATGCCCACATTAAGTGGGCATTATAAAATCAATGGGTTTATTTCAGTGCCGCCAGTGCGCTGTCATAATCTGGCTCATTAGTGATTTCATCAACTAATTGGCTGTAAATCACGTTATCGCTTTTATCAAGCACAACGACTGCCCGGGCTGTGAGACCACTCAGAGGACTGTTACTGACAGCAACGCCATAATCTTCTGTGAAATTACCGCCACGCAGAGTAGAAAGAGTGACTACATTAGATAACCCTTCCGCGCCGCAGAAACGTGACTGCGCAAAAGGCAGATCGGCAGAAATACACAATACAACGGTGTTTTCCAGGTCATTCGCTACCTGATTAAATTTACGGACTGATGCTGCACAAACACCGGTATCAATGCTTGGGAAAATATTCAGTACCTTACGTTTTCCAGCATAGTGGCTGAGAGAGACATCGGAGAGATCTTTGGCTGTCAGAGTAAAATCTTTCGCTTTTTCCCCTGATTTTGGGAAATGGCCGCTTACGGAAATATCATTGCCTTGAAATTTTACTGTTTGTGTCATAGTTTTCTTCCTCTGATAAATGAACCACAGCCTCCCAGTGTAGAAGAATAATCGGCTCTTGCCCATCAAAATAGCGCCTATGAAGTAAAATTGTCTGATTGTGCCATTTCAGCAATGGCTTATAATTTGGTTCTGAAATAATTATCTTACATACAGGGCAGATTACCTTAAATGCGCTATTTCAGCTTAACTTCATGTGCACTACTTATCAGTGGCTCCTTTCTCATTGGTTCGGCCTTCGCTGCGGAAGTGCCTTCCGGTACTCAGCTTAATGACAGACAAGAATTGATACGTCACTTAAAAGACGAACCGGCATCCTTAGATCCAATTAATGCGGTGGGCCTGACTGAAGCTCAGGTTCAGCGTGATCTGTTTGAAGGGCTGGTAAATCAGGATGCGTATGGCAATGCAATCCCCGGAGTTGCGACAGCGTGGAAAACGGCAGACAACAAAACCTGGTTTTTTACGTTGCGTTCTGATGCCCGTTGGTCAAATGGGGAACCGGTTACTGCGGCGGATTTTGTGTATAGTTGGCAGCGATTAGTCACCCCAGTTAATACCTCTCCTTTTGCCTGGTTTGCCGCACTGGCGGGTATTGAGAATGCGCAGGAAATTATTGACGGGAAATTGCTTCCTGTAAAACTGGGTGTTAAGGCCATTGACACGCACATATTACAGGTGACGCTAAATCGGCCTGTGCCTTATTTCCCTAATTTGACCGCGAATTTCAGTCTCTATCCGGTCAATAAGAAAACGGTAGAAAAATATGGGAAAGAGTGGATAAAGGTTGGTAATTTGGTGGGGAACGGTGCTTTCAAATTACATGATCGGGTTGTGAATGAGAAAATCGTTCTGACGCCAAATCCTTATTACTGGGATCATAAAAAAACAGTTCTGACCAAAGTCACATTCGTACCTATTAATCAGGAATCACATGCGACTAAACGCTATCTGGCTGATGATCTGGATATTACCGAATCTTTCCCGAAAAATATGTACAAAAAGTTGTGCCATGAATTACCTGGGCAGGTTTATACGCCAGATCAATTGGGCACCTATTATTACGCCTTCAATACCCAACGTGTCCCAACCAATGATGCCAGAGTGCGTAAAGCGCTTTCTATGGCGATTGACCGTAAAATTATTGCGGAAAGAGTATTGGGGACAGGAGAGAAACCTGCCTGGCATTTCACGCCGGATGTGACGGCCGGTTTCCATCCTGTGATCAGTGACATGGAACAACACACACAAGCAGAGCTGGACCAACAGGCTAAGACATTGTTACAGGCGGCGGGTTATGGTCCGAACAACCCACTGAAACTTTCTCTGCTCTATAATAGTTCTGAAAACCATCAGAAAATTGCTATTGCTGTCGCCTCTATGTGGAAGAAAAAACTGGGTGTGCAGGTGAATCTGGTGAATCAGGAATGGAAAACGTATATTGATAACCGTAACACCGGCAATTTTGATGTTATTCGTGCATCTTGGGTGGGGGATTACAACGAACCATCCACGTTTCTGAGCCTGTTGACTTCAACGCATAGTGGTAATATTGCCAAATTCCATCAGGTTAATTATGACAAACTGCTGCAATCTGCCAGTTTGCAAACGGATGATGTCCGGAGAAACGATGACTATAACAAAGCGGAACAGATGATTGCTGAACAGGCACCCATTGCACCAATTTATCAGTATACAAACGGCAGGTTGATAAAACCTTGGCTAAAAGGATACCCGATCACCAATCCTGAAGATGTGGCCTATAGCCATACTATGTACATTATCAAGCACTAAATAGTAAGGAGCTGGATGTGGAAACAATTTATGGTTCATCATTTAAAGATGCCGATGCAGTCTATACCTGTCAGTTTGATGGTCAAGGCGGTATGACAGCGATAGATATGAATGCATTAGCCACGCCAGCTCAACCTTTCTGGCAACATCTGGATTACCGTAATCCCAAGAGTTATCGCTGGATAATAGACACGGATTTATTACCAGAACCGGTTAAAGCGGGGTTGGCTGGGGAAAGTTTGAGACCGAAAATAATCCGTACCGCCGATGGTTCGATGATTACGTTGCGAACAATTAATAGCAATGAAAGTGAACGCCCCGATCAACTGGTGGTATTCCGCATTTATATTAACTCTAAAATGGTTATTTCCAGCCGCCACCGTAAAGTTCATTCACTTGAACAGGTATTGAGTGATTTGCAAAATGGCATCGGCGCGCAAACTACCGGGCACTGGTTGGTCGATATGGTTGATGCAATCACTGATGAAGTCGGTAATTTTATTGAAGATCTTCATGACAATCTTATCGAGCTTGAGAATATGATTCTGGAGCAGCAGATACCGGGGCGGGGGGGATTGGCCTTGCTGCGTAAGCAATTGATTGTTTTGCGTCGTTATATGGCACCTCAAAGAGATGTATTTGCCCGTCTTGCCAGTGAAAGATTACCTTGGATGAGTGATGAAGATCGTCGTCGGATGCAGGAGATTTCCGAGCGTCTGGGAAGGGAATTAGATGATTTGGATGGTTGTATTGCTCGTACCGCCGTTATTTCAGATGAAATTACATCAATGATGGCGGATGCGATGAATCGTCGTACGTATGTGATGTCATTATTTGCGATGGTTTTTTTGCCAACAACATTCCTGACTGGATTATTTGGCGTCAACCTTGGTGGTATTCCTGGCAATGAATATTATTGGGGTTTTAGTATTTTTTGCTTGTTATTATTGGGATTGATTATATTTGTTGCGTGGTGGTTAAGGCGCAGTAAATGGTTATAAAAATTAAATGATTGTTCAGGGAAATAAAACACAACTATCGGGAAATATCGCTAAAATTGGCCCTTAAATTTGAGATATATCAATACGTATCTGGTGTTATTGAGGCATTATGACTCCCGCAGGTGAAAACAACGTTAAGCGATGAACGTTGTTCTCCATAATTGTAGTTTTTCTCACATGAGTCTTTATACAGAATAATTGCCCATTCTTGTGCCGATATTACTTTTTAATATCGGCTTTTTTTCATTGTTGTCATAAGCAGAATAGGGAAATAGCAAATAAAAATGGCAGTGAAAAATAAAAAGAAATTACCGCCCTGAAATATATCTGGAGCGGTATTACTAAGAATAACTATTTTACTTCGACAATATCCAGCCGTTCTGATTGATAATCGGGTTGATCTTCTATATCACTGGCGGGTTGTACCGGTAATTCTTCGCGGTCAAAAGCGAGATCACCACCATTAATAATTTCACTTCCATGAGTGATATTTTTAAAATCAAACAGATTAAAATCACTGAGATGGGATGGAACGACATTTTGAACCGCACGGAACATCGTTTCAATTCTTCCCGGATAGCGTTTATCCCATTCCCGTAACATATCTTTGATAACCTGGCGCTGCAAATTGGGTTGCGAGCCACAGAGATTACAAGGAATGATAGGAAACGTTTTGGCGGTTGCATAGCGCTCAATATCTTTCTCACGGCAATAAGCGAGGGGACGGATCACAATATGCTTACCATCATCACTCATCAACTTCGGTGGCATCCCTTTTAGTTTGCCGCCGTAAAACATATTGAGAAACAGGGTTTGCAAAATATCATCGCGGTGATGGCCTAATGCAATTTTAGTTGCGCCCAACTCGGTCGCTGTGCGATATAAAATGCCCCGCCGCAGACGGGAACAAAGAGAACACGTTGTTTTACCTTCGGGTATTTTTTCTTTCACAATGCCGTAAGTGTTTTCTTCGACAATTTTATATTCGACACCCAGTTCGTCCAGATAAGCGGGAAGAATATGCTCAGGAAAACCTGGTTGCTTCTGATCCAGATTAACTGCAACAAGTGAGAAATTAATCGGAGCGCTTTTTTGCAGATTTTGCAGGATAGACAACAGGGTATAGCTGTCTTTACCACCGGAAAGGCAGACCATAATACGGTCGCCTTCCTCAATCATATTGAAATCAGCGATGGCCTGACCGACATCACGGCGTAAACGTTTCTGTAATTTGTTCTGGTTATATTGTGCTTTCTGATCCACCACGGACGCTCTGTAAATAATGTTTAAATGGAATTTAGGGGGGAGAGTATACCATTTTTATCATCCGGCACCTTAAAGAGTTTGTGATAGATTCCGCTCGTTTTTACCCGTTAATGCTGAAGAATTGACAGTTTTTTCTGTTATAGAAGATAAGGATCGTACTTTCAGATTGACTGTAGGTGTTCTGTATTTACATTTATATAAGATATTTAACTATTTTTTACAATTTTATCATTGAAATGTAAAAAAAGCAGTTCAGAATGAAAGATTAAGCAGAAATATAGGATGAATAGTATGGCAAATATGATTTATGTAACGATAAAAGGTGAAACGCAAGGGCTTATTTCTCAAGGATGCTCAACTCTGGATTCTATTGGTAACCGGTATCAGAATGGACATGAAAATCAAATTATGGTACTGCAATTTAATCATGGCCTGACTGTCGCGTAGAATGTCAATTATCAGCCGGTAAACTTCATTAAACCATTAGATAAATCTTCACCGTTATTAATGATAGCGGCGGCTAACCATGAAAAACTGGAATTGACATTTGATGTTTATCGGACCTCGCAAATAGGTTCACAAGAACTTTTCTATTCCATCTTGCTCACTGGGGCAAAAATTTGTAGTTTAAATGTTAATTATCCGCATGTTGTCAATGATAATAAAGGACAACCGGAGGAAGTTGTTTCAGTTCAGTATGTTAATATTACTTGTCGGCATTATATGGCAGGAACATCAGGATATTGTATTTGGGATGAGATGGTTTATTGATAACTATAATTTATACGCTTAGTTTTTAGCTAATAACTAAGCGTGTTTTTTGAATAAAAATATTAATATAAAGAAGTTGTGTTTATTATAATCCTAACTCTAAAATACAATTCATATGTTTAGATTTTAGTTAGTAGTGAAGCATACTTTTTGAGTAAGTCAATGACTATAGATATAACGAGAAAAAGAATGGAGGAAATATAAGAAATAAGTAAGATGATAAAGGCGGCTCTATTCATATTAGTACCCCATTGATAATTCAACAATAAGTTCGCTTAGCAATTCGCCACCTTTACTACCGGCATAACCACCTACAAGGCCACCACTAGCCATACAAAGTCCAACTGTCAAGCCATCAGTTGCAGCCCCAAGAGCAAAACATGCCGTGCCTGCGGCAATTCCACCGTAATATCCTCCCAAAAAGTCCAAGCTCGTTCTGCCAGCAAATTTACTATATTCCTTAACTGCCACTTTTTCACATTGTCCTGATTGTCCGTAATTACAGGTATCAATAACCTGCCCGGAGGTATCAACAAAGTCCAATCCGATCGCAATACGGCCACCGTACTTCATCCATTTAACCATTTTTGCACTTTGGATAATTGTTTGACTATATCCCTTTATTGCACCAAGCCCTGCTTTATCCCATTGATGGGCAATGGCTTTAGTTGACAACTTTAGCGCATGTTTTAAGTTAGGATGTTCTTCGATTTTTAAAGAAAGTCGCCCAACCTTATGCAATAGTCTCTTTAGGTTACCCATGATCTTCTGTCTTTCTAGATAAAAATCGGGGCTGGCATATTTTCGATTTAGCCCATTTAACCTATACCCGTTATCTTTCAAGTTGCCTCTTTGTTGGCTGCACTCGCTCACCCCGGTCACATAGTTCGCTATGCTCCCGGGGATTCGCTCCCTTGCCGTCTCGATGCATCTTGAAATCTATAGGGTATATATTCTTTCTGATAAAGAGACTGTAACTTTGACAGGTTTTTATTAATTTCAGAAAAGTAGCTTTTACCCAGTGATGAAGCAGTACCGATCAGTGTCCCACCCTGATCCAGTAAATAATGAAACAGACCAAAATGACGATGCAAAAATGCGGCATATTCATTAGGCAAGGGAGCAACGGATTGATTTATTGCATATTGGGATTGCTTTAAGAGCTGCATTATATGCGGCGGATTATAAGAATCGGGATCGGCAACAAGTAGAATCTGTCCTGGTTTCAGGTACCGGTTATCGGCATTCAACTCCATAAGATACCGGGCCGCTTTGCTATTTGAATGGCTGAACAGCAAGCTTGCCTGAAAACTTAATCCTCCAGGTTGTTGTATTACACAGAAGCCGGGTTGAATGTTCCTCTCCATACTACTTTGCCCCTCAAAGCATGTTGAAATAAGATTACTCGAATTCAGACAGTATAAGTTTCCAATTATTGCTTAATCAGATAATAGGATTATTTTTAATTTATAAATATATCGGTGCTTAATCCCTCGACGCCATATTTTCCTAAGTGATGGTAAAGGTTCTCGTGCTGAATGATTTTGGTCTGAATCGCAAAACTGGAAGCTATCATTAGCACTTTTCCATATTTCTTGTAGAATCTTTCCAACGATTTTCTTGTCATCAGGATACTTCTGTGGGCACGCCGTAAATAATGCAAAAATTGGATTTAGGGAACGGAATATATCATTTTTGTTACGTTACTCTTGCCAGGATTTGTGATAGATTCAGCCCGTTTTTATCTATTAGTGTTGTTCAATTTATGTTTTTCTGTTATAGAGAGTAAGGTTATGAATGGATTTGTATATTTAGCAATGGCAATTGTTGCTGAGGTTGTGGCAACCGCTTCATTAAAAGCTTCCGATGGGTTTAGTAAATTATTCCCTTCTATACTGGTCATTGTTGGATATGGCATTGCTTTCTGGGCATTATCTCAGGTAGTTAAAGTTGTGCCATTGGGAGTTGCCTACGCGATATGGTCTGGCCTTGGTATTGTGCTGGTTTCTGTTGCGGCGATATTTTTATATCAGCAGAAGTTAGATTGGGCGGCTATGCTAGGTATGGCGCTTATTATTGCCGGCGTTATGGTAATAAATTTACTTTCTGACAGCAGTGCACATTAATTAATGATGCTGCATGGTTTTCCCTGAATTGTTTTTCGGAGAAGAGATATGTTAAATATCGACGATAAGAAAGGATTCAATAAAGCTTTATTAAAAGGAATATTCTTTAATTTTGCTTTATTGGCTGGTTGTAGTAGCCAAACAGGGAAAACATTTGTCCAATATCAGGCGATACAATATTCTCCGCCAGAAATTGGCCTTGGAATTGATGCCAGAGCAACTTGTATTTATGCAGGTGGTACACCTGCATTAGCCGTACAATTAAATGGTGCACAAACACCGGTTTGTCAGTTGGTGAATGGCAAACGTTGTGATGAAAGGGCGTTATTGCAAGGTTCTTGCGCACCAATTTAAGGGCGAAATCAGGCAACTGCCTGTTATGAGCAGGAACATGCCGTTGGGATCACTGTGGTAGGACACCTTTAGGCATGATTCTGCGAGTATATTTGATTCACCAGCTGCGCCTGAATTGGCAATTATTTACGATTAAAAAATTGACTGTTCAACACCAATACAGCAACAACCAAATAGGCGGCAAAAATACCGACTAACCATTGTGGCATCTCTAATGACAGGAATTGCCATTGCCTTACTGAACAGTCACCAGAGGCTTCAAATACCGAAGGGAGCCATTTATCTAATGCTAACCATGAAGGAAAATTTACAAAAAAATCACAAGTATTAAATGGGGAAGGATATAACTGGATCATCGTGTGTTCCCATGCCAATTGCAGGCCACGCCAGGCACTGTAGATCCATAAAATAATAGCCAACCAACGTAACGGCGTTTTTGGTGCGATCGCGCCCAGTAATCCTGCGCCTAACACACCAAACAGAGCAACCCGCTCATAAATACACATCACACAGGGCTGTAATTTCATCACGTGTTGAAAATATAAGGCTGAACCTTCCAATATCAAGGCAGTAAAAGTCATTAACAGCCATGCACTTCGTCCTTGAGAACAGTGGTTTAAAAATCGCATCATTTCCTTTTTTCCATGCAGATAAGATAAATAATTGAACGCCTATTTTGCCGCCTAAAATGCAACAAAAAAAGTCAATTAAAGTAAATCTATTTTTTCGGGTAAAAAATAAAGCCGGATTAAGCATAATCAGTGCTTAATCCGGCATGGGTAATAACGTTGTGAAATAAATTTGTTGCCGGTTATGGCAAAGAGATTAAACCCCAATGAACCATCATTTCAGTCACCGGAATTAACAGAAATTCCACACATAGCAAACCGACCAGCGTCATCACAATAGTATAGGGTAGTGCCATCATGACCATGCGGCCATAAGACAGACGGATTAAGGGTGATAATGCTGAGGTCAGCAGGAACAGGAATGCGGCCTGTCCGTTAGGTGTCGCAACAGAAGGCAGGTTAGTACCGGTATTAATGGCAACAGCCAGATATTCATATTGTCTATGTGAAATCAACCCTTCTTGCATAGCGGCCTTGGCTTCATTGATATAAACCGTACCAACAAACACGTTATCTGACACGGCCGAGAGCAGGCCATTAAACAGATAGAATAGGGAAAGCTGAGAGGTTTCTGAAGCCTGCAAGACGAACTGAATAAATGGCGTAAATAGTTGTTGGTCAACGATCACGGCAACAATGGAAAAGAATACTGTTAGTAATGCCGTGAATGGCAAGGCCTCTTCAAACGCTTTGCCTAGCACATGTTCTTCCGTAATACCGCAGAACGATGTGGCAAGAATAATGACTGACAGACCGATCAGACCAACCTCTGCCAAATGAAATGCCAGAGCGACAATTAACCACATACCTATCAGTGCCTGAACAATAAGTTGCGCTTTTTCCTGGCGGGTTCGTTTTGCGCTGGTTTTTTTATCATAATTTTCCAGCACTTGCCGGACGCGTTCCGGCAATTCTGCACCATAACCGAATAACTTAAAGTGTTCGACCAGAAAACAAACCAGCAGTCCACAGATAAAAACAGGCAAGGTAACCGGAGCCATGCGAATAAAGAAGGTGACGAAATCCCAGCCAACACTTTTGGCGATGATCAGATTTTGGGGTTCTCCCACCATGGTCATCACCCCACCGAGCGCAGTCCCTAAACCGGCATGCATCATCAGACTGCGTAAAAAAGCACGAAACTGTGCGAGCGTTTGTTTCCTTTTCTCTGCATCAATGTGATGATCTTTATTCGGCTTCAGTACATCATGCTGATCAGAGATAAAATTGTTATAGATAGAATAGAAGCCAAGGGAAACACTAATAACCACCGCGATAACCGTCAGGGCATCAAGAAATGCCGAGAGGAATGCACTGGCTAAACAAAATGCCAAGGCAAGCATCTGTTTGGATTTTATGGATAGAAGGAGCTTAGTAAACGCAAATAATAATAACTGCTTCATGAAGTAAATCCCTGCAACCATAAATATCAGCAGCAGAATAACTTCCAGATTATTAGCAACTTCATGACTAATTTGTTGTGGTGAGGTCATACCGATGATGACTGCTTCAATGGCCAACAGACCTCCGGGTTGTAGCGGGTAACATTTAAGCGCCATTGCCAAAGTAAAGATAAATTCGATAACCAGCAGCCAGCCGGCAACAAATGGGTTGATGAAGAAGAATACAAGTGGGTTGATGATGAGAAAAGCGATGATAGCCAACTTATACCAATTCGGCGAGTTGCCGAGAAAGTTTTTTATCGCCGCTTTCCGAATATTGGTTTCCATGGTAGTTAAAATTCCTCTAAATTCGTAAGGTCGTGTTCTTTAAACAATAGTACGCTTTAATACAAAATATTTTAAGGGAGATGGGGCACAATTAAATAATTCGTGTGCTTTTTTCGTGACCGTTTTTGCGGTTTCTAGACTAGACAGCTATATTGGAGGGGCGCATTCTGATATAATTTCATCTATTATTAGTTGAAAAAATCACGTTGGAATAACAAAAATATGGTCATTAAGGCTCAAAGTCCCGCCGGTTTTGCGGAAGAATATATTATTGAGAGTATATGGAACGGCCGTTTTGCTCCTGGCTCTATTCTTCCGGCAGAACGTGAATTATCTGAGTTAATTGGTGTAACAAGGACTACCCTGCGTGAGGTATTGCAGCGTTTGGCACGTGATGGTTGGTTAACTATTCAGCATGGCAAGCCAACAAAAGTGAATAACTTTTGGGAAACATCAGGTCTTAATATCTTAGAAACACTGGCTCGTCTTGATCACGATCGCGTTCCTGAGTTAATTGATAATCTACTGGCAGTGAGAACGAATATTGCCGCAATATTTATTCGCACAGCTTTTAGGCATAATCCAAGTCAGTCATTGGAAGTGTTGGCAAAAAAAGAGAATGTGGAAGATAACTCAGAGTCTTTCAGTGCTCTGGATTATGATATTTTCCGTGGTTTGGCTTTTGCTTCAGACAATCCAATTTACGGCCTTATTATCAATGGATTGAAAGGGCTATATACCCGTGTAGGGCGTTATTACTTCTCTAATCCTGAGGCACGCCAATTGGCATTGAGCTTTTATCAGCAACTGGCGATATTATGCCGTGATAAATCCTATGATAAGGTCATGGAATGTGTTCGTAATTATGGTAAAGAGAGCGGTATCATTTGGCACAGTATGCAAAGTACGATGCCAAGTGATTTAGCTGAAGTTTGTCGTTGATATCTCGTTAGTATTTTTACTTAATGCCAAGTCTTAATCCAATTCATTAGTTTCAAATCAAAACTATTTTGAGCTGACCCGGGACAGAATGCTCTGACCCGGGAATTTTGTTTCTTTTTTCTCCTTATCTCAAGTCAATCATCAATGTATAAATTTCAGAGTATTGTTCTAAAATTATGGGGTTTAGTTGAATTTTTATTTCAATTTATTGACAGTTATTGGTATCTTGTGGTTGTTTAATTGATTCATCATTTTCGCTGAAAAAATAAGAATAATTACTGGATATTTAATAATTAGCGTGCGATATAAATCTTAATTTTTATTTTAATTTCATTATCTTAGTATTGGTTTCTGTAAATTGCTTGTGTATAAGCAACAAATGTTTTTGTTGCTTAAATGTAATATTATTGTGACCTAAATCATAAATATAGATTATTGACGTTACCGATGATTGTCCTATATTGGTTTTTTTTAGGCAGCATATTATGCTTGGCTAAATTTTTAATCATCAGGGGAGCATGATGAAAATCCTTGTCTTAGGTAGTGGCGTTATTGGTGTAACCAGTGCCTGGTATTTGGTACAGCAAGGTCATGAAGTAACCGTTATTGATCGTCAGGGAAGTGTTGCGCAGGAAACCAGCGCGGCGAATGCCGGTCAGATCTCGCCGGGATACGCGACGCCGTGGGGAGCGCCAGGTATTCTACTGAAAGCCATTAAATGGATGTTTCAACGTCATGCTCCGCTGTCTATCCGCCCTGATGGTTCGTTGTTTCAACTACACTGGATGTGGCAGATGCTGCTCAATTGTGATGCCAGCCACTATGCAATCAATAAAAGCCGGATGGTACGGCTGGCAGAGTACAGCCGTGACTGTATCAAACAGTTGAGGGCAGATACCGGCATTCAATACGAAGGTCGTCAGGGGGGCACCCTTCAATTATTCCGTACCAATAAGCAGTTTGATAATGCGATGAATGACATCGCGGTTCTTGAACAAGAAGACGTGCCTTACAATCTGTTAACGCCAGATAAACTGGTGACAGTTGAACCGGCATTGGCTCATGTTGCCTACAAATTGACGGGAGGCTTACAATTACCAAACGATGAAACGGGAGATTGTCAGCTTTTTACCAAAGAGCTGGCAAAAATGGCAGAAGCGGCTGGAGTCACGTTTCTGTTTAATAAGCAGGTCAAACAGTTGTTGGTAGAAGGGCACCGTATTACTGGTGTCCAGTGCGAAGATGGCGTCATGATGGCAGACAGATATGTCGTTGCAATGGGAGCCTATTCCACTGAACTGTTAAATGGTCTTGTCAAAATCCCGGTATATCCACTGAAAGGTTATTCGTTAACCATGCCTATCGTAGATGCAAAACGGGCTCCGGTCTCGACTGCGTTGGATGAAACATACAAAATTGCGATTACCCGGTTTGACAATCGTATTCGTGTTGGCGGCATGGCAGAAGTTGTGGGTTTCAATTTGAATGTGCTTAAAGCACGTTGTGAAACATTGAAAATGGTGGTGCAGGATCTCTATCCGGGGGGGGGCGATATTGCTCAGGCTAATTTCTGGACGGGCTTGCGGCCAATGACACCAGATGGTACTCCAATTGTTGGCCCGACTGAATATAACAATCTCTACCTAAATACAGGGCACGGCACGTTAGGGTGGACAATGGCATGTGGTTCCGGTCAGTTACTTGCTGATCTTATTTCAGGTAAGAAACCCTCCATTGCCTCTGATGATTTGTCAGTATTCCGTTATATTAATGGTTTTAATACGAAATTGGGGTCATTGAGCCATCAATTACACACTGAACTGAGGGGCTGATATGCCACGTCCGATTTCGGCAACGATTCATCTTGGCGCGTTGAAAAATAACCTGGCTATTATTCGTAATAGGGTCGGTAATAGCAAAATCTGGGCTGTAGTTAAAGCAAATGCTTATGGGCATGGATTGCGTTGTCTATGGCGGGATCTCGATCAAGCGGATGGATTTGCTTTACTTGATTTTAATGAGGCCATTTTATTGCGGGAGCAGGGTTGGCAGCGGCCGATCTTGCTGTTGGAGGGTTTTTTCAAACCGGAAGATTTGCCGATAATTGATCAATATCAGTTGACAACAGTGGTACACAGCTATTGGCAACTTAAAGCAATCGAGATGGCCAATTTGAGCAGGCCAATCAATGTTTATCTAAAATTAAACAGCGGCATGAATCGATTGGGTTTCCCTGCGGGTCAATATAGAGAAGTTTTATCGTTGGCAAGGCATATCCGGCAAATTGGGCAAATCACGTTGATGTCACATTTTGCGAATGCAGATCAAAAGGAAATTGGCGTTACGGAACAACTTAGCGTTATCAATTCAGTCAGTCAGGGCTTGAATATTGCTCAATGTTTAGCTAATTCAGCCGCTTCTCTGTGGTATCCGCAAACTCATCGAGATTGGGTTCGTCCTGGTATTGCGCTTTATGGCGCTTCTCCCAGTGGAAAGTGGAAAGATATTGCAGATATTGGGTTGAAAGCGGTGATGAGTCTGCAAAGTGAGATTATTGCTATACAGCATCTTAAGGCTGGGGAAAAAGTTGGCTATGGCGGTAAATATGTAGCATCAGGCCCTATTAGAGTTGGTACCGTTGCCTGTGGTTATGCTGATGGCTATCCCCGTAGAGCAATGACGGGAACACCAGTTATTGTCGATGGCGTCAGAACTCAGGTGTTAGGTGCAGTATCAATGGACATGTTGTCAGTGGATTTGACACCTTGCCCGCAGGCCCAAATTGGCAGTTCTGTCGAATTGTGGGGGCAAAACCTGCCGGTGGATGATGTGGCTGGGATCCCTGGAACTATTGGTTATGAATTGTTGTGTGCACTGGCGGATCGGGTTCCGGTATCTATCTGTCGTTAAATACCCGGCAGGACGGTTTTTATCTGATTGAGGGAATGATAAATAATAATTTATTTCTGGTATTATTCAGAAAATAAGTTATCGATTTTTTTAAATTAATATATCTGTTTTTCATATATAATCTGTATGTTTTCGTTAGGAAAATTAAGTTTAATTTAGACATATAGTGCTTTTTGGACAAAAATACTATGTTATTCTTGGAAATAAGGGAGATGATCTTTTACACTTACATTTGATAATAGCCAATCGCATAATTGTTTTATAGGAAATAGTTAATAATGATCAACAAAGTAAAAGTTCTAGCGACAGTCATCACTTTTTGTTGTTCTTCATCGGTAGCTTATGCAGGGCAGTGGTCAGTTGGCGTATCTGTTCTGGCTCAGTCACCACCTTATAAGGGAGTAAAGAGTGAAGATAAAGTGTTACCTGTTCCAATGGTTAATTATGAAAGTGAGAGTTTCTATTTTCATACTTTAACTGCTGGATATTATTTGTGGAACGAACCGAAAGATCAATTATCTTTAGACGTGTATTATTATCCTCAAAGTTTCAGTCCAAAAGACAATGAAGATAAGCAGTTGAAAAAGCTGGATAAACGTCACGATACCATGATGGCCGGTTTTAGTTATCGTCATATTGAAGATTGGGGAACATTACGTAGTTCTTTTGCGGCCGATACTTTAAGTAAAAGTAAAGGGATCACGGTTGACCTGGCTTATTTATATGACTTTGAAATAGGGAGTTTGTCATTACAACCAGGATTAGGTGTGGTCTGGAATAGTAAAAAACAAAATCGTTACGAATATGGTATTAAAGAGCGTGAATCACATCGTAGCGGGTTGGAAAAATATACTCCAAGTGATAGTTGGACTCCCTATCTGGAGTTATCTGCCAATTATGAATTTAACCAGACATGGTCTGTATTTATGATGGGGCGTGTTGAATGGCTACCGAGTGAAATTAAAGATAGTCCAATGGTTAATAAATCATATTCAAGTATCGTTTGGACAGGTATTACATATAGTTTTTAATTACCCTAAACGATAATATCGGGTAGAGACTGAATTCACTGGATTGTATTCAGTCTTTTTTGTGGCTTTTTTTGAGATATTTACTGATGGTCTTTCCGGCAACGAATGACAACTGAAATGTGGGCTGGGCTATCATTTTTGGCAATTAACGGTTTATTTATACGAGCTGTTTCTACACAAATCATATTCTTGTAACCTTCATCACACATGTCTTTCATATTATTCGATAATTCAGCACCGGGATTCCAGCATACAACATCACTGTGATGGTAATGGTGAATTTCAATTGTCCGTTTCAGTGAGTTGTCTCTTATCAGATTAAAATCTTCGGGTTCTGTATAAATGCGGTCAGTGTGGCCGGTGAAAGTAAGATTTTCCCCTGTTATGTATTGCTCTTTGTCAGCAACAGTATCAATAAAATGTTTACCCAGCCCACTGACTGAAATCTGATTAATATTACCTACATTCAGATAAGTGTGCAGGGCGCAGGTTGCCTGATAATCACCATAGGCTTCCAGCTCCACTTCACAGGTTTCACACAGTTTGAAACGGGCAATCAAGGTAAAATTATAAGGCCATAATTTACGGGTATACTCGTTGTCTCTCAGCGTGAAAGTTAATATTACGCCATTTTCATGTTCATTATGTGCACTGAATTCCCAGGGAAGCGTTCTGGCAAAACCGTGATTTGGTACGCCTGCGGGACCAAACCAAGGCCAACAAATAGGAATGCCTCCACGGATAGCGGTGCCTGCTTTAAATGCTGTTTTCTTGCTTAACCACAATCCCGGCTCTTCATCACTGGGTTGCCAGGCGATGAGGTGTGCCCCTTGCGGGCTGATTGCGCCACGAACTTTAGGATGAGACACGACTATCAATGGGAAGCCATCTATGTTTCGTTGACTGATGGAAGGGGAGATCTGTTCTGCAACCGGTAATGCAAAAATTTTATCGTTCATGTGTTATGACCTTATAAACCCAAAGCAGGCATATTGCATGACCGAAGAATAACGCATGTTGTAAGCAGATTAAAACAAAAGAGCCGCCAGAAAAGGCAGCTCTTTTCAGGCAAGGTGATGACTCAGTTATTGCGAGATGTGAGTGATGAGATCCAGAACTTTATTAGAATAACCTGTTTCGTTGTCATACCAGGAAACCAGCTTCACAAAGTTGTCATTCAGGGCAATACCGGCTTTTGCATCAAATACAGAAGTTAGTTTTTCGCCATTGAAATCGTTAGATACGACGTCATCTTCGGTGTAACCCAGAACGCCTTTCAGTTCACCTTCAGCCGCGTCTTTAATGGCATCACAAATTTGCTGATAGGTGGCTGGTTTTTCCAGACGTACAGTCAGGTCAACAACAGAGACGTTAGGCGTAGGAACACGGAAAGCCATACCGGTCAATTTACCGTTCAGCTCAGGGATAACTTTACCTACTGCTTTAGCCGCACCGGTAGAAGATGGGATGATATTCTGAGCGGCACCACGGCCACCGCGCCAATCTTTTGCAGAAGGGCCATCCACGGTTTTCTGAGTCGCAGTGGTTGCGTGAACAGTGGTCATCAGCCCTTCAACGATGCCGAATTTGTCATTGATAACTTTAGCCAGCGGCGCCAGACAGTTAGTGGTGCAGGAGGCATTGGAAACGATGTCCTGGCCTGCGTAAGCTTTGTGGTTAACTCCCATAACAAACATAGGTGTGTCATCTTTGGATGGGCCGGTCAGAACCACTTTTTTCGCACCCGCGGTAATGTGCTTACGTGCAGTTTCATCAGTCAGGAAGATACCTGTTGCTTCTGCAACAACATCAACGCCCACTTCATTCCATTTCAGGTTAGCTGGATCTCGTTCTGCTGTCACACGGATAGTTTTACCGTTAACAACCAGGTGGCCGTCTTTTACTTCAACCGTTCCGTTGAAGCGACCGTGAGTTGAATCGTATTTCAGCATGTAAGCCATGTATTCTGCGTCCAGCAAATCGTTGATTGCGACGATTTCGATGTCTGAACGTTCTTGTGCAGCACGGAAAACAATACGGCCAATACGACCAAAACCGTTGATACCTACTTTGATAGTCATAGTGTTCCACCAGCTATTTTTTAGTGAATTAAAAATTATTACTAAAGTTACCAAAACCTTGCCAGCCGTCAAGCGGAATCGTGTCAATAGTTGAAAAACATCAACTTTGAGTGCACCATTCAGACACTTGCTATACGGTACCAGCAATCGATCCGCCCATCATTATCGGGGCATAAACAGATATTGAAAGTTAATCGGTTAGATATGCGAGTCACATCACAAATAGTAGGATAAACATCTTCAGTTAACCGCTTAAAATAAATTCCACTGATGTAATGTTAATTTTTTGTTATTATCATTTGATTTTATTGAAAACATGAATCTTATTAAGGTGGTCGTTATGGCTAAGCATCCTGATGTTGCCCTTTATACAGAGCTTACTGATATTCAGCGTCATGTTACCCAGAATGCCGGGACAGAACCGCCATTTTCAGGGAAATTGCTCCATAATAAAAAAAGTGGTGTGTATCATTGTCTGTGCTGTGGACAGCCGTTATTTATGTCTGATACTAAATTTGATTCTGGCTGCGGTTGGCCGAGTTTTTACCAGCCTGTCAGCAATGATGCAGTACTGTATCTTGATGATAATAGTCATAATATGCAGCGTATTGAAGTTCGTTGTTGCCATTGTGACGCTCATTTGGGGCATGTGTTCCCTGATGGCCCGAAACCAACAGGAGAGCGTTTTTGTATCAACTCGGCTGCGTTAAGTTTCACTGATGAAAATACAGGTGAAAAAACAGCAGGTTAGACATTTTTATCATTGCCGGCATAGCCGTTAATTTATGTAAGAAAAATCGTTTCAGCTAATTCTGGAAAATTAATGAGGAAATATCAATGGAACTGGATGATCTGTTATCCGTAATGACACCAGAAATATATCAACGCCTAGTTCAGGCAGTCGAACTGGGTAAATGGCAGGATGGTGTGCCTCTAACTGTAGAGCAGAAAGAAAATAGCCTGCAAATGATTATGCTATGGCAAGCAAGGCACAACCATGAACCTGAGCATATGACTATCGGTACTGATGGTCAGTTGGTGATGAAGAGTAAACAAGAATTGAAGGCGGCCTTTCAGTCTGAAATGGTGGCAACATTTAAGCCATAATCTTCACAAGATGGATATGAAAAGGCTGGGTTTGTTGAACTCAGCCTGGCCTTGATTGTTATCAGAAAAGGGTGCTGTCTAGTTGAGCAAGTTCTATCAGTATCGCGCCTCGTTCTTTTATCTCTTTGAATGCAGATTGGCTGTCACCTGGACTGAGATTAACCCCCCGGCAACCATCAGTAATTACCCAAGTTTCATAACCTAATGCCAGTGCATCCAGTGCGGTAAACTTCACACAATAATCAGTGGCAATACCAATAATAAACAGGCGTTCAATTTGCTCTGTTTGCAACCAGTCGTCAAGCCGGGTTTTACTCTGATGGCCGTTGTCAAAGAAAGCACTATAGCTGTCGATTTGTGGATTTTCGCCTTTGTAGAAAATCTCAGTAATAGCCTGCTTGTTCAGTTGTGGATGGAAATCAGCGCCATGTTGCCCCTGAATACAGTGTTCCGGCCACCATACTTGCGGAATACCGTTTAGTATACCGATATCCCCGATCTTCTGACCGGAGTTTGCTGCGAAGCTCATATGTTCAGCGGGGTGCCAGTCTTGAGTGGCAATAATGCTGATATTGTGTTTCAGACAGATATCAATTGCCTGATTTGCAACATCAATGACGTGCTCGCTCTCTTTTACGGCTAACGCACCGCCGGTACAGAAATCGTTCTGTAGATCAATAAGTAATAAGGCTGTTTTCATCTCTTTCCCAGATTATTTGTCGGCATAATTTAATTCACCACGTAAATTTTGTTGCATTAAATAACGAACTTTTTCATTGCTGTAGGGTTGACTGAGTAAATAGTGCAATTTAGTTAAAGTTGCTTCAAAGGTCATATCGTAACCACTGATAACCCCAGCTTCAGCCAAAGCATGACCTGTTGCGTAGCCTTCCATGTTTACCCTGCCAGAAATGCACTGAGTCAGATTGACAACCACTATCCCCCTCTCTGTTGCCTGTTTTAGCTCTTTCAATAATTCAGGATGCTGTGGCGCGTTGCCGACGCCGTATGAGCGCAGGATTAAGGCTTTAACCGGTTGCATTAAAATATTATTCACAACTTGACTGGAAAGGCCGGGATAAATGGTTATCACACCAATAGGCTGAGGGGTAATCTGATGAGTGATAAATTCACCATGGCTGGCAGGGGCCGGACATGCATTGAAGCTCTTGATGTTAATACCTGCTTCCATCAATGGGGAACAGTTTGGTGAGGTAAAAGCATCGAAACCGTCTGCATGTGCTTTGACCGTCCGATTCCCACGGAACAGTTTATTATTGAAAAACAGGCTGACCTCGTTAACTGGGTAGTTAGCGGCAAGATAAAGCGCATTTAGCAAGTTTGTCTGCCCGTCAGAGCGCAGTGCTTCCAGCGGGATTTGCGATCCTGTCACAATCACCGGTTTACCCAGATTCTCAAACATAAAAGAGAGAGCGGATGCGCTAAATGCCATCGTGTCCGTGCCATGTAGGATCACAAAACCATCATAATCATCATAATTTTGCCGGATATCATCAGCGATAAACTGCCAGTCTTCTGGGGTCATATCAGAAGAATCAATCAGTGGTTGATGTTCACGGATGGTGAATGTCGGCATTTCAGACCGGTGAAATTCAGGCATTTTGGTGAGCTGGCGCTGTAAATGCCCGGAAACGGGAACGTATCCCTGAGATGAGCGTTGCATCCCAATGGTTCCGCCAGTATAGACGACATAAATAGATTTCTTCTGCATGACAGTGCCTCGTAAAAAGATCAGCTGGATTATAGGAGTATTACAAAATAAAAAAAGCCTGACAGAGTATCTGTCAGGCTAAAAACGCCATTAATTAAGTTGCCACTAGGATCATACCGGGGAATTCCAGTGGCATGTTTCTGCTAATGTCATGCATTATGATGGTTTTTTAGCGAATATCTCCGCAATTTAAACAGAACGCATAACGATTTTGTGGATCATTTAAATGACGATAGAACTCAGCTTGCTGTTTTACTGCCTGAGCGACCTGCGTCATTGGCGCAGGAAGCCATGCCTGAAGAGCTTCCGGTACGATAGCTTGAGTGGTTGCTGTCAACTGGCTCATCAGCAACTCACTGAATGACATTTCCGGCTGCATCCAGTCAAGTTCTGAATTATCCAGTTTTGCCAATTTAGCTGCTTTGGCAACCGCGTCGTCGAAATCACCTAATTGGTCGACCAATCCATTGGTTTTAGCATCGTTACCAGTCCATACATGCCCTTGAGCAATTTTATCGACCTCTTCTGATGTCTTATTGCGTGAGTCAGCAACAAGGCCAATAAAGTTCTTATAGCCGTTCTCAATATTAAGCTGCATCAGCTCTGAGAACTCTTTACTGAGCCCTTTCGTGACTGAAATACCCGCCAGTGGTGTCGTGGAAACGCCGTCAGTGTGGATACCAATATGATCCAGGCTGTTTTCATAAGTGGTAATGACGCCGAAGATACCAATAGAACCGGTCAACGTACTTTGGTTTGCGATGATGTAATTTGCAGGGGTAGAGATCCAGTAACCCCCGGATGCAGCCATTCCACCCATAGAAACAACGACAGGTTTATTCGCTGCACGCAGAGCCGCCAGCTCGGTGCGGATAACATCGGAAGCGCTAACGCTGCCGCCAGGGCTGTTTACCCGCAGAATAACGGCTTTGATATTATCATCCAAACGTGCTTGACGGATCTGAGCGGCGGTTGTATCACCGCCAACCATTCCTGGAACCTGTTGGCCATCAACGATCGCGCCCTGCGCTATGATAACGGCAATATTACCCTTGGATGATGATTTGTTTGCCAGCGATTGTGGCGCGTAATCATAAATACTGATGGCATTGAAATGTCGGTTTTTTTCATCCCAGCCAAAGGCTTTTGTCATTTCACTTTCAATGATATTGCGTGGAGCGACATAATCGACCAGTTTGCGTCTGAGTGCATATTGGGCATTGTCTCCGCCAACAGCACGCAAGCCGGCAATCATCTCATCTGCGCCTGGGAATACCTGATGAACAGAAAGTTTGCGGTTAGCGGCGATAGTATTGAGGTAGTTGTGCCAAAGACCGTTGACCCAACGGCTGTCAGCTTCCCGTGCAGCCGGAGACATATCATCGCGCATAACCGGCTCTACGGCTGATTTATACGTCCCGACCCGGAAAATATGTGTGGTGACTTTCAGTGAATCCAGCAGGGATTTGTAATAGAGGTTATTGGTTGAATAGCCATAAAGACCCACTGCACCTTGTGGCGACAGATAAATTTTATCGGCAAAAGTGGCCAGATAATATTGCGGCTGGTTGTAGTTATCACTGATAGCGTAAACGGGTTTGCCAGAAATTTTAAACTCATTAATCGCTTTACCGATATACTGCATAGATGGCTGGTCAGCGCCGATGAAATCGTCAAGTTTTAGCACCAGACCTGTGATTTTGTCATCGGTTTTTGCCTGACGGATCGTATCAACAATATCAAACAGAGAATTTTCCTGTAATTTATTGCCGGATGAACCAAACAGTTCACGTCCCAATTGATTCAATGGGTTACGGCTGGAAACCTGATCCACAACAACACCGGTGAGATTGACATACAATGCTCCCTGATAACTATCTACCGCTTTATTGGGCTGTTGATAAAGCATAAAGCCCCCAACAATAACCAGGATAAGCAGGATAAAAATCAGGTTTGAAATGACTTCCCGAACGAAATTCAGCAGTCGCCAACTCCATTTAAATAATCTTGCGACCAACTTCCATAAAATACGCATATCATCTCCAAAGATAGGATCAAGTAGGGCTATCCTAATGACCAGACATATAAATGTCAGCTTCAAATAGTGTCAAATTGTCCGAAAAGGCCGCTTTTGGGCTTTTCTTCGTTAACAAATAAACAGAAAATGTTAGCTTATAATAAAATAGCTTATTCAGGAGAAAAATATGAATGCATTAGAACTCTTGTTGAACCGACGTTCAGCATCACGTTTAACGACACCGGCGCCTCAGGGTGACGCATTACAGAATATTCTGGCCGCTGGTATGAGAGTGCCTGATCATGGCACATTGCGGCCGTGGCACTTTATTGTCATGCAGGATGAGGGGATTGTTCGGTTTAGCCAATTACTCCACCAGGCTGCCGTTGACAGTAATCTGGGTGTTGAAGCGGAAGAAAAAGCCAAAAGTGCGCCTTATCGTGCACCATTAATTATCGCGGTTATTGCAAAGGTGATGGAGAATTCCAAGATACCGGAATGGGAACAAGTGGTTTCTGCCGGCTGCGCGGTACACGCGATGCAAATGACGGCGGTGGCTCAAGGGTTTGGTGGTATCTGGCGTACCGGTTCATGGACTGATGATGATACGGTGCGTACTGGTCTGGGTTGTAATGAGCATGACAAGGTAGTAGGTTTTCTTTACCTTGGAACGCCTGTTTTGAAAGCGCCAAGCAAAGTTGCCACGCCGGATATGACTAATTTTGTCAGCTACTTCTGACCGGAGTCTGTTATGTCAACAGAAGTTCGCCTTACCCGGTACAGTCACGGTGCTGGGTGTGGTTGTAAAATCTCACCGAAAGTTTTGGAAACCATTCTGCGTAGTGAGCAGGAAAAATTTCTTGATCCTCACTTACTGGTAGGTAATGAAACGCGCGATGATGCGGCGGTTTATGATATTGGCAATGGTACGGGCATCATCAGTACGACCGATTTCTTTATGCCGATCGTTGATGATCCGTTTGATTTTGGGCGTATTGCCGCGACAAATGCTATCAGTGATATTTATGCAATGGGCGGTAAGCCTATTATGGCGATAGCGATTCTGGGATGGCCGATGGATAAACTGGCACCGGAAATTGCCCGCAAGGTGATTGAAGGTGGCCGGACGGTTTGTAAAGATGCGGGAATTTCACTGGCGGGAGGACATTCTATTGATGCACCTGAGCCTATTTTTGGTCTGGCTGTAACCGGTATCATTAACATTGATCGGGTGAAACGGAACAGTGCAGCGAAAGCAGGTAGCCAGCTATTTCTGACAAAGCCGCTTGGCATCGGGGTATTGACCACGGCGGAGAAAAAAAGCCTGTTGTTGCCTGAGCATCAGGGCGTCGCGACAGCAACCATGTGCCGCTTAAATAAACCGGGGGTTGATCTTGCCGAAGTTGCGGGTGTTACAGCAATGACCGATGTGACCGGGTTTGGTCTGTTAGGGCATTTGAGTGAAATTTGTCAAGGATCGGGTGTCCGGGCAACTATCCATTTTTCAAAAATTCCTAAACTGCCAGAAGTGGGATCTTATATTGAAAAAGAGTGTGTTCCGGGGGGCACTGGGCGTAATTTTGACAGTTATGGTCATCTTATTGGTGAAATGACAGCGCTTCAGCGTAACCTGTTATGTGATCCGCAGACATCAGGCGGCCTGCTGCTGGCTGTTCTGCCGGAAGCGGTAGATGAAGTGAAAGCGATTGCACGATGTCATGGCATTGAACTGACAGCAATTGGTGAGTTGTCTGAGCAACAGTCAGGCAGAGTTCTGATTGAGGTTGATGAATAATATCCATGCGGCTTTTTATTGCAGAAAAACCAAGCCTGGCCAGGGCGATTGCTGATGTTTTACCGAAACCGCATCGCCGTGGTGATGGCTTTATTGCTTGTGGAAATAACCAGTTTGTGACCTGGTGTATCGGACACTTACTGGAGCAGGCGGAACCTGATGCTTATGACAGTCGCTTTGCCCGTTGGTCATTGGCTGATCTTCCTATCATTCCGGAGAAATGGCAGTTAAAACCTCGGCCTTCTGTGGCGAAACAGCTCAACATCATCCGGGAATTGCTGGGAAAAGCAGATGAAGTGGTACATGCGGGTGACCCGGATCGTGAAGGGCAATTGCTGGTGGATGAGGTTCTGGATTTTTTGAAATTGGATGGTAAAAAGCGAAAAAATGTTCGCCGTTGCCTGATAAGTGATCTAAACCCACAAGCGGTTACCAGAGCTATTGACAGGTTAAGAGATAACCGGGATTTTATCCCGCTATGCGTTTCTGCTCTCGCCAGAGCCCGGGCTGATTGGTTGTATGGTATTAACATGACCCGGGCTTATACCTTGCTTGGACGCAATGCGGGGTACCAGGGTGTATTATCTGTCGGGCGGGTTCAGACGCCTGTTTTGGGGTTAGTTGTTCGCCGGGATGAAGAGATTGAGCATTTCGTACCAAAAGATTTCTTTGAGGTGAAAGCCCATATTGTTACGCCAAAAGATGAGCGTTTTACCGCTCTTTGGCAGCCAAGTGAATCTTGTATTGATTTTCTGGATGAAGAAGGGCGATTGATACACCGGCCTCTGGCTGAACATGTTGTTGCCAGAATCACCGGCCAACCGGCCTATGTGACCTCTTATCAGGATAAACGGGAATCTGAGGTTGCTCCTTTGCCGTTTTCATTATCTTCGTTACAGATTGAAGCTGCTAAACGTTTTGGCCTGAATGCACAGCAAGTGTTGGATATTTGTCAGCGATTGTATGAAACGCATAAACTGATTACTTATCCCCGTTCTGATTGCCGTTATTTGCCTGAAGAGCACTTTGCCGGGCGCCATGCGGTGCTTAATGCAATATCTGTTCATACAACAAATCTGTTGCCACAAGCCTTATTGGAAACAGACAGGAAGAATCGTTGTTGGGATGATAAAAAGGTTGATGCCCACCATGCAATTATTCCTACGGCACGAAGTAACCATATAAATCTGACAGACAACGAGGCTAATATTTATGGTGTGATTGCCAGACAATATTTAATGCAATTTTTCCCAGATGCCATATTCCGTAAATGTATTATTGAATTGGAAATTGCCGGTGGAAAATTTATTGCTAAAGCGCGTTTTCTTGCTGAAGCAGGTTGGAGAACATTGCTTGGCAATAAAGAGCGTGATGAAGAAAACGATGGAACACCATTACCGGTTGTTGCTAAAGGTGATGAATTATTGTGTGAAAGAGGAGAAGTGGTAGAACGCCAAACTCAACCACCAAAGCCATTTACTGATGCAACTATCCTTTCTGCTATGACGGGGATTGCCCGTTTTGTGCAGGATAAGGAACTAAAAAAAGTCCTTCGTGCAACGGATGGGCTGGGTACTGAGGCAACACGTGCCGGCATTATTGAACTGTTGTTTAAACGGGAGTTTCTTTATAAAAAAGGGCGTCATATTCATGCAACGCCTGCGGGTAGGGCACTCATTCATGTAGTACCTGATATGGCTGCTTTACCGGATATGACCGCCCACTGGGAATCCCGGTTAACGCAAATCAGCGAGAAACAGTTCCGTTATCAAGATTTCATGGGGCCACTTGAGGAGACATTGCAGCAATTAATTTGGCAGGCTAAACAGAACCGTAATTTAAAAGCTTTTCGTGATTTGCCGCCAGTTCCGATTAAAGATAAAAAAGGGAAAAAAGCAAAATCAGTAAAAAAAGCTAAAGCAATTGCGCCGTAGGGCGCAATTGCTACGTTATTTTAACAGAACTGGTTGATATTCGGTGTTAACAGAATATCACATTTCAAATTCTACCCAGACAGGCGCATGATCTGACGGTTTTTCCATTTCACGGATTTTATAATCAATACCTGTCGCAATACAGCGTTCCGCCAAGGGCTTACTGGCAAGAAGTAAATCTATACGTAGACCGCGATTATCATCAAACCCTTTTGAACGATAATCAAACCAAGAAAATTGGTCGTTACATTCAGGATTCAGATTTCTGAATGTATCAACCAGACCCCAACTTTTCAGGCGCTCCATCCAATCCCTCTCTTCTGGCAGGAAAGAACATTTACCTGTTTTTAACCAGCGTTTTTGGTTGTTCTCACCAATGCCGATATCCAGATCCGTCGGACTGATATTCATATCCCCCATGATAATTACTTGCGATTGAGGCGATAAATTTTGCTCCAGATAGCTTTGCAGGTCCCGATAAAATTTCTCTTTTGCAGGAAATTTCACTGGATGGTCACGGTTTTCTCCCTGTGGAAAATAACCATTAATGATTGTTAATAGCCCGTGTGGGGTTTCCATATCTGCCATGATAATACGGCGTTGGGCATCTTCATTGTCCCCAGGAAAACCATGGCGCACAGTAAGAGGAGCCTGACGTGTTAACAGTGCAACGCCGTAATGAGCTTTCTGACCGTAATAAAACACATGATAGCCAAGCTTCCTAACTTCTTCTAAAGGAAACGCCTCATCATGGACTTTTGTTTCCTGTAGGCCGATAACATCGGGTTGATGTTGCTCGACGATCGCAGCTAACTGATGGGGGCGGGCACGTAATCCATTAATATTAAAAGAGATAAATTTCATCTTTTACAGCCATCCAGTAAAAAGACACAGGAACAATAGTAACAGATGGATTTTAAAAAGTAACTATTGACAATGGTCAGGACGAAATAGTAACGGAACCCCTATATTATAATTAATTGTGAAAAATATAATAATTTATGGTGAGAAAATACTGTGGTTAGACCGTTTTTATCTCTAGTGTTACAAAAATTGATTACTGAAAAATGTAGAACCCTATCCTAATCTTTGATAGAAAATTGAGCTCGTTAGTAATGTTTATATTTTCTAATGGTTGATTGGTTGAGATTAATTTTTGAACCATGATAAACATGAATAATAGAGTTTATTGAGCCACCTATGTATTGAACATAAGCTTTTTTTATGTGGTATATGTTTGAGAAGTATTTGTTTTTTTGTACAAAATTTACGCCTTCACAGTATCGAACTGATTTAGCTGTCATTTGGTGAAGGCTATTTCAAAGAAATTATTTTAGCCACAAGTTATATAGGAACGGTGAATTATGTTTTTTTCTCGTAAATTAGAAGCATTCATGGCAGTGGTGGAAAATGGTTCTTTAAGTAAAGCGGCAAGAGTGATGAACCGAACAACTCCTCCAGTAGCTAAATCAATCAAAGACTTCGAAGCGACATTAGGGAAGCGCCTTTTTAAAAGGGAGAAATTTGGGATGAGTCTGACTAAAGATGGTTTAGAATTATATAATGATCTTAAAGATCTTTATTTACAAGAAAAAGAAATAACTAAAAAACATATCAGTGGTAGCATATGTAACATAGTTAATATTTATTACGATTGGGGGAAAAACAAGCACCTAATTTATTTATATAAGGCAGCTGACAGAAATAGCTCCCAAGTAAATATATTCCGGTTTAGTTATGATAACATTGAAGAAATAGTGGATTATGACGGCAACACGCTCATTATGAGCTCAGAAAAGATACTAAGTGACCGTTTTAGTCTTATTCGCAAAATAAAAGGACCAGAATTGGGAATTTGCTGCCGAAAAGAATTATTGGATATTGCTGGTGGTGATGTAATGCAATTGCTAAAAAATAATACTTGGTTGTGTGATCCTGTACTTTATAAAAGCAGTTTCATTAAAAATCTGGAAGAAGAAGTTATTCAAAGTGGTGGCAAAGTGAATATGCGCCAGATGGATAATATGGGGTGCTGCATGAATTTCATTTATTCAAGAGACTATATTTTCATTACAGATTCTCATCCTGATGAATTGGAAGGAGGTGATGCTTTAAGTTTTGTTCCTATTGAAAAACCGGGTACAGCAAATCAATGTTATATTTATAAGTCTAAATCACATTCAAGTGTACTTAATCGTTTTATCGATTCAGTAAATGATATGAGTTAAATTTATTTTACGCGGAGTAGCTTATTGTAAGCTCCGCGTTGTTGTCTTGCGGAGATAATGATAGAAAGTTTTCACTGTACCCAGATGATAAATTTATATTTATTATTTTTTGTTATACCTAGAATAATTTTTTATGGTGGTAAGGAAAGATAGACGGTTTCCTCGCCTTTTGGACTAACACACTGCAAGCACTACATTGTTATCTCGCTTTGCTTAATTCGAACCTTGCTCGAAGTGCAAAGTATCCTGCATGTGAGTGCCATGTATTCATTGAGATGGGTGATACATGATTTCTAAGCCGGGGTTCTCCCGGCTTCAGGCTATTCAGGGAGGGCTACGGTGATACTCATCCTCTGGCGCGTTTATCACAACCTTGTCTTATTGTTTCAGCCACGGTGTTGCAGAGCTCCAAAAAATAATGTTCGCTCCCAGGTAGTTTTCAGCGAAATCAGCAAACTCCTCCTGAGTGAAGGGTTTCCTGGTTTTTGGGTTAATGTAGGTCAGAGTGGGTTCCTGGACCGCCATCGCGACCAAATCCAGCTTGCCTTTGTAACGGTTGAAAAAGGGATAGGCGTTTTTCATCTGTGCAGATTGATATGGCACGATATCGGGGCCACCCAGGCCGATCTTATTTTTTGACGCGAAATTAAATAGGCGGGACATGTATTGGTGATCATTATTCCATTCGCATGGCCAGAAGTTAACGTATTGCACCACGTAGGATTTTTTGAATACCTGGTGGGCAAATTTAATGTTATCAAGTTCAGCGGCAAAATAGTGGTCGCAACTAAAACCGGTTGTGTCGTGCTTCATGTCAATATCAATGGCGGTTTCTGGCAGATTAATGCCGGTAATACGGCCATCAAACTCTTTTGCTAATACAGAAAGGAGATTCTGATAGCGTTTGCGCAGATTGGTATTCCACTGAATAGCAACCCAGCCATAACCTTGCGCTTTACCTTCACCGGGATTATCAACCTGTGCAACTAAACCACCTTGATATTTCGAGCTTTGTTGAAGATAAAATGGGATATAGCGGGCATCTTTCTCAAAAAAGCGATCCTGAATCTGGATAAACAACTTCTTTTGGATCTTGCTAAGCAACATCAGATCTTTTTCGATCGCGGAAAAATCATATTTTCCCGGTGCACTCTCCAATTGTTTCCAGTTATAAACTATTTGTACGCCATTGATGTCCTGACGTTTCAGCAATTCATGTAGCTGGTTGAGGTTATCAGATGAAGTGTAAAGATAATTTTGTGGTTTTGCTGCTAATGCAGCAGTTGACAGTAAGCTAAAAATCAGGCTAGTGGAGATAAGTTGTCTTAGCATTTTTTTCCTATTCTTAATGCGGGGGTCTTATAGATGAGGTTATGGCTGTTTAACAAGGTGAATAGTTCCGTTTACTTATTGATTTGTTTAACATCGTAAAGTTATTTTATTCATTAATTGGTAATATCAGACTGACAACTTATCCCTTTACCAATTCTGGATTTTCTTTGAATATGGGTAATTCTTTTCTGCGTTTTAGTACTCATTGATTTATCTTTTTATAATTAAACCCTCATTAAGAAATTACTAAGAATATTCCTGAAAATGCCATTGATTATGAAGTTTATGGACGATGTTGTTTAAGTATCGTTTAGTTAAATATAGCGTAATTGAGATTGATTATCTTTTGTATTAAGGAGGGTGATATTCCAATTACTCGCTAAATGAACGAAAAGATGGTAATGATAGAATAAATAAATTTACTCTTTGAAATGGCGCGATGTAATGCAATAAATTGAAATATAATAAAAAATTATTTAATTATAGTCGGTGGAATAACAAGTCTTCATCATTGCATTTGTCATTTATTAAAATATAAAACGGAAAAATTGATACTGAAATAAAAAAGAATCAATGCAATATCTCCTGAAAATAAATTTTATATTGTCTGGTTTTTTTTGATATGTTATGTTTTTCGTATTCTTTATATTGATTTTTGTATACACCCGTTAAGAGAAAAACCTTATCCAGGAATAATTCATTCGGTTAACGCAATAGAAGGTAAGGAGTAGATAATGGATAAACCAATTGAAAAAGAAAATGAAATTTATCTTCATCCCGAATATGATGAATGTGGTCGTCCGTACTACAACGTACCTAATGCCAGAACGGAAGAAAACCTGATAGCAGTTTGTTTGAAATATGCGAGCAAAGTGATCCCGGTAATTTTCTTGCCGGGGGTAATGGGGAGCAATTTAAAATCGAAAGATGGTGTTCCAGTCTGGTTGGTAAATTCTCAGCTTGGTGTTGCAAGTTGGATAACAAAGAGCGCTTCTTATAGGAAAGGAGCGTTAGATCCTCAGAACACCGATATTTACGATTCGGGCGCAATAAATAATTACATCGCTGAAGGGAGGAAATTCCCTGATCGCCACCAACGTGGTTGGGGAGAGGTGGCATATCTGAGTTATGGTCATTGTCGCCCAAGGCTATCATCAGAGCTGATGCCCCCAGTGGGCCGATACCCGGCAGTGTCAGTAACCGGCCGATATCTTCTTGTTGCGCGTTCAGGTGGTCGAGGCGTTTATCCAGCACCTTCAGACGCTGCTGCTGTTCTTTGAGTTCAAACAAGAGTTCCTGAAACAGTTCACGGCTTATTGGCGTCAGGTCATTTTCCGCGTTTTCCAGATGCTCAGGCAAACATTGTTCAACCTTGTGGGCGCTTTCAGGCATGGCAATGCCATATTCTAAGCCCAATCCCCGTATTTGATTAATCAGCGCCGTTCTGTTTTTCATTAGCCGCTGGCGAACCCGATGCAAACACTGAATATCCTGTTGTTCCTGCGTTTTTTCCGGAACATAACGCATCCCCGGACGACTGTCTGCTGCCACAATAGCCACGGCATCATTTTTATCATTCTTGCTGCCCATTCTAAATGGGGTGACATATTGGGGGCTGATTTGTTTCACCTCATGACCAAATCGTTTAAATTGGCGACTCCAGTAATTTGCGCTGCCACACGCCTCCATCACGATTTTTGAAGGGGGTTGTTGCGCAATGAAAGCCATCAGTTTATCACGTGAGACCACAGTATTTTTAATCATTTTTCCAAGCGGGGATGCAATATGTAATTGAAACACCCGTTTTGCCAGATCAATTCCGATAACTTGTTCCATTGGACACCTCTTCATATTTTTGCTGATGTATTCAGCATGGCTCACTGAAGCCGTTTTGGGGAGGGTGTCCATTTCATTATTTCATAATTCTGCTACACACATCCATCTTCAACCTATTGTTATATATAGAATTATGAGTGGTATAAGATGTAGCGCTATTTTGGAATCTTATTTAGTCATTTTTCAATGAATGATATTACGAGTATTGAAGGTAAGTTACACGGAGTTTTAATCACATGGAAAGACAAGGATATTAGTTTTCAGTCAGCCTCCGGCCCAGTTATGGTCCATTGGGGAGGGAAATATAAACTTAATGATAATATTAGTGTTATGGATGTTGCCAATGGTGAATCGGGTAAAATCGGCATCAAAATTCCGTTTAATGAAATAAAAGAGGGAAAACCCATAATTATATCAGCAGGCGAATTAAGTGGATGCACAATGATCTATGCTGTTGATGAGAGTTATTTTTATGCTTATCATGCCAGGCAAAAAATGGGTGATGATAATTGGTTAACTAACCGTGAGGGAGTTGAGAGCATCTATAAATCTCATGTAGCTTTAACAAATAAAAAGTTAGTGGAGATAGAAAATATGCTGGCTAATACAGACAATGGAAAAGTTTTAGGAAGTAATCAATTGGTTGATATATTTTCTAGCTATGATAGCAGCATGGTTACCTATTTTGGAAAAGAGACTTCTGTCAGTGGAAATACCAGGATAACCTCCGCTAATGAAAAGGTTAATTTGTTTGATTATAATCAGATAAAAGACAGCTCTCGTAACCCAAGATTGAGACTGGCTTATGTTCTCATCACAAAAGATGCTGGTGTGATTAAAATAAAAGTTTATTCTGAAGATCTGTCATTTCCACCTAAAAAATAATTTAATAAACTAGCATGCAAGGAGTATATTCTAAACTCAACAACCACCGACTAAAGTCGGTGGTTGTTGAGTTTAATCATCAATGGCCCGCCTGAATCTCCACCGCCGACACCTCCATTTTGATTACCAGAACAAATATTTATTGCCGGATCGTAATTTGTATCAGGGTATCCCGGAGGAACTTCGATACATATCTTATCATCAAGGATATATTCATCGGTTTTCATTAATATATTCGGTGTTGATACACTTTCTGTTTTTCCAAAACCAATAACCGTTAATTCTGTATCAACTGGCAGATCAATAGTTTCATCTATTCCATTGAGTTTTGCAAAAGTATCACTGTTTGCATCTCGGTTGATCTTAATGAGCGCTATGTCATATTGCCCACGTTTTCGTGCCAACCATTTTGGATGAATAATAATTTTTTCAATATCAACTTTATCCTTATAAATTGGTGTAGGTTTATACCTTTCTAATCCTACATAGATTGTGGATTTTATATTATCATCTTCAACGCAGTGAGCTGCTGTTAAAACCCAACGTTTATTGATTAATATCGAGCCACAACGGTGACCTTCAATGTTTCCATCTTTTGTGTTAAGTGCTGAATAAAATGGAAATTCACCCGGTTCCGCAGGTTGACCATTTATTGTATCTAATTCTCTGGCGCTGTTTGCCATTAATGAATATGAGAGCGTGCCGATAAAAATCAGAGTAAAAAGCAATTTTTCTTTCATAATATAATCCTTGTATAATACGATGACAGAGATAAAACTCCATTGTATACTATATAAATATGGTCTGGCAGAATAACAATGATATGTATATTTATACCTCATTTATAATTAATGGATTTTTCTTATTTGAAATTAAGAAAAATAAACACTTATTATTAAGTAACTTGGTATTTTACAATACGGATAAGGTTTGTTTTTAACATGAGCTCAATTGAGGGATTATATTAGGGAAGGTCAGGGGGGGGGGTTATCTAGTACTACAGCCGTAGATACTAGAAAGTTGCATTTTCCTTGATGCTCACAACGCTGAGAAACCGCATGAATTAAGCTTTTCTATGCGTGTCTTTTCTGTTGAAAAAAGTAAGTACGGCTGTAGTACTAGAATCTTAGCTCCAGCTTTGAACCATATTGGTGGGAGGGGGAAAACATAGCCTATTTATTACTATGTTAGTGCCAGACTGGTAAAATCTTATATTTTTTCATATTATATCAGCCCACTCTGTTTTATATCATCGAAAGATATTTATATTATTAAGCACTAAAAAAGTAATGCTGTAACTATTTTTGAATTTAAATAAACATTACGGCTTTGAACAATAATGTTCGTTTTAAACCGTAATGGATTATTCGATGTTTTTAATTTTAAAACTGCCTTGGAAACTTATTTCAGATAAGAGATGTAATAAAAAACAGCACATAAAACCTGTAAAAAAATTAGGTGAATTTGAGTTTTATATCTATATTTAATGCCGCCATTCTAGATTGGGGTTTTGATAAATTGTTTTTTAATAAAATCAGATTAAAATAGTGAGGAATTGTAATATGACTCTTAAAGTCACGAATAATACGCTTAAAAAGATTGAGATTTCAATTAATTACTGGAGTACTGAAAGGGGTAAAGCAGATGACAAATATTATGTTGTAAATCCAGGGGAAACTACTGGTACTTGGAATCGCTTTGATTCACGCGGTTATGTAATGGCAATGAAAAAAGGTGACATAACATCATCATATGCTATTTCCAGTAACAGCCACATTGTTATTTATGATCTGTCGGTTACAAATAATAACTTACTGATTCTTCCTTTCATTATAACACTATGAATTAATCCTTGGTGAAATTAGATTAAAATATATTTATGTTATTACCATCGGTGACCGTCCAAATGGTCACCGAATTCAAAAATAAAACTACTCATTGCTAATAAAATATCGTCATTATTTATTCCTATAAAACCAGCTATTCAAATACTACACCGAAATAGCCGTTGGATTAACAATGCCATTGCTACGCTGCCGATCTTCCCTCATTATTCCTTCGACCTTGATGCTCTGTATGGTGTCGTCGATGGTCAGAAGTTCGGTGTCGAACGGTCAACAGTGAAAGCACGCTACTCTCGCAAATATTTCGGGCGAGGCAAGGGGTTTGTCGCCTCCACACGACTGTGTAACCCAGAACCGCTCGGCTACCTGATTGGCGTACAAGAGTACGAAGGGCACTACATGTTCGACATCTGGATACGGTATGGCACGGCCGCGAGGTTATGACATGTCCTGGAAGCACAATGACGATGGCGTCTGACCGGGAATTTTGACATAGCACCCTGGGAGCCGTGGTATGCAAAAATCATGGCACCTTTGTCCGGACAATATCACTGCCATATCACCCACTATTTTGAGGATGATTGTGACTTTTGTGGTTACGACAAGTACCGGAATGAAAACAGGTTCAGGTTTGCCTGAGCGTCTGATAATTCTACTGCCGGCGGATATTTTTCTCAGGAACACGTGTCTGTATTGATTAATCATAAAAAAGCGTTTATGGCTTTATTTAATGAAACGGCTCGTTATCGTCATCGCTACCGGGTATTTGGTGATTTTGTGCAGTGTGCGGCAATTAGTCTGCATAATGCTTTTTGCCCGGACAGTGAGCTGGAGCAACAGTATTTGCAAATCATAAAACATTATGAACCGGAAGAGGTGACCCGGCTGTCTCAACTGCTTGTGCATGTCATGAGGGTATTGGAACACGAACCTCACGATTTTCTCGGTGGTATTTTCATGGAGATGAATCTGGGCAACAAACACCTGAAGCCATTCTTCACACCCTGGCATATTAGCCGGGTGATGGCAAACACGGAATACCGTTATCGTCAGACAACCAGCCGATATTGCCGGCGTTATTGTCCTGAATGTGCTGGCCGCCGTTGGTGCGATTATCCGATTTCGGCACGGTTCTGACAGTACCGTCTGCAAAGACAAAAGTTAAAGAGGTGACATTGCCGCGTACGCAAGACAAGGTCCAGTCACCGGTAGCCGTACCAGAAACAATCGCACCTTCCACGTCAGGCAATTCAATGCCGTTGGCAGTCAGGTTATCTTTACCCATCAGTACCTTAAAAGGATATGGGTCAGTGACTTTGTCATTTACTGGCACCCGGCCTAATAATGCAGTCATCGCCTGGCTGCCGACCAGCGTCGTATTCTCGAGCAGGGTATAAATGGGACGGATAGTTTCGTTTGTATGACCATTAGTAATGGCTCGCTGATTTTTAGCCATACCGTCATATTCCACTTTCTGACGGCTCAATGCATTGTCCTCCAAAAATAACACTGGAAAACGGGGAGTCGCTGGCTGACCGCTCATTGCAGCTGGTGAGTCAGCCGAACACATCCTGTGGGGTAATCCAAACCAGCCTGTCCGCGTCTGAGGTCGTATCTTGGCCGGTATCGTTCAATCCTAATCCCAGCGGAATATCACGCTCAGACAAAGTGTGTTCCGTACTCATACCTTTATTACTTAACTGACGGGTCAGCTGATCAAGCCGGCTGAACAGCGTTTGCTGCTCCGTTTTCAATACCTGCTGTTGCTTTTTTTGCATGAGGATTTCCTTTTTACTTCATTAGCATTTTTGACCTCACCGGTTCTGGCAGAAAAGCACGCTCAGGCCGACCTTTCACCACCAAATAGACGGTAGTCGTGTCTTCTGGCGTGCCTGACGGTCCCAGCCAACGATGCTGAAAGGTCGCTGCTATGAATTGCCCCTGTAACCTGCGTGGATCAAGCACCACGTTCTTACGGTAGGTGTTACGTACTTTCAACGCCACCACAACGAGGTCATCCACACCCCAGCCCCCTAACGGGGAGACTATTACAGGCTCAGGGGGATACAATGTGGTCAATCGGGGCGACAGTGCCAATGATACAGGGTGAATGCAGGGAATAGCTTCTACTGTACGCAACGGCGCATACAGACTCTGCGCAGCGTAACGGGTCAGGACCACCGGCAGTGGAGCCGTGTAGGACAGTTTTTGACGCCGGGCGGCCTGACGTTCGCCGGCAGGAGAGGGAGATGTTGCTGACGTGTTATCCCCTTTGGCACCGTGGTAAACCTGATGGTTGTTCGTCAACGTAGTCACATAGGTAAAAAACGAAGAGTCTGAACCATGCTGTTACCTCTCTCGTTTAAAAAATAATGGAGGCGGACTTGCCCAACAGCCAGATAACGGCAACTAACAGCACCACCCCAACCACCACGATAGCGCGCCAAATTTAGTCCAAGATGCCCTGTCACTGAGAACTTCAGAAAAAGTATGAATTACCGCCGCTGCCACATTGATAAACGCAACCGCGGCAACAACCAGCCCTCCTATCACTTGGCGTACAGCACTTTATTGAGTTTAGTGCTTATAACACCAAATCCAGAATGATCACGCCACACAAGCCAATTACCCATGCGATAGTGGTTGGCACTGACCAGACAATCATCTGTTGTTTGACATCTTTAATTCCCATCATTCGATTAACTACCCAGAATAGGCTGTCATTAAAGTAACCGAAAAGCAGTGAGCCCATAGCTGCTGCTTGTGCGGCAACCAGCATATTGATCCCTGGAATCTGACTAATAATTGGGGCAGAAATAGAAGCGGCAGTAATCATTGCTACGGTGCCCGAGCCTTGAATTAAGCGAACCAGTGTTGCAATAATAAATGGGATTAACACAGGTATCAGAGGTAAGTTCGCTATGTGCTGTGCCAAAATAGTGCCGGTTCCACTTTCGCGCAATACCGCCCCTAATGCACCGCCAGCTCCCGTCACCAGCAAAATAATACCGGCAGTCTGCAAACTTTCTTCCAGACGATCCATCACTTCATGTTTATTAGCTTTTGGCATCAGGGTATAAACTGCCAGTAATACACTGATCGTCAGGGCAATAACTGGCGCACCAAGGAAATCAAATACCTGAAAATATAAGTTGTTTTCTTGCCCCAAAAAAGTTTTGGTGCGCAATAACAGCCCGTTTATGGCTTTAATGAAGATCAATGCGATAGGAACGATAATCGGCATTAGAGAGAGAAATAAACCAGGCAGGGGTTTATTCGCTTTTTCTTCCATATAGCACTGATGGATTTCTTTCAGGTTTTCAGTTTCATCAACTGGCTGAAATTCAGGATATTTTGCTGCTAACCATTTGGCATAAAACACGATGCCAATAACACAAGGAACTGCCAGAACCATACCGGCCAGCATCATAGCGCCGATATCTACGCCAAAGATAGCTGCAACACCCAGTGGTCCCGGTGTTGGCGGGACGGCACTGTGGGTAACAACCAATCCACCGGCCAATGCGACGCCAAGCGTCAGCAGATTGCGTTTGCCTTTTTTCGCCAGGGCCTTAGCCAGTGGATAGAGGATAACGAAAGCAGAATCGACAAAAATCGGAATGCTAACGATATAACCGGTAATCGCTAATGCCCACTCTTCGCGTTTTTTACCTAACCATTTGATAAAGCTATAGGCTATCTGTTCAGCTGCGCCGGAAACTTCCAACACCCGTCCCATCATGACCCCTAAACCGATAACAATACCAATACTGCCCAGTGTAGAGCCGAAGCCTTTAGTCATGATATCGACGGTATCCGCTGCGGTTAAACCCCCAGAGATCCCGGCGATCACCGCTGCAATCAACATTGCCAGTAGAGCATGAACTCGGGTACGCAGTACCAGAAAGATCAGGGTAAATACGGCTATACCCAAACCAATGACCGGAATGTAGAGTTCCATAATTAGCCTCCATTCTGGGGCAGGTTATTGGCGATAAAAGCCCGGATTGCATCATGGAAAGTGCCATCAGCATGGAAACCCAACGACAGCCCACGGCTGATATCAACGTTACCCGGCCAACTGGCGACAATGTGGTTAATGTTTTCGTCTGGTTCGACGCGGATCAGATCCACGGCTTTTTGCCCGGCAACGTCTGCCAGTGCGTCAATCATGCCCTGAACAGTGACACTGATACCAGGTAAATTAACTGTGCGGGAAAGGCCAAATTTCTCCGCCGGAATTTGAGCGGCATGAATAAAGTTGCGGATCACCGTTTCAGGGCTAGAAAGCCACAAAGTAAGATCGCGGGAAACCGGGCAGACGCTGTTTTCTCCGTGCAGAGGTTCACGGATGATACCACTGGCAAAAGAGGATGCGGCTTTGTTTGGTTTTCCGGGGCGAACACTGATTGTCGGCAGGCGGAGTACCCGGCCATCCACATACCCTTTGCGGGAATAATCGTTAATCAGCAATTCACACATGGCTTTCTGTGTGCCATAGGATGATTGAGGATTAACTGCACACTGATCGGTGATAGTCGCCGGTAGTTCTCCACCAAATACTGCAATGGAACTGGTGAAAATCAACTTCAATTTTGGATTTCTGGCCCGTGCCACATTCAATAAGTTCCGGGTAACATCAAAGTTAACTTGTAATCCCAGATCGAAATCATTTTCAGCATGGCTACTGACAATGGCGGCTAAATGAAATAATACCGTACTGTTTTCATCAATCAGTTTTTCCGCAGCATTTGCCTGAGTTAAATCCAGTGCCAGACACTGGACTCGGGGATCATCAACCGGTAAAACAGGGCGTTGAATATCGGTCAATATGAGTTGTTCGAAATTTAACTCTTGGCTGTTTTTTAGCAAAATATTAGCTAGTTGCTGACCCAGAAAACCTGCTCCACCAGTGATTATCACTTTCATTGTGCCTCTCCTGTTCAATAGCCTTGGGCTATTTGCTTGTAGGGTAGGAATTTTTATTTTATACGTTGACGGTATGCAATATCAGGTTGTGCTCCCGTAATTGTTGCTGCACTTTTGGCGGAAACCAAAACCCGGCGGTGGGTGGTTTCCAGCACTGCCTGTTTAATTAACACTTTTTCTTCATGTGGCGTGGAGACGCCATGTTCCAGATCCCGTGAACTGGTGCTAATAAAGGCGATATCCACATTCAGGCTGCGGTGCGGCCAACACAGGAATGATTTCTCTTATCGACTTGTCCTCCGGTATGGAACAGGTTCAACTGAGGTTTGTTCATCAAGTATTGGGTGATGGAAAAATCATTAGTGATGATGGTAAGGTTAAAATGTTCAGCCAATACTCTGGCAATCTCAAACGTAGTGGTACCGGCATCAAGGTAAACCACTTGTCCGTCTTCAACCATAGATACCGCATATTGACCAATTTCCCGTTTATGCCGGTGATGAAGCCCGGCTTTTTCATTCCAGGGCAGCTCCTGACGCAAAACATCACTGAGTTGTACACCGCCGCCGATACTGATAACTTTTTCTTCTTCTTCCAGAGTGCGAATATCCCGCCGTACCGTCATATGCGAGACACTCATCAGCTCAACCAGTGCATTGATAGAGATTGCCCGATATTCATGTACATAGCGATAAATAAAGTCTCTGCACTCTGATGGGAGCATATTTTCTCCTGGTTATTTCTGTGCTTTGATCAACCAACCCAAACCGTCTTCAGTGTGGCCGGCAGGGTGATATTCGCAACCCAGCCACCCTTGATAACCCATTTCATCCAGTTTATTAAACAGCCACGGGTAGTTTACCTCGCCACTATCGGGTTCATGACGCTCCGGTACAGAGGCAATTTGGATGTGGCTGAATTTTCCCCATAGGCGCTCAATGGTGCGCAGTAAATCTCCTTCCATGATCTGGCAATGATAAAGATCCAACTGAATAAAGACATTTTGGCGATCAATTTCTTTTAACAATATTTCAGCCTGATGCTGAGTTGTCAGAAAATAGCCCGGCATATCACGAATATTAATGGGTTCAATCAATATGTTAATGTTATGTTCTGCCATCACATCAGCGGAATATTGAATATTTCTGATGTAACATTTATGCTGTTGTTTCAGTGTGAATTGTTCATTCAGTTTTCCTGCCATAGCATGAATTTGCTTACAGTCCAGCGCTAACGCGTATTTCAAGGCAGTTTGCACACTTTCAGCAAATTCTTTTTCGCGTCCGGGAATAGAGGCTGTCCCTCTTTCACCTGCTGCCCAGTTTCCGGCGGGCATGTTGAACAAAACCTGTGTTAGTTGATGCTGTTTTAACCGGGTCGTAAGGTTTTCTGCCGCTGTTTCGTAAGGAAATAGATATTCAACGCCTTTAAATCCGGCTTTGGCGGCGCGGGCAAAACGTTCTGTAAAAGGCACGTCGTTGAACATCATGCTCAAGTTTGCCGCAAATTTAGCCATGATGAATTCCTTGTTGGTTTACTCAGTCTTTTGGGTAACGTGTTTTAAGTGCCTGTACTTGTTCTTCATTTAACGTAGTGAAACCGTGTGGTAATAATGTCAAATAGAGCCGTGCGGTATCTTCCAATTCTTCCGCGTTGAAAAAAGCTTGCCGTAAAGTTTCTCCGCCGACAACTGGTCCATGGTTCGATAGCAGAATTGCGTTATGTTTTGCGGCCAGTTTCGCAATTTCTTCACCGATTTGTTTATCTCCTGGTGGTAGATAACCAAGGGGAGTGTAGGTGTACCACCGCCTGACATTTGGGGCGATTGCGGTACATTGCCAGATGCATGGAAACTTCTTTTGTGGGTTTGTCACCGGATAGCCAGTGACCTTCTGCATCCAGCTTGCTCAGGCGATCAATTTGCAAGTCGCCAAAACTGGAGTTGGTCGGCGTAATGATGATCGTGCCATCTGTCAATTTAGCGCTGATATTCCTGCACCGCCACTACTATAACCCCGGTAAAACATTGAACGAGCCCACTCTACGAGTTCTGTCCGTAGTGCTTGTTCACACATGAAACATCTCCTGTGCGCGCAGGAAGAAATCAGTATCGCCGAAATTACCTGATTTTAATGCCAACCAGTAATTGTGTTGTAGATCGTGTACCCAAGGTACGCCGGGGGCAATAGGTGCGCCGATACTGAATTGTCGGATGTTCAGACTTTGTACTATTTTACCGGCAGTTTCGCCGCCTGCGACAATAAATGTATTGAACCCTTGTTGATGCAGGTTTTTTGCAACGTCGGAGAATGTGTTTTCTATTGCTTCACTGGCAATGGCTGCACCATATTGTTGTTGGATTTTCTGCAATGTTTCTGGGGGTTGAGTCGTGTATAACATTGGCGCCAGGCTGTTTTCAGATTGTTGAATAATCCACGTTACCAGTTGTTCGGCATACTGAGGATCATTGATGCATGAACCAATATTCAGGGCCTTGGCAGGAGCCAGTTTTTGATACTGAGCAACTTGTTGGTTAGTCATAGCGGAGCAACTGCCGGAAAAGATGACGGTGCGTCTATTCTGGGCTGGTGGTGTTGCGCCTTCCGGCTGGCGTGGTATCAATGGTTTTCCGGTATCTATGCTGGCAAGTGCAGCGCCGAGGCCAGAACCTCCGGTGACTAATTTCAGTTCTGAGGCCGCTCTGGCAGTAGGTAGCAGGTCATTCATGGTCATGGCATCTGTTACCGCGTAACGGATGCCTTGTTGTTGTAAATGATTTAGCCGATCGCGGATTGCCTGTTCCCCCTGGTGAATACATATCAGATCCACCAAACCCGCTTTTCCCTGGGCTTGTTGTTCTATCAGGCGTAGCAGATTGGCATCTGTCATGGGGGTTACGGGGTGGTGTTGCATACCACTTTCATTAAGTAGTTGACCGTTGACAAACAGATGCCCATGAATAACTGTCCGGCCATTAACAGGAAGGGCAGGGGAAATTAGCGTGATGTTTGTTTTTAATGCGTCCATCAGAGCATCAGTTACCGGCCCGATATTGCCTTTGCTGGTGGAGTCAAAAGTTGAGCAGTATTTGAAGAATATTTGCTGACAGCCTGCCCTCTGGTGTAACCAGCGACAGGATTTCAGCGCGCTGTTTACTGCCTCATCTACCGGGCAGGAGCGGCTTTTCAGGCTGATAATAATCGCATCAATATCTTGTGAAATAAAGGTATTTTCATCAGGTGTATCCAGCAACTGAATAACTCGCCAGCCGCTTTGCACCATAAAACCTGCGATATCGGTTGCGCCGGTAAAGTCATCAGCAATAACGCCCAATTTAATGGTCATTATTTTCTCTCCGGCAAAGTGAGTTTAAATCAAACCCATATGTAGGAATGCCTGCACGTATTAATGAACAGGCGATTCCCATTACTATAGCCCCAATCCTATAATTCTTATTTTTTGTGCTGACGGGTTCATGATGGTTCCCTAGTGTTGCTGTTATAATTTGTTATTCTTTATGATTATTTCACACGCTATTTCACAAATATACGACTGTTATCACATTCGAGCATCCTATGCGTGAAGTTGATTTTTCTTATAATTATTTGATTTGTAAAGTTTATGTTGGATTGTTGTGAAATGTTAACTTTCACATAAAGGTGTGATGAGAGATATGACTAGATACATTTAAGGTCGGGTAAGCAAATTTCGCTTAGTGCTTTGTTTGGATATTCAGGAATAACAACTTGTTTTTTATGGTGGTGGGGGAAGGATTCGAACCTTCGAAGTCTGTGACGGCAGATTTACAGTCTGCTCCCTTTGGCCGCTCGGGAACCCCACCAGATTTTGAAAAGTATCATTATTGCTTACAGCGAGCGGAATCATATCAAATGAACCGCTGCTGTAAAGTCTATATTTGAAAATAAGTTACCGCATGCTGTTTTTTTGCTCCGAGCGAGTCAGTTGTGAGCAATAAGCAAGGGATTTTATGCGGCTAAAGAATGACTGTACGGTTTCCATAAACAAAAACCCGTTGAGCAAGAACCCAATATAAAGCGTGGCTCAGTACATTTTTTTCAACATCCCGGCCTGCTCTCATCATATCTTCAGCTGTGTATGTATGGTCTATGTTAATGACATTCTGGGTAATAATTGGACCTTCATCCAGATTATCATTCACATAGTGAGCTGTCGCTCCTATGATTTTTACTCCTCTTTCATACGCCTGATGATAAGGGCGCGCTCCGATAAATGCAGGTAAAAAGGAGTGGTGAATATTAATAATCTGATTTGGGTAATGCTGGACAAATTCCGGTGTCAGGACACGCATGTATTTGGCGAGTACTACGTAATCAGGTTTGTACTGGTCGATTTGGGCAATCAGTTTTTCATCGTGTTGCTCACGGGTTAAACCTTCATGGCTGATTAAATGGAAAGGAATACCAAATTGTTCAACTAATGATTGTAATGTTGCGTGGTTGCCGATAACCGCAGCGATTTCAACATCAAGCCCATCGTAAGCGCTTTTCATGAGTAAATCCCCAAGGCAATGCGCTTCTTTTGTCACCATAATAACAATACGCCGCCGCCCCGCACTATTTAATTCCCGTTGAGAACCCACTGGCAGCGCGTCATCTAAGTCAGCAAGAAATGTTTCATCGTTGAAAATTCCTTCAAGCTCAGTACGCATGAAAAAACGGCCGGTACGATGATCGACGAATTCATTATTCTGAACGATATTCAGTTGGTGCTTGTAGCAGATATTAGTAATTTTGGCGATTAATCCTTTTGCATCAGGGCAAATAGTGCGCAGAATTTTCTTTTGTACATGTTGGTGTTGCATGAATGGGGTGATCCTTAAATCTTTTTCACTTTTTTCTGTGGTGTTTAACCACAACATTTTTTGTATTTTTTACCTGAACCACATGGACAGGGGCTATTACGCCCAGTCTGAGGTTTAATGCCGTCAATATAATACCAACGCCGGTCTATACGAAGAAAACGTGAGCGCTCATGAATAAGTTGTTTATCCTGGGCTTTCTGATCAAGAAAGCAAGTCGAAAATTCAACATAGGCTTCGTTATCGCTTGTACCTTTTTCAGTTGCGATAACATTTAATCCGAGCCATTGGGTAGCAATGAAACTCTGTTCTATATCTGAACGCCACTTTTCTGCCTGGCAGTCAGGATGCCAACTGGTAATAAGGTAATCAGCATTATGTTTTACATAGGCACTGTATCTGGAACGCATCAATGATTCGGCGTTTGGGGCAAGTTTTGTGTTTTTGAGATAGGGAGAACAGCAATCCGCAAAATCCATTCCACTGCCGCAAGGGCATAATTCTGTCAAAATAACTCCAATTGTAAAGGGTGAAATACCATTTTATGCGTTTTCTATTGCAAAGAAACGTAAGAGAACAAATGATAGTCACTTTATTGAACTAATATGATTGATAGTACCTAAGAACAGGTGAAAGTCGCAATATTAAGCTAAGGGAGCGCATTTATGGAAAAAGCATTAGCAGGCAAACAGATTCTGATTGTAGAGGATGAACCTGTTTTCAGTTCTTTGCTGGCTGGGTATTTGCGAACGTTGGGTGCTAAGGTATTGGTCGCATCTAATGGTGCTATTGCACTACAGGTGTTGGGACGTGAAGCACATATTGAACTCATTTTATGTGATTTAGATATGCCGGTTATGAATGGCATTGAATTTGTTGCGAAATTGACTAATAAGGGCATTAATATTCCCGTTATCATTATTTCAGCAACTAATAAGATGGCAGAAGTTGATGAAGTGCTTCGTTTAGGCGCAAAAGATGTTTTATTAAAACCTGTTGCAGATCTAAATGAGATAAAAAAAACAGTGCTGGCCTATTTACATCCAACTGTTTTTATGTCTGGTGCAATTGAACAGAATAACTTGAATAAAGATTGGTTAACACTGAAACATAATTCAGATGAAGCATTAAATATGCTTAAGCAATTACAACCCCCGGTTTCTCAGGTGATTGCTCACTGTAAAGTCAATTACCGAAAATTAAATATGATTGATAAACCAGGGTTAATTCTCGATATGGCGGCGTTATCCGACAATGAATTAGCTTTTTATTGTCTGGATATCAGCCGTTCAACAGAGTATGGTGTGATTTCAGCATTATTACTCAGAGTTGCATTTAACAGTTTGTTGCAAGAGCATATCACTCATCATTCCCGGCGTTTACCCAGTATGGCTGGTATTCTAAACAGGATTAATAACTTGTTGGGAAATGCAGGGTTACAAGGGCAATTTCCATTACTGCTCGGATATTATCATACAATCAATAAAACGGTTCTGCTGACTTCTGCGGGGTTACATGCCAGTATTAAGTCGGGTAACCGCCAAATCCAATTAGATAGTGGTGTTCCTCTTGGGACGTTGAGAACAATTTGTTCGAACCAGGTTTGTTCTCATAGTGCTGAATGGCAATGTCGGATTTGGAATACAGATAGTCAAATAAAATTGATGCTTTCTTCAATGTATTCCGGATGAATATTACCAAGGTGGGATTTTGTTTAAAGCAGATATTAAACATCAAGTCACGGTGATGTAATTAAACAGGATGGCGCTGTCTATCGGATAGAATTAGCTGGTATACTCAGTTCATTACGCTTGGAATCTACCAGGCTATTTTATTTGTCGCTCTTTAGTGCAAAGAGAAAATTTAGCGCGACGCAGATAAAAGCGATAACTTTTGAGTGTACTATTAATGTGATCAGAAGGGCGGGCAAAGCGATGTGTTCTATGTATGCGTCGGTTTTTGTATGCTGTCCGCACTCTCGATTTATTGACAAGAGTGGTCTGTAATTAATAATGACGCTTTATTGGAATAGGTTCTTAAAGAGCCAGCACTGATTTTGAGTTGAAGACGGATTTGTTTCAGCCAAAAAACATCAGGAGAAAAGATTAATGCCATCAGTAAGTAAAATAGTAAAGAAAGCTGTTATTCCCGTCGCGGGATTGGGAACAAGGATGTTACCCGCTACGAAAGCAATTCCTAAAGAGATGCTGCCCTTAGTGGATAAACCTCTTATTCAGTATGTTGTTAATGAATGTATTGCCGCTGGCATTAATGAAATTATCTTGGTGACTCATTCATCAAAAAATTCAATTGAAAACCATTTCGATACCAGTTTTGAACTGGAGGCTATCCTTGAGCAAAGGGTGAAACGTCAGCTACTGGATGAAGTTCAATCTATTTGTCCAAATCATGTCACTATTATGCAAACTCGCCAGGGAATTGCTAAAGGGTTAGGCCATGCGGTGTTATGTGCCAAGCCCTTAATTGGTGATGAGCCTTTTGCGGTGATACTTCCTGACGTTATTCTTGATGAATACAGTACAGACTTGACTCAATATAATCTGAGCGAAATGTTAATTCGTTATAATGAAACGGGGGCCAGCCAGATATTAGTAGAACCTGTACCCCATGAAGATGTTTCCAGTTATGGTATTGTCGATTGTCAGGGAGAAAATCTGCAACCCGGTGACAGCAAACCTATCAGGCGTGTGGTCGAAAAACCTGAACCAAAAGAAGCGCCGTCAAACCTTTCTATTGTTGGCCGTTATGTGTTGTCTGAAAAAATTTGGCCGTTATTGGCAAAAACAGCGCCAGGTGCTGGAGATGAAATTCAACTTACCGATGCTATTGCCATGTTAATGGAAAATGAATCCGTGGAAGCTTATCACTTGCGGGGGGTAAGTCATGATTGTGGCAATAAGCTCGGTTATATGCAGGCGTTTGTCCAATATGGTATGAAACACCATGCTTTAGGCAAAGAGTTTACTGATTGGTTAGTGGCTTTGCAGGATCAAACTAAAGAATAATTTTGTGAAAATTTTTAGGTATTAATATGAAAGTTACGGTATTTGGTATTGGCTATGTTGGCTTGGTTCAGGCTACGGTTTTAGCAGAGGTAGGGCATGATGTCCTTTGCATTGATGTAGATGAAAATAAAGTTGAAAATCTGAAAAATGGTCAAGTCCCCATTTTTGAGCCTGGTTTAGCGCCACTGGTTAAGAAGAATTATGAAGAAGGTCGCCTGAATTTCAGCACTGATGCAAAGGCCGGTGTTGCTCACGGTAAATTACAGTTTATTGCGGTAGGTACGCCTCCTGATGAAGATGGTTCAGCGGATTTGAAGTATGTTTCCGCCGTTGCCCGTACTATTGCTGAATACATGGATAGCTATAAAGTTATTATTGATAAATCTACGGTTCCTGTTGGTACAGCAGCTAAAGTTAATGCGGTTGTCAATGAGACTCTGTGTAAACGCAATATTGATATCCCATTTGATGTGGTTTCTAACCCGGAGTTTCTCAAAGAGGGGGCCGCTGTTGCAGATTGTATGCGCCCTGAACGGATTATTATTGGGTGTGACAACGACAGAGTCATTGATTTGATGCGTGAGTTGTACGAGCCATTTAACCGTAATCATGATCGTATGATTGTGATGGATATCCGCAGCGCAGAGCTGACGAAATATGCCGCGAACTGTATGTTGGCAACAAAAATCAGTTTCATGAATGAGATCGCGAATTTAGCTGAAATGCTGGGAGCAGATATTGAGCATGTGCGTCAGGGAATTGGTTCTGATTCTCGTATTGGCTATCATTTTATCTATCCGGGTTGTGGTTATGGTGGCTCATGTTTTCCGAAAGATGTGCAGGCGTTAATTCGTACCGCAGAGCAAATTGGCTATCAACCCAAGATTCTTCATGCTGTAGAACAAGTGAATGAACTGCAAAAGAGTAAATTACCTTCTTTTGTCAAACGCCATTTTGGGGAGGATTTATCCGGCAAGACGTTTGCTGTCTGGGGATTATCGTTCAAACCGAATACCGATGATATGCGTGAAGCGTCGAGCCGTGTTTTGATGGAAACATTGTGGCAGGCAGGAGCTAAAATACAGGCTTACGATCCTGAGGCTATGCAGGAAGCACAACGTATTTATGGTCAGCGTGATGATTTATCATTGATGGGCACTAAGGAAGCTGCGCTGAAGGGGGCGGATGCCCTGATTATCTGTACTGAATGGAAAAATTTCCGTGCGCCAGATTTTGATGTTATCAAAGAGTCTCTCAAGACGTCGGTTATCTTTGACGGGCGGAATCTCTATGATCCTGAACGCCTGCAATCCCGTGGTTTTACTTATTATGGGATTGGTCGAGGCGCATCCATTAACCCGGTTATCTGAGTAATACGATGAAATTCTTAGTGACAGGTGCTGCTGGTTTTATTGGTTTTCATGTGAGCCAGCGATTATTGAAAATGGGGTATGAGGTTGTAGGTATTGACAACCTTAATGACTATTATGATGTGAGTCTCAAACAAGCACGGTTAGATCTATTATTTGATAAGCCGGGTTTTAAATTTGAAAAGTTGGATTTAGCTGACAGAATAGCCATTTTAGACCTTTTTGTGCGACATCAATTCCAGCGGGTGATCCATTTGGGGGCTCAGGCTGGTGTTCGCTATTCGTTGCAAAATCCAATGGCTTACATTGATTCGAATATAGTCGGGCATATCAATATTCTGGAGGGTTGTCGCTGTAATAATGTTGAGCATTTATTATATTCTTCTTCCAGCTCTGTTTATGGGTTAAATAGAAAGCAACCGTTTTCGACAAACGATTCAGTTGATCACCCAATTTCACTATATGCGGCAACTAAAAAATCAGATGAATTAATGTCTCATAGTTACTCTCATCTTTATCAGTTGCCAACGACAGGCTTGCGATTTTTCACCGTATATGGCCCGTGGGGACGTCCTGATATGGCTTTATTTAAGTTCACTAAAGCTATGTTATTAGGGCTGCCTATTGATGTTTATAACCACGGTAACATGGTTAGAGATTTTACTTATATAGATGATATCGTCGAATCAATAATCAGGTTGCAAGACATCATTCCTGCATCAAATGAGAGCTGGATGGTTGAGGATGGGCAAATATCTGCCAGTTCTGCTCCTTACTGTATTTATAATATTGGTAATGGTCAACCAACTAGACTAGGTGATTTTATTGAGGCGATAGAAGAATCATTAGGCATCCAGGCCAAGAAAAATTTTATGCCCCTGCAAGATGGTGATGTTCTATCGACTTGTGCTGATTCAAGTGACCTTTTTCAAAAAATAGGATTCGCCCCCAATACGCCGCTAAAGCATGGCGTGAAGCAGTTTGTCGAGTGGTATTTGAATTTCTATCATCAATCCAAATAAGAAAAAGGAGCCATTGGCTCCTTTTCTATTGAATCACTGACAGCGACCCAAGAGAAGTAAATAACTGTACCTGTTTGGTTATTAATTTGCCTTAGCATTGGCTAAGTTAGTAACTGGTTAGAGTTGCTTCACAACAAAGAAATGACACTACTATAGGTTGTTACTTGATTAAATGTCTGTCAATGATGCTTAAGCTCATATAACAGACATTAATCCGTTTTTCTGTTAAACCGTTTATATAATAAAAATACCCTTGTAAGAGGGTATTTTTATAATTAAATCAATTTAAAAACAATATGTTAGAGCAAGAAGCTTTCCAGAGTTTTTCCTTCGTCTTCAATTGCTTTTTTGATAACAGCAGGTGTACGTCCCTGACCAGTCCAGGTTTTAGTTTCACCGTTTGTATCAACATATTGGTATTTAGCTGGACGTGCAGGACGTTTTGTTTTACCAGCAGATTTGCCGGCGCTCATTGTCTGAAGCAATTCGCTTGGATCAATTCCTTGTTCAAGAATCATTTTACGAACTTCTTCCAATTTACGTGAACGTTCCTCTAATTCAGCTTTTACCTGACTTTCTTCTTCACGGCGCTCTTCAACAGCGACGGTCAGTTTTTCAAGTATTTCTTCTAAGAACTCAAGTTCACATTCTCTTGCTTGAGCTCGTAAAGTACGGATGTTATTTAGGGTTTTTAAATCGCTCATTGTCCTGGTCTCAAATTATAATGATGATGGCTGATGTGGATATAATAATAGAATGCTATTTTATTTTCTGCAATAGTCAATTTCTCATATTCGGATAAAATGACTCTTTTTTTTAAACGTAATTTCTTTACAAAAGTTATATAGCGCTTTTTATACAGCTATTTCGATTGTCATTCCACAATAACATGTTCAGGGTACCTTTAACAAAGGGGACATGATTATCTCTCTAATTTATAAACCAAGCATATACTAAATCGGTAAGTAATTTTAACTGTTTCTTATCATACCCGCTAAGGCAGAATAATACTAAGTTAAAAAAAACTTATGACTAATCCATGAGTTATCGTCGATTTTCTGTGACTATTTTCTGGAAGTAAGTCACGCACATTATTAATTTGTATACAATATGCAACAAATCAGTCTGGTTTTCATTTCTTAATTTAAACATGAACATTTGTCGTTCAAATGTGCTTTATTACCCATTTGATGTGATCAGAGTCATGAATCATTAAGAGATCACTAAGCTAAATATTTCTGTATATCAATCGGTACAGCTGACTGAGAGGGATAATCACCACTAAAGTTTATGGTAAACTCATCTGACTATATGGCTTTATAAATTTTGTTAAGAGGCAGGGCCGATGGCTCAACTTTATTTTTATTACTCCGCAATGAACGCTGGAAAATCGACATCACTGTTGCAATCTTCTTATAACTATAATGAGAGAGGGATGAGAACGCTGATTTTTACCGCAGAAATTGATACCCGGTTTGGAAAAGGAAAAGTTAGTTCTCGTATTGGATTATCTGCTGATGCATTTCTGTTTAGCCAACAGACAGATATTGGTGAGTTAATCAGAAATGAAAATATTCAGGAAAAAGTGCATTGTGTGCTGATTGATGAATGTCAGTTTCTCACAAAAGCGCAGGTTGAACAGCTATGTAAAGTGACTGACTACGATGATATTCCGGTTCTTTGCTATGGGCTGAGAACGGATTTCAGCGGGGAGCTTTTTAGTGGTAGTCAGTATCTTCTGGCGTGGGCTGATAAGCTAGTTGAGCTGAAAACTATCTGTCATTGTGGGCGCAAAGCAAGTCGTGTATTACGTTTTGATGGCGAAGGTGTGGCCGTTTATGATGGTGAACAGGTTGATATTGGTGGCAATGAGAAATATGTATCTGTTTGCCGTAAGCACTATATGGATGCTATCAGTAAGGCTAAGGAAAGATGAAGATAAGTATACAATTATAATCTGTTGTAAGGCTTCTTGAGGCCGTTTGAGGGTTCGGATTGAAAATTGAGGAAAATGAGGCAGAGGTAAAGTTAAAGGGGGCTGATATTCGCCCCCTTTTAAGTGGTTTAAATCAGTTAACAACCTGTTTCTTTCGGGAGGGCTGGTGTTGTTACCTCTGTTTCTGTGAATTCACGTCCATAGAATGAATCCAGCAATAATTGTTTCAGCTCAGAAATCAGAGGATAGCGTGGGTTAGCACCAGTACATTGGTCGTCGAAGGCATCTTCAGATAACTTATCAATTTTCGCCAGGAAGTCAGCTTCCTGAACACCGGCTTCGCGGATAGATACTGGGATACCCAGTGTCGATTTCATCTCTTCCAGCCATGCCAGCAGTTTTTCGATTTTTGCTGCCGTATGATCGCCAGCCGCAGATAAACCAAGATGATCAGCAATTTCAGCATAACGACGGCGGGCTTGCGGGCGGTCATATTGGCTGAATGCAGTCTGTTTGGTTGGGTTATCGTTAGCGTTATAGCGGATAACATTACAAATCAGCAGTGCGTTAGCAAGGCCATGTGGAATATGGAACTCCGAACCCAATTTATGTGCCATAGAGTGACATACCCCCAGGAAAGCATTAGCAAATGCAATACCCGCAATAGTTGCAGCATTATGAACCCGTTCACGGGCAATGGGGTTAGTAGAGCCTTCGTGATAGCTGGTTGGGAGAAACTCTTTCAATAGTTTTAGCGCTTGCAGTGCTTGTCCGTCAGAGTATTCGTTTGCCAGGACCGATACGTAAGCTTCCAGGGAATGGGTGATTGCGTCCAGACCACCAAAAGCACACAGTGATTTTGGCATATTCATCACTAGGTTGGCGTCAACGATAGCCATATCCGGAGTCAGAGCATAATCAGCCAGTGGATATTTCTGACCGGTTGCATCATCAGTGACAACAGCGAAGGGGGTCACTTCAGAGCCTGTACCGGAAGTTGTGGTAATCGCTACCATTTTCGCTTTAATCCCCATTTTGGGGAATCGGTAGATACGTTTGCGGATATCCATAAACCGTAGAGCTAACTCTTCGAAATGCGTTTCAGGGTGTTCATACATCACCCACATAATTTTGGCTGCATCCATTGGGGAACCACCACCCAGGGCAATAATGATATCCGGTTTGAATGAGTGCATTTGTTCCGCACCCTTACGAACAATGCTTAGGGTAGGGTCTGCTTCAACTTCAAAGAAAACTTCAGTTTCTATCCCGTGGGATTTCAGCACATCAGTGACTTGGTCAGCATAGCCATTATTGAATAAGAAACGGTCTGTTACGATGAAGGCGCGTTTTGCACCATCGGTTGCGACTTCCTCTAAGGCGATAGGCAGTGAACCGCGACGGAAGTAAATTGATTTTGGAAGTTTATGCCACAGCATATTTTCTGCTCTTTTCGCCACAGTTTTGGTGTTGATAAGATGTTTTGGCCCTACGTTTTCAGAGATGGAGTTTCCTCCCCATGAACCGCAGCCCAGTGTCAGAGATGGGGCAAGTTTGAAATTATAGAGATCACCGATACCTCCCTGAGAAGCGGGTGTATTCACCAGAATACGGGCTGTTTTCATTTTGTCGCCAAAGTATTTGATTCGTGCCGCTTGATTGTCCTGGTCGGTATACAGGCAGGATGTATGACCAATCCCCCCCATTTCAACCAGTTTTTCTGCTTTCTCTACCGCATCTTCAAAATTGTTACCACGATACATTGCGAGTAATGGAGACAGTTTTTCGTGGGCAAAGGGCTCCGCTTTCTCAATCAGATTGACTTCTCCAATTAGGATCTTGGTTCTTTCTGGAACATGAATGCCTGCCATTTCGGCAATTTTCGTTGCGGGTTGACCAACAATCTCCGCATTTAGGTTGCCGTTTTTCAGGATGATATTTTGAACCGCTTTCAATTCCTTACCTTGTAACAAATAACCACCATGAGTAAAGAAACGTTTACGCACCTGATCATAAACAGAATCCACTACGATGATAGACTGTTCTGAAGCACAGATAACGCCGTTATCGAAGGTTTTGGACATCAGAATAGAGGCAACCGCGCGTTTAATATCAGCTGATTCGTCGATAACGACCGGTGTGTTGCCTGCACCAACGCCGATTGCTGGCTTACCAGAGCTATATGCTGCTGTTACCATACTTGGGCCACCGGTTGCCAGGATCAGGTTGATATCTTGGTGGTGCATCAATGCATTTGAAAGTTCAACGGACGGTTCATCAATCCAGCCAATAATATCCTTTGGTGCACCGGCTTCAACCGCAGCACACAGGACCAATTCAGCTGCTTTGTTAGTTGCTTTTTTAGCGCGTGGATGGGGTGAAAAAATAATACCGTTACGGGTTTTCAGGCTGATCAGAGCCTTAAAAATAGCGGTGGATGTTGGGTTAGTTGTTGGCACGATACCGCAGATTAAGCCAATAGGTTCAGCGATAGTGATGGTGCCGAATGTTTTGTCTTCGGACAAAATGCCACAGGTTTTTTCATCTTTATAAGCGTTATAGATGTATTCGGAAGCAAAGTGGTTTTTGATCACTTTGTCTTCGACAATGCCCATACCCGATTCTGTTACGGCTAATTTTGCTAAAGGGATACGGGCATCTGCTGCTGCAAGGGCCGCGGCCCGGAAGATTTTGTCAACTTGATCCTGAGAAAAGCTAGCAAATTCACATTGTGCTTTTTTAACCCGGGCAACTAGTTCATTCAGTTCAGTAATATGAGTTACAGCCATAAAGAAGTACTCCTGGAAAATATTAAAAATCTTTTAATATCAATGAATAAGTGTTTTTTAGACTATTTGGCCTGGTGATTTTATGATGGCTACAGGTTACCATTTAATATTAAATAGATATTGATCTTAATCACATAAATTCCAAGCTGACTCCTTTCAGCTTGGATGAGTGATCATTATTGGTGATTGGGTGGTAAAGGTGTTAATCAGGCTGAGTTTTTAACCTAATGAAAAAATCGAGTTAACGAATTGTTATATAAGACATTTTAAATTGAAAAATGAGTCGCAGTCGATAGAAAGCGGAACGTCGTCCGTATAAAGTAAAGAAAAAATTAAGTTTTCTATGATTTTTGGGTGAGTGATCATATGAAAATATTTTCATTAACACTGCGTAACTCAAGAGGAGTTATTCGTGGGTGATTTACTGTTGGATCTTTCTGGTTACATTAAGTTTTTTGTTGGGCTGTTCGCACTCGTCAACCCTGTTGGTATTTTGCCGGTTTTTATCAGCATGACTCACTATCAGGCTCAGGCTGCCCGCAATAGAACTAATTTTATTGCCAATATTTCTGTTGCCATCATTTTATGGACAGCTTTGCTGCTGGGTGATTCGATACTGCGGATGTTTGGCATTTCCATTGACTCTTTCCGTATTGCCGGTGGGATCCTGGTTGTGACCATCGCTATGTCGATGATTAACGGTAAACTTGGGGAAGACAAACAGAATAAGCAAGAAAAATCAGAAACAGCCATTAGAGAGAGTGTTGGTGTTGTGCCGCTGGCATTGCCGTTAATGGCCGGCCCCGGGGCGATCAGTTCTTGTATTGTTTGGAGTTCCCGCTATCAGGGATGGCAGAATTTTATTGGGTTAGTGTTAACCAGCGCATTGTTTGCTTTTTGCTGTTGGTTGTTATTCCGATCAGCTCCTTTAGTCGTCAAATATCTTGGGCAAACAGGCATTAACGTTATCACCCGAATTATGGGGCTGCTATTGATGTCTTTGGGAATCGAACTGGTTGTGACAGGGATCAGAGCATTATTCCCAGGATTACTCTGATACGTTTGACGATAAAAGGTGTTAGGTTTTTCTCAAGTCAAATTACAAATTATAATATTCTTGTCATTTTTATTATAAAGCCTGTTTTATGGGCTTTTCTCATTTATTTTACTGGTACTCCCTGAATTTTATACAAATAACCTAATATTTTTCTAAGTTATTCTTTCCTGTGAGTTCAATCTGTAACTGGTTGCTTCCACCATAGTTTTGTGATGAATGTAGGTTTTTAATTTGCATTGATTGCAATTTGTTAAAATTATGTTTATTTTCATCTCTAGACTACCTTTGTTTACTATTTTAGTTAAGGGTGGTGTTAATAAAGTGATGTTTATCAATATTTTATGGTGTTATCTGGGGTGTTTTGTCAATTAGTGTAATAGGATGCATTAAGTTGTTTGTAAGGAGGTTTTTTTACAATATGGGAAGGGTATTTTAACAATTGATATGATAAGTCGCCTTTAATATTTAATCTGTTACTTTGAGCTAAATAATGTGAAGGTACTGGCCTTTATAGGATATATGCGAAATGAATGAGCAGGTTCACCAAACTGGAGGTAAAAAATGAAGATCAAACAATTCAAATTACATAAGTTTGTTTCCTGTATATTTTTATTATCGGTATTTCCTGCTACGGCCGTGTTTGCCGCTGATGTCCCAGATGGTGTGAAGCTTGCGGATAAACAACAGATTATTATCAATAATGGCGCAGAAGTTGCCTCACTTGATCCACATAAAGTCGAAGGTGTGCCGGAAACCAACATTATTCTTAATCTCCTGGAAGGATTAGTCAGTACGGGTTCCGAGGGAGAAACTGTTCCGGGCGTTGCGAGTCATTGGGAAAATCAGGATTACAAAGTTTGGACTTTCTATCTGCGTGATAATGCGAAATGGAGTGATGGAACCCCCGTCACTGCACATGATTTTGTCTATAGCTGGCAACGATTAGCTGATCCAAAGGTGGGTTCACCTTATGCCAGTTATCTTCAATATGCTTACGTTGAAAATATTGATGATGTTCTGAAAGGTAAAAAATCACCTGACCAGTTGGGGGTTAAAGCGCTGGATGATCATCGTTTGCAGGTTATTCTGACGCATCCCGTGCCTTATTTCGTCAATATGCTCAGTCATACGGCAATGAAACCAGTGAAAAAGGATCTGGTCGAAAAATTGGGTAATAAATGGACTTTGCCAGAAAATTATGTGGGTAATGGGGCGTATCGGCTGAAAGAGTGGGTGGTGAATGAACGGATTGTGATTGAGCGTAATCCACAATACTGGAATAACGGCAAAACGGTCATTGAGCAAGCGACGCTTTTACCACTTCAATCTGAAACTAGCGGTGTTAACCGCTACCGTAGTGGTGAAATAAATATCACCAATAGCGCTATCCCTCCGGATCTATATCGGAAAATGAAAAAAGAGATCCCTGATCAAATGCGCGTCAGCCCTTATCTCTGTACGTTCTATTACGAAATTAATAATAATAAACCCCCGTTTACTGATGTCAGAGTCCGTGAAGCCGTTAAGTTAACTCTCGACAGAGATATTATTGCGGGAAAAATTATGGGGCAGGGGCAAATACCGGCCTATGGTTTTACTCCAACGTTTATCGGTGGTGGTGATTTTTCTAAACCAGAGTGGGCTGACTGGACACAGGAACAGCGCAATAAGCGCGCCAGAGAATTACTGGCGCAGGCGGGTTTTAATCCGGCGAATCCGCTGAAGTTCACATTGCTGTACAACACATCTGATCAAAATAAACAGCAAGCTATTGCCGCCGCTTCCATGTGGAAAAAGAATCTGGGAGCTGATGTGATTTTGCAGAACCAGGAATGGAAAACTTCTCTCGAAAGTCGTCACCAAGGGAATTATGAAGTTACCAGAGCGACCTGGTGTGCGGATTACAATGAGCCTACCGCGTTTTTAAATATGTTGCTTTCACATAGCAGTAATAACACGACTTTCTACCAGAATAAAAATTTCGATAGCTATCTGGAGCAGGCGTTAGTCGCTAAAGATGCGGTTGCGCGTAAGAAGTTATACCAACAAGCTGAATTTCAACTTGATAAAGACTCGGTATTAATTCCCGTTTATTACCGGGTGAGTGTGCGGCTTGTTAGCCCATCAGTGGGAGGGTTTTCAGGGAAAGACCCATTGGATTATATGGATATTAAGCGACTGTATATGATAAAAAACTAGACATTAGTTTTACTCAAAAGAGTTACTGGTCCTGCAAACAAAATCGTTCCTTTTGAATGCAGGTGATAATCTGACCCGTATTTCTGGGCCGTCGGCTGATAAAAAGTCTGACGATGTAAAATTGGAGTAGAAAAAGATGATAAACACAACGAAGAATAAATTACTTACTGTCAGCATTAGTGCTGTGCTAAGTATGGTAGTGGCGAGCCAGGTATTTGCTGCAAAAGTGCCTGATGGTGTTCAATTAGCTGATAAACAGGTTTTAGTTCGTAATAACGGCTCTGAGCCGCAATCACTGGACCCACATAAGATTGAAGGGGTGCCAGAATCACATTTGGCTCGCGATCTGTTTGAAGGTGTTGTAATCGTTGGCCCGTATGGTGAAATCTTGCCGGGTTCTGCAACCCGTTGGGAAAATAAAGACTTTACCGTTTGGACATTCCATATGCGTAAAGAGGCTAAGTGGTCTAATGGTGACCCGGTCACTGCGCATGATTTTGTTTACAGCTGGCAGCGTTTGGCTGATCCTAATACTGCTTCTCCCTATGAAAGTTACCTCCAGTATGCCCATATCACCAATATTGATGACATTATCGGTGGTAAAAAGAAACCGGATACTCTGGGTGTAAAAGCACTGGATGACTATACATTACAGCTCACATTGAGTGAAGCAGTTCCTTATCTGCCAAGGCTTTTGGCTCACTCCTCAATGTCGCCGGTTCATAGAGCTACGGTGGAAAAATATAGCGAAAAATGGACTCAGCCGCAGAATTTTGTGGGTAATGGTGCTTTCAAACTGAAAAATTGGGTGGTCAACGAACGTATTGTGATGGAACGTAGCCCGACATACTGGGATAACAAAAATACGGTTATTGATCAGGTCACTTTCCTGCCAATTTCCTCAGAAGTGACGGATGTAAATCGCTATCGTAGTGGTGAAATTGATATGACTTATGCCAATTTGCCGATTGAGTTATTCCAGAAACTGAAAAAAGAGATCCCGGACGAGTTGCGTATTAACCCATATCTATGTACTTATTATTACGAAATTAATAATGAAAAGCCGCCATTTAATGATCCTCGTGTCCGCACCGCATTGAAATTGGCGATGGACCAAGACATTGTGACCAATAAAGTAAAAGCACAGGGTGATATCCCTGCTTACGGCTTTACACCTCCGTTTACTGATGGTTTTAAAGAGATAAAACCAGCGTGGTTTACTGATTGGAACCAGGAAAAACGTAACCAGGAAGCCAAAAAATTACTGGCCGAAGCGGGTTATACTAAAGATAATCCATTGAAGTTTAACTTGCTTTACAATACCTCGGATCTGCATAAAAAAATTGCAATCGCAATAGCTTCTGTCTGGAAGAAGAATTTAGGTGTTGATGTTCGTTTGGAAAATCAGGAGTGGAAAACTTTCCTTGATACCCGACATCAGGGCAATTACGATGTAGCCCGTGCTGGTTGGTGCGCCGATTACAATGAACCTTCCTCATTCCTAAATATGTTACTTTCTTACAGCAGTAATAACACCTCACATTATAAGAGCAGTGAATTTGATAAGCTGATGAAAGAATCCCTGCAAGTAAAAACTGATGATGAACGTGCGGCCGTTTATCAAAAAGCGGAAGCGCAGTTAGATAAAGATTCAGCCATTGTTCCCCTTTATTACTATATGAATACCCGGTTAGTGAAGCCCTATGTTGGTGGTTATACAGGGAAAGATCCTTTGGATAATTTACACACCAAAGATTTCTATATTATCAAACACTAATAGTTGTAGGGCGGCCCGGAAAGGGCTGCCTTAGTGTCAGATTATATTTTAAGGCCAGGGTTTAGGGCCAACACATAGGAACGGGCAATGCTTAAGTTTATTTTACGCCGTTGTTTAGAGGCGATCCCGACACTTTTTATTCTTATCACTATTTCGTTTTTCATGATGCGGTTGGCACCAGGCAGCCCATTTACTGGTGAGCGGAAATTGCCACCAGAAGTTATGGCAAATATTGAAGCGAAATATCATCTGAATGACCCCATGTATAAACAATATTTTGATTACTTAGTTCAGCTTTCCAAAGGGGATTTTGGTCCTTCTTTTAAATATAAGGACTACACAGTTAACGATCTGGTCGCGACGGCATTTCCGGTGTCGGCTAAATTGGGGGCATCGGCATTTATTATGGCGGTTATCTTGGGGATCAGCGCTGGGATTATTGCTGCACTTAACCAAAACACAAAGTGGGATTATACCGTTATGGGATTCGCCATGACGGGGGTTGTTATCCCAAGCTTTGTTGTGGCGCCGTTATTGGTGCTGGTGTTTGCTATTCATCTTAAATGGTTGCCGGGCGGGGGTTGGAATGGTGGGGCACCAAAATTTATGATCTTACCCATGGTAGCATTGTCTTTGGCTTATATCGCCAGTATCTCGCGTATTACCCGTGGTTCGATGATAGAAGTGCTACACTCTAACTTTATCCGTACTGCACGTGCTAAAGGGTTGCCATTACGTATCATTATATTTCGCCATGCCTTAAAACCCGCATTGCTACCGGTTATCTCTTATATGGGGCCTGCTTTTGTCGGTATTATCACTGGCTCAATGGTGATTGAAACAATCTTCGGTTTACCGGGAATAGGACAGTTGTTTGTTAACGGAGCATTGAACCGTGACTATTCATTGGTATTAAGCCTGACTATTTTGGTTGGTGGCCTGACTATTCTGTTCAATGCGATTGTTGATGTGTTGTATGCCGTCATCGATCCGAAGATCCGTTATTAAGACTGGAGCGCGCAATGATAGTCAATAAACAAAACAGCGAAGCTCTGGAAAATTTCTCTGAGCAACTGGAAATTGAAGGCCGTAGTTTGTGGCAGGATGCACGACGTCGTTTTATTCACAACCGGGCAGCGATTGCCAGTTTGTGCTTGCTATCTTTGATTACTTTGTTTGTGATCCTGGCACCGATGCTGGCCCAGTTTACTTACGATGATACTGACTGGGCCATGATGTCTATGCCACCTGATTTTGAGTCTGGTCACTATTTCGGTACCGATTCCTCTGGTCGTGATTTACTGGTACGTGTTGCTATTGGTGGACGTATTTCATTGATGGTTGGGATTGCCGCAGCTTTGGTTGCCGTAGTCGTTGGAACTTTGTATGGTTCATTATCCGGTTATCTGGGTGGAAAAATAGACTCAGTGATGATGCGCCTGTTGGAAATTCTGAATTCATTCCCATTCATGTTCTTTGTGATCCTGTTGGTGACCGTTTTTGGACAGAATATTTTGCTGATATTTGTCGCGATTGGCATGGTGTCATGGTTGGATATGGCGCGTATTGTCCGGGGGCAGACACTAAGCCTGAGACGTAAAGAATTTATTGAAGCAGCGTTGGTGTGTGGGGTGCCAACCCGTTACATCGTGTTACGCCATATTGTCCCTAATGTATTGGGCGTGGTGGTGGTTTATGCATCTTTATTGGTTCCAAGCATGATTCTGTTTGAATCATTTCTTAGCTTTCTGGGATTGGGAACGCAGGAGCCATTAAGCAGTTGGGGAGCGTTGTTAAGTGATGGTGCGAATTCGATGGAAGTTTCCCCGTGGTTGCTGATGTTTCCTGCCGGTTTTCTGGTGGTGACACTGTTTTGTTTTAACTTTATCGGCGATGGCTTGCGTGATGCCCTCGATCCGAAAGATCGTTAAGGAGGTAACATGAACAGCGTTAAAAACCAGAAAAGTTCTGAGCCGTTGTTAATTGTTAAAGATTTGAACGTGACTTTTAGTACCCCGGATGGGGATGTTACCGCGGTGAACAAGCTGAATTTTGATTTACGGGCAGGGGAAACGCTGGGAATCGTCGGTGAATCTGGCTCTGGAAAATCACAAACTGCTTTTGCTCTGATGGGATTGCTTGCCAGAAACGGCACGATTGGCGGCTCTGCTATTTTTAATGGCAGGGAAATTCTTAACTTGCAAGAGAAAGAACTTAACCGCATGAGAGCGGAAGAAATATCCATGATATTTCAGGATCCAATGACCTCTCTCAATCCTTATATGCGTATTGGTGACCAGCTCACAGAAGTATTAATGCTGCATAAACGTATGAGTAAAAGTGAAGCATACCTTGAATCGATTCGGATGCTGGATGCCGTCAAAATGCCGGAAGCGCGTAAACGTATGAGCATGTACCCTCATGAGTTTTCTGGTGGTATGCGTCAGCGCGTAATGATTGCAATGGCATTATTATGCCGGCCAAAATTGCTGATTGCTGACGAGCCGACAACTGCACTTGATGTTACGGTTCAGGCACAGATTATGATTCTGCTGAATGAACTGAAACAGGAGTTTAATACTGCGATAATTATGATTACTCACGATTTGGGGGTAATTGCCGGTGTTTGTGACAAAGTGCTGGTGATGTACGCTGGGCGGACTATGGAGTATGGCACGGCTCGCGAAGTGTTTTATCAGCCAACGCATCCTTATTCTATTGGCCTTCTTAATGCTGTACCTCGTCTTGATGGTGATGAAGAATCATTGACAACAATTCCGGGGAATCCACCTAATTTATTACGGTTGCCGAAAGGGTGTCCGTTCCAGCCACGCTGTCAGTTTGCAGTAGACCATTGTGTAGATTGTGAACCAAAGTTAGAGGCATTTGGCAATGGGCGTTTGCGAGCTTGTTTTAAAGCACCGGGAGAATTGGTATGAGTCCGATTGAAGAAAGACGCGTGCTGCTGGAAGTAGCCGATCTGAAAGTTCACTTTGATATCAAAGATGGCAAACAATGGTTTTGGCAACCCGCAAAAACCCTGAAAGCGGTTGATGGCGTTACGTTGAGGTTGTATGAAGGGGAAACCCTTGGTGTGGTTGGTGAATCTGGTTGCGGTAAATCGACTTTTGCCCGTGCAATTATCGGATTGGTCAAGTCTTCCGGTGGCTCGGTAACTTGGTTGGGAAAAAGCCTGCTGGATATGAGTGATAAGCAGTGGCGGGATATTCGCAGTGATATCCAGATGATATTCCAGGATCCACTAGCATCCCTGAACCCGAGAATGACGATTGGCGATATTATTGCTGAACCACTACGCACGTATCATCCTAAGATGAAAGAGCTGGAAATCAAAGATCGGGTAAAAGCCATGATGATGAAGGTTGGATTGCTGCCGAATCTGATTAACCGCTACCCGCACGAATTCTCTGGCGGTCAATGTCAACGTATCGGCATTGCCCGTGCGCTTATTCTTGAACCTAAGTTGGTGATTTGTGATGAACCGGTATCTGCACTTGATGTCTCCATTCAGGCTCAGGTCGTGAACCTGTTGCAGGAATTACAACGGGAAATGGGGCTGTCGCTGATTTTTATCGCCCATGATCTTGCGGTGGTTAAGCATATATCTGACCGTGTATTGGTGATGTATCTTGGGCATGCGGTGGAGTTGGGCACTTATGATGAGGTTTATCATAATCCACAGCATCCTTATACCAAAGCATTGATGTCGGCAGTGCCGGTGCCTGATCCAGATAAAGAACGAAATAAACATATTGAGTTACTGGAAGGTGAATTACCGTCACCGATCAATCCGCCATCAGGTTGTGTTTTTCGTACACGTTGCCCAATGGCAGATCCTGAATGTGCTAAGACACGGCCATTGATGGAGGGAAGTTTTCGCCATGCGGTGTCTTGTTTGAAGGTTGATCCGTTGTAATTGTTGGTGATGTTGTCATATTAGATGGAGCGCTTTGCTTGGTAATTTATTGGTTTTTTAATTGTAATTTAATGAAATTACTGGCGTAGTGCATCATCCAATCGTAGTGCAGAAAAACATAAAAATAGTTGACTTTTGTAAATAATAATGGAGACGTTAATATGAACAATATCGATCTTTCTAAATTATTCACGCCAAAAGGTCATCTGTACACAGCTGTTGTTCTCATCAATCGAAAGTAAGCGTCATCTAGTGCGATTAAAGTGTCCAAATGAAACCATCTGGACACTTTAACATCTTTATTAATGAGGGACTTGTTATAACTGCTGCCATTGAGAAGAATAAATTGTTTTTTGAAGATGAAGTGTTATCTTCGCTAAAATACCTGTCTGAAAACTTCAATATCGCCTTCAGTGGTAAGTTAAATATCAATTATAATTGGAAAGTTTTTGCCAACTATTTTTTGTGCGTCGATGCGATAAAAGAGCAAGACCAAAAAAATGCAGTAATTTTCTTAAAATCTGCATTGGATAACTTGTCTGCTCACAATCCTAAAATGACAGTTCTTAGTAGACCGGGAATATTAGTTATTACTGATGCTAACATCTCGGAAGAGGTAGCAAAAACCTTAAAAGATATCTATGACAAACCGGATAATGACGTCAATGACGATGGTGTTTATGCATTCGGCCCATTCACGGGGAACTCAGTAGAAGAAATAACCAAAAATGAAACATACGATATCATAGAGCAGTACGGTGACCTAACAGAAAGGGGTTATGAAATATTCAAAGAAATGAAGGAACGAGTTGACCAATGTTTAAAGTAAAAAGCAATCAATCTCTATTCTTTTTAATTTCATATATTCTTAATTCGATGAATAATTGGGTTTTTAAATTTATTGCTCCGTTGGTTCTTTACTCAGAAACAAAATCATTGCAAATGATGACAATTAGCTATGGATTGTTGTTTACACCAAACATCATTGCACCTCCGATAGTTAATCTACTCGAAAACAGGCTTGCAAAAAAAGCAAGCCTATTAATACTGAATTTAATTGGTTTGTTTTTATGTCTTTTTTCCTATATCTACTTTGAGATTAATTTTAGTAACCTTGTTTTTTTTATGGTGGTATTTTTGTTATCATCCATTCTTATCTTATACCAAACCATTATCCACAGTATATTAAAAGAGATATTGCCACATAAAGAAGATATGGGAGAAATGAGCAGGAAAATTGCTTTTGTCGATAGCCTGTTTCCTGCTATAGGACCAATGATCGGCGCAACCATATTAAGTTATTTAGGTTATAATAATGTATTTCTTATTATTGGTGTCATATATGTGATCTCTATATTTATTTTAGCTAAAATAAATATAGAGTTGAGAATAAAAACCACCGGTGAGAATTTCATCTTAAAAACCATCAAAGGTTTTAGACTTATTAAGGATAATTTGTTTGTTAATTATTTGATGAGGCGTTTTTTCTTTTCAAACATAGCGTTACATGGATTTCAATCTATACTGACGTATTTTTTAATCGAAAAATTTAATTTAACAGATATAAAGTTAGGATTATTCTTTGCTATTTCCACTATCGGGTTAATTATAGGGGTAAAGATCGGCAGGATTATGTATAAGAACAATGTTAATAAATGGCATTTAATTTCCATTACAGGGATAGTATGTTCTTTGTGCTTAATTTGCATACCCATAACCAATAATATCTATATTGCATCAATAGCATGGAGTATTGTTATGTTGTTGAGTGCCATCAACTTAATTGTCTTTTATACTGAGAGACAGACTAATTATCACCAAGATGAAGTGGTGAGCGTTATTTCTGCATCCTACATGATTATCTATTCTGCAATACCGTTTGGCTCTGTTGTTTCTTACATTTTGTCACGTTATATGCAATCAAATGATGCTATGATGATATTAGGTACTTATTTATTTATCATCAGCATTTATTTCTTATATGAGGCGCTGAGGAGTACAAAAGTAAAAGATGAAATTGATGTATCTTAAGATTATCTGTACTCTATTCTGTGAGGGATAGGAATCACCGTTTATTCCTTTGATATCCGCTCAGGATAATGGATTACAGACATGGTTTGTTACCCACATTGGTTTGAATAACTTATATAGTCCTCCATGTCAGTCACGGACAAATGGTTCCGGGGATTTCAAACGTGAGTCGCTATAATTACTCTTTCCACAAAATATGGCAAATCTGGTGAGACTTTTCCCGGCAAATCAAAATACGAGCAAAAATATCATTAATCTCAGCATCCTCAGATTCTGCCAGCCCGATAATCACCTCTGCGAAAAAATCAGGGTTCAGATCGAAATCCACATGTTCAAGCCAATCCTCGGAAGGATCCAGTAATTCTGCACCGCCCCGTATTTCGAATTGTAAGCTAAATAGCAAAATATCCGCAGGATCAAGATTGGATGAAGCCAGCTCAAGAAAGATGTCATACGCTTTCTCAAGGGTTTCATCTTCTGTCATTCGGTTGTTGAGATCTAAGTCCATCGTTTGTGAAGGTTTGTTGTCCATATCAATTCATTTGTCAGTAGTAATGATGGGAGAATTAAAACATGATGAAGCATTGATTGGTACCCCCATCTTGTCAAGACGAGGGTATTGGTCACAGTAGTGGGCTGAAAAAGTAACAAATACGTTCAATTATCCGATGCCACAAAGGGCGCTGTTCCCACTCATGGATTTCCAGCAATGTAGAATGGGCCATGTAATCGTATTGCACCAGAGTCAGGTCATTACCAAAGTTTTCGTCATCAATAACCACGGTAATTTCAAAATTCAGCCACAGGCTGCGCATATCGAGATTAACTGAGCCAACCATACTGAGTTGGCCATCAACCAAAATGCTTTTGGTATGTAATAAACCCTCTTCAAACTGATAAATCTTAACTCCCGCCTTCAATAGTTCAGAAAAGAATGCACGACTTGCCCAGCGAACCAGGAAAAAATTATTTCTGCGAGGAACAATGATAATAACTTCCACCCCTCTTAAGGCCGCAGTGCAGATAGCATTCATCAGGTCATCACTGGGAACAAAATAAGGGGTAGTTAATATCAATTGCTTACGGGCAGAGAAAATAGCCGTCATTAAAGATTGTTGAATTAACTCTTCAGGGAATCCTGGACCAGAGGCAATAATCTGAGTTGTATGCCCGCTGGCTTGTTCAAATGGCATGATATTGTTGTCTGGTGAGGGTGGAAAGATGCGTTGACCTGTTTCCATTTCCCAGTCACAAGCGTAAATAACCCCCATCGTCGTGGTAACCGGCCCTTCCATTCGCACCATGATGTCGATCCATTGTCCAACGCCGGCGTCTTGCTTAAAGAAGCGTGGATCTACCATATTCATACTGCCAGTGTAAGAAATATAGTCGTCTATCAGGATAATTTTACGATGCTGGCGCAGATCCATCCGACGTAGAAATAGACGGAAGATATTGACTGGTAAAGCTTCAACAAATTCAATGCCCGCCTGGCGCATGATATCCGGGTATTGGCTACGGCAATATAACCAGCTGCCGGCTGAATCCACCATAACACGGCATCTGACTCCTCGGTGCGCTGCAGCCATAAGGGCATCAGTCACTTGTTCAACCAAGCCGCCGGATTGCCAGATATAAAACATCATCTCAATGCTGTGTTTGGCATTCTCAATATCTTCAATGATGGTTTTGAGTGAATTGTCATAGGTTGTCAGCAGTTGGATCTTGTTACCCTTAACACCTTCAAGCCCTTGTCGCCGTTCGCAAAGCTGGAATAAAGGTGTCGCGACTTCGCTATTTTCCGTGGCGAAGATATGACGAGATTTGCGCAACTCTTCAAGCCATACCGCTGTTGACGGCCACATGGCTTTTGCCTGTTCAACTCTGCGTTTTCCCAAATGCAGCTCACCAAATGACAGATAAGCGATAATGCCAACTAAGGGCAGGATATAAATAATCAGCAGCCAGGTCATAGCAGAAGTGACAGGCCGGCGTTTTATTAAAATACGTAAGGTGATAATGGCAACGATTAGCCAATAGAAAAAAATAGCAAGCCAACTTAGGACGGAATAAAAGGTTGTCATGTTCGGCAATCAATCCTGTTTTGTTCAGACATCTTTGATGGCGTTTAACACGGTTTCCCCGAAACACGGGATATAAACGATCTAATTAATCTGATGAATTTACCAAAAAATCGGCAAGTATACTGTAAGCATCATACTTGATATTGGTTATTTAGCACTATATGACATAAAAAGTACTATTCAGATACACCTTGGATATCTTTTTTAAAGGCCTATATAATGAGCGTGATATTTTTTACAGGTATAATTGTATGAGACATAGTCGGAATGAAGTAGGACGGTGGCGGAGATTGCGTCAGAATCTCAACCGCCGTCGCCGTTGGATGGAAGGGCAATCAAGACGTAATTTACGTATTTATTCACTACGTAAATTAGATGTTTATAAACAGCGGCGAGCTTTATTGTTTGTTCAACATAGTGAGTGGATGCAGTAAAGAAATAATATTTTTGGCCTTATATTCACGCTTACCTACAATCTTTATTGAATATGATTGCTATTTGCATTTAAACTAGCAGTTATTCGAGGATTGACTATTATGCTGCTAATCAAGAACCCCCTTATGCGCTGGATACATTGGCCAATATTATTATCAGTTTGTTTGCATATTTCTGTTGCTGCCGCACTTTTTTGTTCTGTAATACCGGAAAAACAGCCTGATGCTGCACTTATGTCTGTAGCTATGATTCAGTTAGCTGCCGAAGAAGCTCCGGTTTCACAACCCGCGGCACCTGAACCCGAGTCAGAGCCAGAGGAGCCGGAACCTGTTCCAGAGCCGGTGATCCCAAAGCCAGAGGTGAAGAAGCCGAAACCGGAAGTGAAGAAGAAGGTTGTTAAAAAGCAATCGGAGCCAGTTGAGAAGACAACTGAACAACTGGAAAAGCCACTGGTTAACCGTACTGATAATAATCAGAATAAACCGGCAACTAATACGGCAACTAAATCACAGAATGGGCCAAAAGCATTAAGTAAAGCGTTACCCATTTATCCATCCAGAGCGGCAGCATTGGGGATTGAGGGTAATGTTAGAGTCAAATATGATATTGATGAAGACGGTCGGGTAAAAAATATCGAAGTGATTGGTGCCAATCCACCCAATGTTTTTGACAGGGAAGTGAAAAAAGCAATGAGAAAGTGGCGTTATGAAAAAATACCCGCTGTTGGCTATATCACAACAATAGAATTCAAAATGACCGGTATATCTCAATCCTGATTGGCGGGAAAATGCAGATAAAAAAGGAGCATGATTTAGATGCTCCTTTTTTTACATTAATAATCAGGCTTATTCGTCAGTGCTGCTGGTCAGTTGGAATTGGGTTTTGCCTTCGGGTAACCGGCGCGGGGTATTATCCTCATTAACAGCAACATAAGTGAATACCGCTTCGGTTGCACGATAGCGTTGACCTACAGGCTCAGATGCTACTTTCTTCACCCAGACTTCGATGTTAATCGTAATCGAACTGTTGCCGGTTTTGAGGCAATGCGCATAGCAGCAGACGACATCACCAACAGCGACAGGTTTAAGGAAAGTAATACCATTTACTCTGACAGTGACAACACGGCCTTCTGCAATTTCTTTTGCCAGAATTGCGCCACCAATATCCATTTGTGACATCAGCCATCCGCCAAAAATATCTCCATTGGCGTTGGTATCAGCGGGCATAGCCAGTGTGCGGAGGACTAATTCTCCGTAAGGTAATTGTTGTTGTGTCATTGAAAACTTTACTTTATTTGATGAAAAAACAATACCTGCCTACAGACGATAGCAGGCAGGTATCCATTTGAATAGGGTTACTTCTGTTCGCGTGGCAGGTGACGATAAATATATACTACACTGAGCACGGTGAAAACCAGGGTCAGGGCAGTCAGACCAAATACTTTAAAATTAACCCAGACATCTTGCGGTAACCAGAACGCGACATAAATATTGACCAGCGCGCAGGCAATAAAAAACAGCGCCCATGCCATATTGAGTTTATTCCAGACAAAATCTGGTAAAACCAACTCTTTTCCTAGCATTTTCTGAATAAGGGGTTTTTTCATGAACCATTGGCTGATTAGCAAGGCTAATGCGAATAAGGCATAGATTGCGGTGACTTTCCACTTAATAAAGAGATCACTGTGGAAAGCCAAGGTCAGAGTGCCGAAAACAGTAACCATGATAAAAGTGATCAGAGAAGATTTTTCTACTTTCCGGTAGATGAAATAAGTTATCGCTACTGCTAAACCGGTGGCGGCGATCAGTGCCCCGGAAGCATAGAAAATATCATACATTTTATATACAACAAAAAATACGACTAAAGGTAGAAAGTCTAAAAGTTGTTTCATGTTTGAACCTATTGTAACTCCGGCAGCTGACTCTATCCGATTTTGGTGATTGAATATACTAAGCGGTAACAGTATGGCTTTATTTATCGATAAATAAAGATTTTTATTGATCTGTTTCGCACAATTTTACCATAAAGAGCGGCGTAATTAACTTCCTGTTGTCAGTGAACATATAACACAGCATTATAGCCAAAACCCGTTGAAAAATAAGAGGGCATAAACCAGATGCAGTGGAAAAAACTACAGCGTTGGATGCCAGGGTTGGGCAATTTTTCTCATTATCGCAAAGAGTGGTTTAGTCATGATTTAAGGGCTGGGCTTTCTGTGGCCGCAGTAGCTCTGCCGGTTGCTATTGCTTACGCTGAATTAATGGGGATAAGTGCAATTATCGGTCTCTATGCCTGTATCTTGCCAATGTTCACTTATGCGTTATTTGGCACTTCAAGACAGTTGATTGTCGGGCCGGATGCAGCAACGTGCGCGGTTATCGCGGCAGCGGTTGCTCCCTTGGTTTTTGGTAATGAAGATGTACGTTGGCAGCTTACGATCGCGATGACTTTAATGACAGGGATATGGTGTATTCTCGCGAGTCATTTCCGATTAGGTGCGTTTGCTGATTTTCTTTCAAGGCCGATCCTTAAAGGATTAATGAACGGTGTGGCATTGACAATCATGGTGGATCAGTTGGCTAAAGTCTTTGGCTTTGCCGGCGTACCTGTTGGATTGATTGAACGGGTGATCGCATTGCCTGCAAAATTAATGAGTACTCATTTACCGACGTTGGCGATGTCGGTTGTGACGGTATTGATTTTGCTGACTGTACGTTTCTTGCGCCCGGCCTGGCCGGGGCCTTTGTTGGCAATGGTATTAACGACGTATTTAAGCTGGCAATTTGGGCTTGAAAAATACGGTATTCAGATTGTTGGCAGTGTCAGCGGTGGGGGATTACCTGTTGTTCCAATGCCTGATTTTCAACCTGGAATTATGCGTGATCTGGTTATCCCATCTCTAAACCTTGCCGTCATCAGTTTTGTCAGTTTTATGATGACGGCCCGTAGTTTTGCCAGTAAAAACGGCTATCAGATTGATGCGGATTCTGAGCTTAGGGCCTTAGGTATTGCGAACATTGCTTCTGCTTTATCACAAGGGTTTGCTGTCAGTGCTGCCAGCAGTCGAACTGCGGTTAATGATGCTATTGGTGGAAAAACTCAATTGGTCTCTGTGATTGCCGCTGTGGTTATTCTGCTGGTTTTGCTGTTCATGACTGGTTTCCTGGCGCATATTCCATTGTCATCTCTTGGTGTGGTACTGATTTATTCAGCATCGTCATTGTTGAGTTTACGGGGGATCTGGTCACTGCGGAAACGAAATCGTCAGGCATTTACTTTATCGTTGTTTACCCTGATTTCAGTGTTGGTGGTTGGTTTGATTAACGGTGTTGGTTTTGCTGTTTTGCTTGGCTTATTGCAGTTTTTGCGAATTGTCTTCCGCCCGACAGATCAGCTTTTGGGCGTTAATGAACAAGGGATGATTCACTCCATTAACCAAGGCAATGAAATTAAACCGGTGGACGGTGTGATGATGTATCGGTTTAACTCCCCATTGACTTATTTTAATGTCAGTTATTTTAAAAAACGGGTGTTGCAGCATGTAGACAAGGCGCGAAAACGCCCAGGTTGGTTAGTTGTTGATGCGGCGGTGAGTTTTACCTATGACGATGTGAGTGTTTTTGCGGCGATTGATGAGCTGATTACTGAATTGAAAGTAAAAGGTATCACACTGGTGCTCGCTGGCCGACGGACAGAACTTACCCGCTGGATAAAACAAAATAAACTGAGAAGCAGTGATGACGATCTGATTGTGGTGCCCGATCTTTATTTTGCTGTGCGGATGATTCAAAGTAAGCCCGAATGGTACTCTAATTATATCAAAAGATAATGAGACAATCGTAAATTGACCAAGATGTCAGGAAGACAACCAAGCAACTTGTTAACTTATGGAAAGGCTAAGTACTCAGATTATGTTGATCCAATGAGTGACAGCAAGAGTAAAACATCTGTTAGCTACGGATTGGGATTACAGTTTAACCTTATGCCAAATTGGACTATCGATATATCTTATGAATACTCAAAATTGGATGAGCTTAAGATAGTCTGTCAGCCCCATAGCTTTTATCGCTATGGGGTTTGTTGAACGGCTACTTTATATTCATTTTTGTTGTGAAGAGGCAACCAGCATATATAACCTGAACAGATAAATTAGCAGAATGGCTGAGATCAGGTTATTAAACACGCCAAGCATGATCCCCGCCATCTCACTATGAATAAATGTCAGATGATCAATAATAAACACCAGCAAGAGCTTGGCAGTTAGCCATAACAGAATTGCCGGAACCAGCAAGCGAATATTGGCAAATGCCAGTTTCCAACTTATTTTCATAGAGGCAAAAATACCACGACGCTCAGCGGTCATAATCACGGGTGATAAAGCCAGGGCGATAGACAGAATAATACCTGGTACCAGCATGAGCATCAAACCAAGTTGGATCAGCAAGGTGCAGATAAGCAATAGCAGGAACAGTTTTGGTAATTGGCTTGCGGATAAACCAATTGCTTGTAATGAAGAAATACGATTTCCCGCTGAAACTGCCGTGACCAACGTCAAGACACCACCAACCAGTAGCACATTGCCAATCATACTGGAGAAAATGGTTCCTATTCCCGCTCGCATGATCATTGACTGCTGCTCTGGAGTCATTTGAGACACCATATCCTGAATACCTGTTTTACCTGAAGTTGCAAAAGTGAACTCTGCTTCTGTCAGCAGCTTCATCTGTTCGCTATCAGGGATAAACAGGTGCCCTAATAGGGTAGTCACCAGAGCCGCCAGAACGGCCAAAGTCAGAATACTTAACAGTTGATTCTTGAAAAAGTTAAAACTGTCACGGTACAGGGTATTCGCCGTGATTGGCATGAAGACAGCTCCTATCAGGTTAAACAACACAATAATACACAGCGGTTAATTGTACTCTGTTATGGGCAGATGTGGATAGCTGAAAGGAGATTATGCGGATAAATTAGTGATTAATTGTGATTGTTGATAAGAGGAAAAAATTCTTTATGTTATCTTTTCAATATAAAAACAAACATAAATTTAACCTTATTAAAACATAATGAAAATATAATTAAATGAGGAATAAAACACTAAAATTGGCATATAAATATAAAACAAAAAATCTGATTGATTAACAATAAATAAATATTGATTTATGTCAATTTAAAATAATTCCTATTTGAAATAATAATATCTCAAATATACGATTTTTATTAAATTCTTTAAAAGATGTGATCTGTCTTGGATCATAATTTTAAATATATGGCTATATTTTTATTGACTTTTAAATCACAAGAATGGGATGAATAATGAAAAAACTTTCTGCATTTGTGTTAGCAGCGGCAACTTTAGCACCATCGTTCGCTTTTGCTCATGAAGCGGGTGATTTTCTTTTCCGCACGGGTACTGCAACAGTAAGGCCTAATACAGGATCTGATAATGTATTAGGGGTAGGTTCTCTTAGTGCGGATAATAATACCCAGATGGGGCTGACCTTCGGTTATATGATTACCGATAATATTGGTATTGAATTACTCGCTGGGACACCTTTCCAGCATCAGGTAAGTTTACCGGGTGCAGGTAATATTGCTAAAATAAAGAGTCTACCACCAACATTAATGGCGCAATACTATTTCGGCTCTAAAGAAAGTGATTTCCGCCCTTATATTGGTGTTGGTTTGAACTATACCACTTTCTTTAACGAAAAATTCAATGGCAATGATGCTGTTAAAGGTAATAATTTACACAGTCTGGATCTGAAAGATTCCTGGGGTGTTGCCGGTCATGTTGGCTTAGATTATGAGTTAGATCAGAACTGGATGCTAAACGCGTCTGTGTGGTGGGTGAACATTGAAACGGATGTGAAATTCAAAGCAGGTGACAAGAGCCATAAAATTGACACCCGGCTTGATCCGTGGGTATTTATGTTTGGTGTCGGTTATCACTTCTAATAAGAACCGTTTTTATTTAATGTGAGTTGTATAATATGGGAAAATGGGGCATAATTTGCCCCATTTTTTATACTAAAGCTGAGTTGCCGATTTCATTTTTGATACAAACTCAGTGAGTTTTTTCAACATTATTTCTGGCTGAGAAAGATTTTCTTCAATAATTTTGACTACGGCAGATCCGGAAATTGCACCAGCTGCACCACTTGCTAGCGTTTCTTTTATCTGTGCAGGTTCTGAAATACCAAATCCCTGTAATGGCGGTGCAGCATGATATTCCTGCAACTTATTGACCAAATGATTTAAAGGATGTTCAGCGCGTCGTTCTGTGCCGGTAACGCCTGCTCGGGATAATAAATAGGTATATCCCCGGCCATAAGAGGCGATTTCACGTAATAATTCATCTTCCGCATTCGGAGGGCAAATAAAGATAGGGGCAATACCGTATTTCATTGCTGCAGTACGGAATGGCCGTGATTCCGATATAGGAACATCTGCAACTAATACAGAATCGACACCTGAATCTTTGCAGCGGCGATAAAACTCGTTTATGCCATTATGAAAAATCAGGTTGGCATACATCAATAAACCAATAGGAATATCAGGATATTTTGCCCGGATTTTTGCCAATAGTTCAAAACAAAGAGTGGGGGTAACATTTGAGGAGAAAGCACGCAGATTGGCATTCTGAATTGTCGGGCCGTCAGCCAGCGGATCAGAAAAAGGAATACCTAACTCGAGGGCATCAGCACCACCTGCAATCAGTGCGTCAATAATTTCCAACGATAATTCTGGGTTTGGATCGCCCAGTGTGACAAAGGGGACAAAAGCACCTTGTTTACGGCTTTCCAATTGTTTAAATAGCTGCTCATAACGTTCCATCAGATTTCCCCCCTGGATTTTAAAATATCATGGACAGTAAATATGTCTTTATCACCGCGACCAGATAGATTGACGATTAGTAATTGCTCTTTATCAGGCGCTTGCTGGATCATTTTCAAAGCATAAGCCAGCGCATGAGAGGATTCGAGAGCCGGAATAATGCCTTCTTCACGGGAAAGCGTTTTGAATGCAGCTAATGCTTCATCATCAGTGATGGAAAAATAGTCAGCCCGGCCAATACTGTTCAGATAGGCATGTTGGGGGCCAACAGAAGGGAAATCCAGGCCGGCTGAAATAGAGTAAGATTCTTCTATCTGGCCCTCATTTGTCTGCATCATGGGTGATTTCATACCAAAATAGATACCTAGTTCGCCATGTTTCAGCGGGGCGCCATGTTTGCCTGTTTCGATACCGTGTCCCGCGGGTTCAATGCCAATCAGGCGTACTGATGTTTCAGGAATAAATGCGGCAAACATGCCAATGGCATTGGAACCCCCACCAACACAGGCCAGCACGGCATCAGGCAAACGCCCCTCTTTTGCCAGAATCTGGGCTTTGGCTTCTTCACCAATCATACGCTGGAACTCTCGAACCATAGTCGGATAGGGATGTGGGCCAGCAGCGGTACCTAACAAATAGTGAGCTTTATCATAGCTGCCTGACCAGTCACGTAGTGCTTCATTGCAGGCATCTTTTAGGGTTGCAGAGCCGCTGTAGACCGGGATAACTTCGGCTCCCATCAGACGCATGCGAAAGACATTAGGGGATTGGCGTTCCACATCTTTAGCACCCATATAAATACGGCATTTCATATTTAAAAGTGCGCAGGTAAGGGCTGTTGCTACACCATGCTGGCCCGCACCGGTTTCCGCAATAATTTCATTTTTGCCCATGCGTTTCGCTAGTAATGCCTGACCAAGTACCTGATTGGTTTTATGAGCGCCACCGTGTAATAGATCTTCTCGTTTCAGATAAAGACGGGTTTTAGTGCCTTTAGTCAAATTACGGCATAAAGTTAATGCCGTTGGTCTGCCTGCATAGTTTTTCAGTAGATCCTGAAATTCCTGCTGGAATTCAGGATCTTGCTGAGCATCAATAAATGCTGCTTCTAATTGTTCAAGGGCGGGAATAAGGATCTGTGGCACAAATTGTCCACCGAAATCACCAAAATAGGGGTTAAGTTTACTCATTATTCTGTTTGTCCATTAATCAAAGAATCGTTGTTTATTGGTAGCTACGTAGACGCTGAAACACTTTGCTTAATTTATGACTGCTTTTGATCCCCGGGGCACTTTCAACACCAGAGTTGAAATCAAGTCCACAACAGCCATATTTTGCTGCCTGCTGGCAATTTTCTTCATTTAATCCACCTGCCAACATAACATTGTCGAGTGATTGTTTTTCAAGTAATTGCCAGTCGAAACTTTTGCCGGTCCCACCTTTGCCGTTATCAAGCAGATACCGATCAATATTTCCGGCTTTAGCGTGAAATGAATCTTTCGACATATCAATCGCTTTCCAAATTTGGCAGTTTTCAGGCAATAATTTCCGCAGTTCTTCAATATAAACTTCGCCTTCTGCTCCATGTAATTGCACCGCAGCGAGAGATAGAGTGTGGGCGGTATGACTGATAAATGCAGATGATTGATTTTGAAATACCCCCACATATTTGAGAGCGGCCTCATTGATGATTTGTTGAGCCTGTTCGATATTAATTCTACGCTGAGAATGCTCAACAAATATCAAGCCACCATAAACAGCCCCTGCTTGTAATGCCGCTTTGGCATCTTGTGGGCGGGTCAATCCACAGACTTTATTTTCCCCCAGAATCAGTTTGCGTAATGCCAGATCCAGATTGGACTGGGACATCAAAGCGCTGCCAATCAGAAAACCATTAGCATAATGGCTGAGTTCACGAATTTGCTGGTGCTGGTGGATGCCTGATTCGCTGATAATAATCGTTCCTTCTGGTAACTGTGGCGCAAGTTGTTTGGTTCGGTTTAAATCTATAGAGAGATCTCTTAGATCACGGTTATTGATACCAATAATTTTGGCTTTTAATGCGACAGCCCTGATCCGTTCTTCTTCTGAGCTCACTTCAGTCAGTACGCTCATATTTAGACTATGCGCAAGTTCAGACAGCATAATATATTGCTCATCGTCAAGAACGGACAGCATCAGCAGAATTGCATCTGCCTGATAATAACGAGCAAGATAAACTTGATAAGGATCGATAATAAAATCTTTGCACAATACCGGCTGATGAACGGCATGACTCACCAGACGGAGAAAGTCATAGCTGCCCTGAAAATATTTTTCATCTGTTAATACTGAAATTGCGGCAGCATAAGGCTGATAAGTTTTTGCTATCTGGATGGGATCAAAATCCTGACGAATGAGTCCTTTTGAAGGCGATGCCTTTTTACACTCCAGAATAAAAACAGTCTGTTCACTGTTTAGCGCCTGATAAAAACTACGCTGGCTGGCAACAATAGAATCAATAAAGCTTTCCAGAGGTTGCTGTTGCTTACGGCCAATAAGATATTCGGCTTTATCATTAACAATTTTCTGTAAAACGGTAGCTTGCATCATTAACTCCTTGCGGCAAGTGAGGTGACTCGTTCATAAGCCAGACCACTGTGAATGGTTTCAAGAGCTTGTTGAGTGTTATGACGTAAATTTTCCTGTCCATGAATTTTCATCAGCAGGGCAACATTAGCGGCAACGGCATCAGCATGGGCTTTCTTACCCTGACCTTGTAACAATAAACTGAGTATTTCGCGGTTTTCTTCCGGTGCCCCCCCTTTTAATGCCGATATTGGATGGCTTTGTAAACCAAAATCTTCAGCATTTAATTGATAATGGGCAATTTCTCCATTATTAAGTTCTGCAACGATTGTTGGTGCATGCAGGGCAACTTCATCCATTCCACCACTGTGAACAACGGCAGCCCGTTGATAGCCTAGGACTTGCAAGGCATGGGCAATGGGTCTAACCAGCTCAGGGCTGTAAACGCCAATTAATGCCAACGGCGGGCGGGCCGGGTTAACCAGAGGACCTAATACATTGAACAGCGTCCGGGTTTTCAGTTGCTGACGTACAGGTATCGCATGGCGGAATCCAATGTGATACTGCGGCGCAAACAGAAAACAGATACCGATTTCATCTAAAGCGCTGCGGGCGCATTCTGCGCTGATATCAAGTGTTATACCAAATGCCGCCAGCAAATCAGATGAACCTGAACGGCTGGAAACACTGCGGTTACCATGTTTGGCGACTTTAATATGACAAGCTGCTGCGACAAATGCACTGGCGGTTGAAATATTGATGCTGTCAGTTCCATCGCCCCCTGTTCCGACAATATCGCAGAAAGTGTAGTCTGGCCTCGGAAATGGCAGGGCATTTGCCAGTAACGCCTGCGCAGCACCGGCGATCTCCTGTGGCTGCTCACCGCGCAATTTCATACTGATAAGGACCGCAGCGAGTTGCGGCTCACTTAATTCTCCTTGAATTATGGCGGAAAACAGTTGCTGGCTCTCTTGTTGTGTCAGTATCTGTGCACTGAACAATTTGTCGAAAATAGACTGCATTTTCATACCTCCTTTTTAATTCAATGCCCAGGCCAGAGTTTGTTCAAGTAATCTGGTGCCATGTGTTGTGAGAATGGATTCTGGATGGAACTGGAACCCACAAACCTTATGTTTGTCGTGGCGAACCGCCATAACGGTGTCGCCACAACGGGCAGAAATTGTCAATTCAGATGGAATTCTGTGACCCGCCAGAGAGTGATAACGGGCAACGGGTAGAGGATTTTCCAGATCAGCGAACATAGCCTGATTATCATGCTCTGCCAGAGAGGCTTTGCCGTGCAGGATTTCATCAGCGGCGGAAATCTCTCCACCATAGGCTTCAATAATTGCCTGATGTCCAAGACAGATGCCGATCACCGGAATTTTGCCGATTATTTTTTCGAGTAATTCAGGCATACAGCCCGCGTCAGAGGGTTTACCCGGTCCCGGTGAAAGCATCAGTAACGGAGAAGGTAGCGCTTTGAATTGCTGCATAATGATGTCAGTTGCAACGGTATTGCGATAGATAACAACCTGATGATCTTTATTGCGTAATTGATCGACGAGGTTATAGGTGAATGAATCCACATTATCGAGCAGGAGAATATTCGCCATCAGAAAATCTCCTCTGCTTGATGTGCTTCCGCAATGGCACGAATGACGGCTCTTGCCTTGTTGCAGGTCTCTTCAGCTTCTGCCAAAGGTACGGAATCCAGTACTACGCCAGCGCCGGCCTGAATCGTCGCGATGCCATCTTCCACGTAAGCCGAGCGGATAACGATACAATTATCCATATTACCTCTGCCGGTGAAATAACCGACTGCGCCACCGTAGCTGCCACGACGTTCATTTTCGTAATGGGCGATAAGTTGCATTGCCCGAACTTTCGGTGCACCGGTAAGGGTTCCCATATTCATACAAGCTTGATAAGCATGGAAAATATCTAAGTCATGGCGTAATGTCCCGACCACACGGGAAACCAGATGCATGACAAAAGAGTAACGATCGACTTTTGTCAGATCAGCGACATAGCGGCTGCCGGGTTCACAAATACGGGCTAAATCATTACGGGCTAAATCAACCAGCATCAAGTGTTCAGCTAATTCTTTGTGATCTGTACGCATCTCCAGTTCAGTTCGGCTGTCCAGATCTGCATCCAACTCTCCGGCAGCATTGCGCCCACGGGGACGCGTACCGGCGATAGGATAAATCTCAATTTGACGATTAGACGCATCATATTTAAGTGCGCTTTCCGGGGAAGCACCGAACAGGCAGAAGTCTTTATCCTGCATGAAAAACATGTAGGGACTTGGATTGCGTTGTTTAAGTTTTTGATAGGCATTAAGCGGTGCGGGACATGGCAGAGAGAAGCGCCGTGATGGAACCACTTGAAAGATGTCTCCCTGGCAGATGTATTGTTGCAATTGTGTCACTATTTCTGCATATGTTTTGTCATCTTGATTGCATGAAACTTTCATTGTCGGCAGAGAGATTTGTTGTACTGGTTCCTTGGGTTCTGTAATAAGTTCCGCTAATATTTTCAATCGTTGCTTGAGGCGTTGCTCTTCTTTTGGCGAATCACTAAAGAGACTGATTTTCAGGCGTGCGTTTTTATTTTGATGGTCGATCACCATTAAAGTTTCTGCCAGATAAAAACAGAAATCAGGACAACGTTGAACGGTTTTTACTGTGGGTAATGGCTCAAACCCGGCGACTAAGTCGTAGGAGAAAAGGCCGCCAACGAATATTGCTTCTGCATTGTCTTGTGATAGTAATTCGCATTGTGATGGCAATTCTGCCAGAGAAAGAAGGGCACGCAGTGCATCAAATACAGATATGGCTTTCAGACGACTATCTTCATCTATATCGATCATATTGTGATTGATTGGTGGAAAGATCAATTGAAGATAATCGTGTGTCATTTCAGATTGGACGTTGCTGGGAAATTTTTTGACCAAAACTGGTAATAAATTTCGGCCATTTTCTGTCAAGGCGTTAAAAGTGACTTGATTGCCGTTTGCGCTGATACGCAAAGCACTGTCGATGATTAACAGGCTTTTCAGGCTTTTTTTACTGTTAATTTCTGCCGATTCCAGCAATAACGTTGCTGGTCGTTTACTACAGAGTTGATTGAATAGCTGTGCAGGATCGGGCTGATAAGTTGTTTCCTGCTCAATGACTGTGAGTTTTGGTTGTTTATCCGTCATTTTTTCGTCCTGATTATGAATTATGCATATAAAAAAACCCGCCTTTTTGGCGGGTTTTGGTAATTTGGCACTGTTGATTTATGTGCGTGACCATACCGCCCTGAATGGGAAGTTGTGCCACCAACGGATAGATATCATAAATACAGCCATTTTCAGTGCCTCTTTTCGCATTAAATATAGATGATATACGGGATAATACTGCCATTTCTTTTGTACTAGTAAACTGGAACGGTATTGGTGTGTCAAGAATTTTTTTCGATTGGTTGGGTAAGAACAATGGGTTATCAGGATAGGACCGGATAACTCTGGTAGCTTGATATTATGGACGAACGCTTATCATTTTATGATATCCCTATGATGCATATTTAATAATATTACACATATCAATTTTATTTCATAAAAAACAGAATTTAGCTGTAGTAAATCTTGATTAAAAAGCATGATTGACTGGCTTTTTCTTGAGTCAACGGGCAAACGGTAAGAATAGATAATCAATTTTTATATCTGTATATGAAAAAAAGAGGTTTAACAGAGATTACTGTAAGAAGTAGTATTTATAACTCTAATATATCGTGTTATTTAAAATTTGTATTTTTATGTATTTAAGCTATGTAATCCTTTGTGTTCAATACATTATAGGTATTCTTGGTGAGCGATTTTTAGTATGAATACTTATAGATCTCTACTTAATTCTGGCATAGATTGCCATGATTTAACTTTCTGATGTTTAAAAATTGTACTGTTGGTGGAGTGTAATATGAGTAAAGATGAATCAAAAGCAGATAGTCAATTGGTATATCAAACTGATCCTGGATATATGCATGGTGCAGAACTTATCGGTGTGGGCGCGGCGCAAAAAACCTATGAATTAAATAAGTTCGACCCTAAAAACGTTGATAACGCATTATCGTATACACCAACAAGGCTCGCTAAAACGGTTTTTAATATTTATGAGGAGAACGATGATTTTGCTATTCTCTGTTATTTAACTGATTGGTCAATCTACGATAGGCGTCTAATGCCGACAGGAGATGATGATTTTAAAATATATGGAGGAAGGGGGGCTAATTTAATGCGCCTTAAGAGTGATAAAGAAAAAGGAAAGCCATTTAAAAGAATTATTTTTAGCTTTGCAGGTATTATCGGTGATACCGGAGAGAAGCAAGCGGATATCATGAGAGCGGCTAAAGATGGATGGAAGATGGGAGATACTGATGAAAATATAATTAAAGATCATAAAGGTAAACCTATTCCGATTGATTCTTGGGCTGATGTTGGTTCTTATCTTAATTGCGGTTTCAGTGGTTGGAAGGATGACGATTGGAAGTTATATGAACAAGATAAAGCACAGGGAGTATTAGGCGGTCTGCGCTTACTCAGGGACGAAAATCCGGATCTGGAAATATCTGTCAGTGTTGGTGGTTGGTCAATGAGTGGTGCTTTTTATGAAGTCTGTCGTGATGATAAGTTCCGTAAGAATTTTGTTGAGGGAGTAAGAGAGTTATACACTAAATTCCCTATGCTAACCCATATTGATCTTGACTGGGAATATCCTGGTTCTGCGGGAGCAGGTAATAAATTTGATGAAGATGATTATAAGTATTTTGTCGAACTTATTAAGGATTTAAAGAGTGCGAATATAAGTAATTTAAAAGGAATCAGTATTGCTGCTTCCGCCGATATAGAAAAAATAAAAGCAGCACATATTCCAGAATTGATCGCAGCGGGTGTTAATGAAATTAACCTAATGACTTATGATTTCTTTACGTTAGGTGATAAAAAACTTTCTCATCATACTAATCTTTATCGTAATAAAGATGACCAATACTCTAAATACTCAGTTGATGATGCAGTTAATTATCTCATCTCTTTAGGTATTAATAAGAAATTAATTTATATCGGCTATTCAGGTTATACTCGTAATGCCAGAACTGCGGAATTAGAAAGTAAGTATGATGAACAGTTGGTTGGTAAATATATTGATGGAACATCCACGGTTGGGAGTTTTGAAAGCAGTGTCACTGAATGGACAGATATTATTTATAATTATGTTGATTATGAGAATCAAATAGGTCGTAATGGCTTTGAGGTTTTCCATGATCCGGTTGCTAAAGCTGATTATCTTTATAATAAAGATCTCAAAGTATTTATGTCATTAGATACTCCTCGTTCGGTAAGAGAAAAAGGTCGTTATGTTAAAGAGAAAGGTTTGGGTGGTCTATTTATTTGGACAGGCGATCAAGATAATGGTTTGTTAACTAATGCTGCCCATGAAGGATTGGGGCGTAAGGCAATTAAAAAAGTGATTGAAATGAAGCCATTCTATTTCGAAGGTGAGCTTCCTTCTTACGACAAACCGAAAGAGAAGCAGTGTGAAGCATGTAAATTAAATTGATTTTTCTCTTTAAAAAACTTCGCTGTTTAATATAGTTATAGTCTCTATAACTGTTCTATTCAGGTGTTTCCGATTAATTAGGTTGGGATAATACAATGGATAAATATAAAAGCTCTCTTGGTGAAAAACGGGATATAAAAAAAGTATCGCCATTATTGGCTGCGGTGGCAGAAGTAAAATCGTCAAAATCGCCAATATTACCGATGAGTTATATGCAGTTAGATTCAGTAGAGAAAACAGATAACTCCACCGTCACATTAGTAAATACGCTTCAGCGTCTGGGGTATCATTCTATTTTTGATATTATTGAAGTATCAAAACAACGATTTATTAAACGCCATAATGAGTTTTTATCGGGTCATGCAGAGGTGATTTTTGATAAAGCCGTTAGCGCTGCTAATCAACTGGTACAAAATTATCGGCAAAGGCAGCTTAGAGATTATGATGGCGCAACATTAAGGAAAGTGAATAGTCAGACAAGGCATTTTTCTTATAGTAAGGATAATGTCGATGAGAAAGAAAAATTACCTGATTACAGTAGCTTATTTCCTGAACCTTGGGATGATTTCTGTCAGCCAGGCGCTATTGAGGCTCTTGACAGCCCGGTAAATTACTTACTTGATCTTTATAAATTTGTAAAACAAATAGAGTTAGATGGTTCTAATAACGCCGTAAGCCTGGAGGAAAGACGTGTCGATATTCCTGGCTTATTACTTGATAGCGATAATCTTTACAAAGAGATCACTGCGATATCTATTGTAAATGATGTTTTATCCAAGAGCGCCAGAGAATATATTGATCAGACAGGTCATGCAGATAAACCCGTTAATCAGGTTTTGGGAGAGACTCGCTTTCCCTTCACGTTACCTTATAGTTTACCTTCTCAACAGATAAATAAAGGCTTGGCCGAAAAAGAGACTGAGTTGGGCACGATTATTCAGCAAGTGGATCAGCAATTTCCCTGGCATATTTTAACTGAAAAACGTGATCAGGCTTTGCTTGCTTATACTCAATTGAGCAAAGAGCAAATGACTCTACTGACAGAGAAAAGCCCATTTTCACAAAACTTTTTGTCACGTGAGCAACTGATTAAGAGTTATTTCAGCAAAAGTACAACAGAAGTCTTACCTGAACATGATATTTCAAAACATGCTTATATTATTCTTTCTGGTGAAAATATTACGGGCCCGACGTCGTTGAGTGATGGGGCTGATAAAGCTTATGATGAGATTGTCGTTACCTGCGAAAATAGATCCAAAGAGACTATCAAAGTTAAACTTCGGGGTGAAAATGTTCTGACCTATAACCGTGTAAAAGCGAGGATGGAACCTTTTAATAATTCACCTCCATTTGGCCGGCAATTAAAGTTAACTTATGTAGAGAGTGATAATAGTACAATTGGTAATTTGGATAATGGCCCTTTCTTTGGTGAAATGATGGTTTATGCGGCAATGCCGAAAGAGGACACAAATAACGTATCGATAAATATTGAAGGAATTAATTTCCTGACAATGACTTACCGTTTTGCGATTGCTAAACAAGGAACTGCACAATCAGAATTATTGCCAGAAGCCGAGCAATTTTTCCAGGATAATTATGGTCTTTCCGCGGATGAAAGCGTGAAATTAAAACTGATTCTCTCTTTTGGTCAACAGACAGGATCGAAAGTGACAGATCTGGAACACCTATTTAGTAGCGGTGATTTCCGGCCGTTAGTTTCACCCAATGTGGTATTTTCTAACCCCATCTTTGGTAGTGGACAAACGTCAGAAAACTTTCCTGCTCCTTATCATTATGGGGGGGCTTATATCAATGCGGGGCAACTGGACACATTAGAGATTATCAGAACTGACTATGGACGTGAGATAAGTGCAGTTTCTGATTTTCGCTATGATCGAATGAATCGTTTTATTCGCTTACAGCGTTGGTTAGAGCTACCATATCATCAGCTTGACTTACTTATTATTTCAGCAATAAAAGCTGAATCAAAAAATGCAGATCTGGCTATTACTGATAATACATTAAGAGCATTAGGTTTATTCCGCCATTTATCTACACAATATAAAATATTACCAGAAGCATTTGCCGGATGGATATATCAGATTACGCCATTCTCCATCAGTAATAATGTTCCTTTTTTTGATCAACTCTTTAATCAATCTAAACTTTTTGACCAGCCTTTAATTTTGGATGACAGCGAATTTAATTATACGGAGAATCAGGGAAATGGTGCGAAAACGGTCAAACAACTGTGTGCCGGGTTAGCTATTCCTTTATCCACGTTTCAAGTGATTGCACCTATAGTCGAGAAAGCATTAAAGCTCTCTTCTGGTAAATTAGTTCGTAATCTCGATGTGGTGTCCAGATTTTATCGTTTGGTAACTATTCCTCGGTTATTTGGTTTTTCTACGGAAGATGGATTGATCCTGGCTGATATTTTAACCGGTGAGAACGGATATCTGGCAAATATACCGATTTTGGGAGAGAAAAATGACATCCTCAGTATTATTGCTCAAATGGAAGTTTTGACTTCCTGGTTGGCTAAAACAAAACTGACACCAATAAAGCTTTCCCTGTTATTGGGGAAAACTGATCTTCCTGTCGTTCCAACCAATGGAATGCTGACTTTTTATAAAGGAATTTCTAATGGATTGACTGATAATGTGTGTTTAAAAGAATCCGATTTTAATCGGCAAGAAATAAATGATATAGATTGGTGGACTATTCTGTCAGATAAAGAGGGTGTTTTTGATAGGGATAACGGACTAGTAAAAGATATTCCATTGATATGGGGAAAAACAGACGAAGAATCTCTGAAGAAAAGGATTGAAGATATTATAAATAAAAAAATAAATCCGGATGATAATCAAACTAATATTATCTTGCAGATCATCTTACAAGCTAAAACTGCGCAAGAGAGTCTATTGTCTAGCGCTGTTGCTGGTGAATATGGTGTATCAAGAGATATTGTTCCGTTACAACTTCGTTGGTTGGGAAGTAGTGTTTATTCAGTACTGAGGATGGTATTAAGTGATACACCAGAAAAAGTTGAAGATATTCAAAAGGAGTTTTTGGATCTGACTTATAGTTTATTAATTTACACTCAGTTAATTAACGCATTAAGCATAAGTAATAATCTATTGTTATTACGTTTGATAAATCCTGAATGGCTGGGGTTAGGCGTAAATAAAACAACGGAAATGGCATTATCGTTAGATGAGATTTTCCTGCTGAATCGCTATCAGGATTTACTGGAAAATGCGAAACAAAGAGAAGATAAAATTCAGGAATATTTCACTTTTGCTAACAATGGGTCTTTACCCCAAAAAGCAGAGGATGATAGTAGTTATAAATGTGCACAATTGCTTACCGAAATTTTAGGTTGGGATCCTGATGAAATTTATCTTGCTTGTGAGAAAGCCGGGTTAGAAAAGAAACGCGCAATAACTTTATCTCAAATAGATTGGCTACGACGATTACAACAACTTTCTGTTAAAACCAATTTGTCCATTGAGCCTTTATTAGACGCTGGTGCACTTGTCGTTAATTCAGATTTTGAAGTTTTTCAAAGTATCGGTGAAGCTGTTATGGCCGCATTAAAAGCGCAAGGAGATGATGAGAATGTCTAATTTAATTGAAGCAAAATTACAGGAAAACCTGCGTGACGCATTAGTTGATTATTATCTTGGTCAGATTGTTCCGCATGATACCGCTTTTCAATCTCAGCGTGAAAAAATTAAAAATGTTGATGATTTATATGATTTTCTATTGTTAGACACTCAGGTTTCTTCCAAAGTAAAAACAGCGCGTGTCGCACATATTACCCAATCTGTACAACAATATATTAACCGCATTGTCTTGAATTTAGAGTCAGGTTTATCTATGACTCAGGAAGATGCGGATAATTGGCAGGAATTTGCTAATCGTTATGGCTATTGGTCTGCAAATCAGCAACTTGCTATTTACCCGGAAGTATATGTCGATCCCACATTACGTTTAACAAAAACGGAATTTTTTTTCCAACTTGAGAGTGCGCTCAATCAAGGAAAGCTCACGGATGATGTTGCTCAGAAAGCGATATTAGGATATCTGAATAACTTTGAAGAGGTCAGTAATTTAGAGGTTATTGCCGGTTATGAAGATGGGGTTGATATTGCCGATGATAAGATCTATTTCATTGCCAAGACACGCACTCAGCCATACCGCTATTTTTGGCGGACTTTAGATACAAAACAGCGCAATGGTCAGACTGAGCTGTATCCTACGGCCTGGAGTGAATGGAAGCTGATTAATGTCCCTTTAGAAAATGCACGTAACGGTATTATTCGCCCAATTGTTCTGAATAACCGACTGTATATTAGTTGGTTTGAAGTTGCTGAAGAAAAACAAGATAAAGATAATAGTATTAAGTATCGAACTAAACTTAATTTAGCGCACTTGGCGTTTGATGGCACCTGGAGTACAGGGACTACGGTTCGTGAAGATTTACTTGATCATTCCATGAAAGAGTTGATTGCTGTTCTCGATTGTACAGGAGATGCTGAACGTTTAGCGCTGGTTGCATTTGTTCGTTTGCAAGGTATAGATGAAAATAAAAAACCGTATGATTATGATGAAGTTTTCACTTACGTTTGTGACAATTTGTTAATGGAGGCAACCGATCTGCCCAAATCCACTTCAAAGCTGTCTGATCTGGATTCATATGGTGCAGCTTTAGTCTGGTTCTATTTTCGGGAGAAATTGAATGGGGGGCCGGAAGAATATAAACAATTAGTTCTTTATCCGGTTAATAATAATATGAAATGGCCGATAGCCGGGCCAACAACATTTGAAGGACAACTGGGTACAATAGATGATTTCAAGTTGGATGCTGCTTATGTTGACCAGACATTGAATCTGAATCTTACATCCAGTTCAACATATAAATATGATTTTAGCAGAAGCAAAAATATCCTTTATTGTATTTGGCTGGAGGACAGTAAAGGTGAACGGTGTTGGCTGAAATATAAGGTACTTACCCCGGAAGATTATGAGCCAAAGCTGAATTTCACATTGAATCGGTGTGACAGGAGTGATGTGACAATTGTCACCGGCTTTAGTTTGCCATCAGAAACCGGAGCAGATATTGCAGGCAGAATTAAGATTAAGCTGAGTGTCGGTAAGTTGGTTCGTGACAAGGTTCAAATTAAGCAAACTAAGCAAACTCAATATTTGCAATTTCCAAAAGAAGAGCAACCCGAAAGTTGGTATTCTGATAAAGCAATTCGTTTAAATACGCTTTTTGCAAAGGAGTTAGTTAGTAAGGCGAGTCAGAAACTGGATAAAGTTCTGAGTTGGGAAACCCAAAATATTCATGAAGAGTCGATTACCGACAGTGATTTAAAACCCATTGACCTTAAAGGTGCAAATGGTATTTATTTCTGGGAGTTGTTCTTCCATATGCCATTTATGGTGGCCTGGCGATTTAATGTAGAACAGCGTTATGAAGAAGCCAGTCGCTGGATTAAGTTTATTTTTAACCCTTTTGAGAGTAGTGATGAACCCGCATTAACACAGGATAAGCCACGTTATTGGAATAGCCGCCCGATAATTGACGAACCAAAACGATTGCGTAGCCTGGTAGAACCGACGGATCCTGATGCAATTTCTGCCAGTGAGCCTATTCATTATCGTAAGGCTATTTTTAATTTTTACGTTAAAAATGTTATCGATCAAGGCGATATGGAATATCGGAAGTTACAGCCTACCGCGAGAACGCTGGCACGTCTGAGTTATGCAACGGCAAGTTCCCTGTTGGGCGCCCGTCCTGATCTGCAATTAGCCAGTGCCTGGCAGCCGATAACTCTTGAGGATGCATCCTATAAGAAGAATAGCGCCGTACGTGAATTGGAGATGATAAGTTATCCTTTGCCTTATGCTGCGGTGGTTCATGATAAAACGATTCGTGCGCTTGATAATGATCTCTTCATGAAACCTATCAATGAAGAGTTGACTGCACTGTGGGATAGAATAGAAACCCGGATTTATAATTTACGACATAATTTAACGCTGGATGGTAAAGAAATTTCTATGGATCTTTATGATTCGAAAATTTCTCCCAGAGGGTTAATGAATCAGCGCTATCAGCGTGTTGTTACTGCCCGAAATGCCAGCCGAATGAATTTCAGAGTGCCAAATTATCGTTTTGAACCGATGTTGGCACGGGCAAAATCCGGTGTCGAGACATTGATACAATTTGGCAGCACATTGTTAAGCTTGTTGGAACGTAAAGATAATCTGAGTTTTGAATCATTTCAGATGGTCCAGAATAATGATCTCTACCGTTTTGCTGTTGATCTCCAGCAACAGGATATCAATATTAGCCAGGCCAGCCTTGATGCGTTGCAAGTGAGTAAGCAATCTGCTCAGGAACGGTATGAGCATTATAAAAGTCTTTATGATGAAAATATTTCATCAACGGAGCAACAGGTTATTGAATTGCAATCTCAGGCATCTTCTGCCTTATTGGCTTCACAGGTATCAAGGACGGCTGCGGCAGCGCTGGATTTAGTTCCCAATATTTATGGATTGGCCGTCGGTGGTTCGCACTGGGGAGCGGCTTTGAATGCTGTTGCTGAGATAGCGACACTGAAATACCAATCTGACAGTACTAAAGCCGAAAGCCTCAGTGTTTCTGAATCTTATCGCCGTCGTCGGCAGGAGTGGGAGTTACAATATAAACAAGCCGAATGGGAAGTGAATTCCATTGAGCAGCAAATCAGTATTCAACAGTTGCAGGTCAGTGCCGCACGTAAGCGTTTGGTGCAGGTTGAAGCTCAACAACAACAATCTCAGGCACTGTTGGCTTATTTTTCTAGCCGCTTTACCAATGAAAGCTTATATACCTGGATGATTAGCCAGATCTCAAGTCTCTATTTGCAGGCTTATGATGCTGTTTCATCGTTGTGTTTGTCTGCTCAGGCCTCTTTGCAGTATGAACTTGGGTTAGGTGAACAGAATTTTGTTGATGGTGGCAGCTGGAATGATCTCTATCAAGGATTGTTAGTCGGTGAAAATCTGAAACTGGCTCTGCAACGCATGGAGCGTGTTTATGTTGAGCAAAATGCACGTAAGTTAGAGATTATTAAAACGATTTCGCTTAAATCGCTGTTAGGTGAATTTTGGGAAGATAATCTCAAAATTTTGAAATCGCATAATGCAATTACATTTAATTTGGATGAATTAAAGCAGTTTGGTGCGGATTATCCGGGGCTATTTAATCGGCGGATTAAATCAGTTTCCGTTACGCTTCCTATGTTGATTGGGCCTTATCAAGATATCTGCGCCAAATTAAGTTTGTCGGGTGTGAGTAGTTATACGACAAAAGCAGATATCAAAACTGTCGAAAAGATGCTGAAAGAAGGTGCTCGTGCGGAAACTCCTTATACTGTACGCAGCATACAACCCAATCAACAAATTGCCTTATCTACGGGTGTTAATGACAGCGGGATGTTCATGCTTAATTTCGATGATGAACGTTTCTTACCCTTTGAGGGAGTAGGGGTAGGATCGAGCTGGAATTTCCAATTTACTAATACATCTCAAGATTTAGAAAGCCTGACGGATGTCATTCTTCATATTCGCTATACCGCGCAAGAAGGGTCAACATCGTTTGGCGTGGCGGTTAAAGAATTATTAAAAAAAGAAGAAACAGATTCTTAATAGCGGGATTAGCCTCCTCTACCCATGTGGAGATTAAATATAAATCTCATTGGAGTTTATAAATGGTAAACAAATATACTTATACTTCATCAAGATCCATGTCCGATGTCAGTGATATTATTAGTGAACCGTTAACTGCCTGGAAAAATCAGGCTGGCGGTCAAGTTTATAACGTTATTTTTAATGGTGGTGTTTATACCAATACCTATTGGGTTGAGCGTTGGCATGTTCCAGATCCCGATTCCACCGATGGAACACCGCACAATGCCTGGAAATATATCCGTCCAGCGACGGAAGAAGAAATAAAACAGCACGGTAATCCTACCGATGGAAGCATTAATCCAACCGAAGAGATTCCTTCACCGGTTTTACAGCCGGATGCCATTACAGTGGAAACTTATCAGCGGCCAGATGTTAATTTTAAGCCGGATGGTTCAGGTAACAATCTTTCCTACACTGCGGCTCGTGTTTGTCGTCCAATGTATAATGAATATGAAAGTGATAAATCCAGGCCTAAACTTTCTGCTTATATTACTGATTGGTGCCAATATGATGCCCGCTTAGATGGCAAAAATGAAGAGGCGGGTGATCGGGGAAGAGGATTTGATTTAAGCACTATCAATGTTACTGCTTATGATAAGTTAATATTCAGCTTTTTGGGTATTTACGGTGATACTGGTGTGAAAGGGAAGAAGATCAAAGAAGTTGCGGAGGGCTGGAATAGCCAGAGTGACATCAAAATTACTGAAGGTCATATTGTTCCTCTTGATCCCTATGGTGATTTGGGTACTGCCCGTAATGTGGGATTACCTAAGGAAAGTGCTAATACTGATATTAATTCAGGGACATTTTTGCCTTTTTATCAACAAAAGAAAGCATCGGGCTTATTAGGTGGATTACGCGAGTTACAGAAAACAGCGCGTCTAGCAGGCCATAAACTTGAATTGGCTTTTAGTATTGGTGGTTGGAGTATGTCCGGTTATTTCTCAGTGATGGCTGCTGATGTGGCACAGCGCCGCGTTTTTGTTGACAGTATTGTTGATTTTTTTGCGCGCTTTCCCATGTTCAGTTGTGTCGATATTGACTGGGAATATCCAGGAAGCGCTGGTGAGGTCGGTAATGTTATCAGTGAAAAAGATGGGGAACATTACGCTCTGTTAATCAAAGAATTACGTGAATCTCTGGATAGCAGATTTGGACGGGAGGCAAGAAAAGAGATTTCTATTGCCTGTAGTGGTGTAAAAGCGAAACTGAAAACATCTAATATTGCAGAGTTAGTTAAGAATGGCTTGGATAATATTTTCTTAATGAGTTATGACTATTTCGGTACCGGATGGGCGCCTTACATCGGGCATCATACTAATCTTTATTCGCCGACAGATCCTGATCCATCAAGTGAATCCGATTTATCCGCGGAAGTCGCTATCAATTATTTACATCAGGAGCTTGGCATACCTTTGGAGAAAATTCATTTAGGTTATGCTAACTATGGCCGTGCCGGCAAAGGAGCAAATCTTGAAACGCGCGAATATAATAAAGATGGCGATGCATTAGGAACAATGGAAAAAGGATCACCTGAATTCTTTGATATTGTTAATAATTATCTGGATACTGAACATACTCTTGCTACCGGGAAAAATAGCTTCGAGTTAATGACGGATACCAATGCTGATGCCGATTTCTTATATAGTGAAAAGGAAGGGCACTTTATCTCATTAGATACGCCGCGCACGGTGAAACAGAAAGCTGAATATGTAGCCAGGAATAAACTGGGGGGGATATTTTCCTGGTCAGGTGATCAGGATTGCGGCTTGTTGGCAAATGCCGCCAGAGAAGGGATGGGCTATGTTGCTAAATCCAACGATGAAACTATTGATATGGGGCCACTCTATAATCCGGGTAAGCCCTATTATTTAAAATCTGTTGGTGAAATGAAGAAAAACTCAGATTAACTTCCATCCTTATATAGAAAGGAGTATGAAACTTTTTACCTCTTAAAATGATAATATTCAGCCCGGTATTTTTAGGGCTGAATACCGTTCTTTTCTGTAAAACGCTGCCATTTACCGTTAAGCTGTCCGGTCGTATGTTTTAATCTATTCAGGCAGAAAAAGAGATAATGACAAATTCAGCTACTGAGTTAGTAACAATTTATGATCTTCACAGCCATACAACCATTTCGGATGGTTTACTTTCACCATCTGAATTGGTTGAACGGGCGGTAACCATGGGGGTCAATGTACTGGCAGTGACTGATCATGATACGACAGATGCTATTCCTCTGGCTCATGAATATATCCGCGAACATCATCTGCCCTTGAAACTAATACCCGGCGTTGAGATATCGACTCTGTGGGAAAATATGGAGATTCACATTGTGGGTCTGAATATAGATATTCAGGCAGCTGCAATGATTGAATTATTGGGTAAACAGGTTGAACTCAGGAGAGTGCGCGGAATTGAAATGGGCCGCAGGCTGGCAAAGGCAGGTATTCCCGATGCTTGGGCAGGCGCAAGTCAGTTAGCGGATGGTGGCCAGGTGACGCGGGGCCATTTTGCCCGCTACTTAATCGAAATTGGCAGAGAGCCGACGATTGCAAAAGTGTTTAAGAAGTATCTGGCAAAAGGAAAAACCGGATACGTGCCACCGCAATGGTGTACAATTGAACAAGCTATTGATGCCATTCATCAATCAGGCGGGCAGGCAGTGATTGCGCATCCGGGGCGATATGATTTATCTGCCAAATGGCTGAAACGTCTGATTGACTGGTTTAAGCAACATGGTGGTGATGCAATGGAGGTTGCACAGTGCCGGCAGGCACTTAACGAGCGGAAATATCTCGGTCAATTGTCACGGGAGTATGATTTGATGGCATCGTTAGGTTCTGATTTTCACCAGCCTTGTTCATGGATAGAGTTAGGGCGTAAATTGTGGTTACCCGGTGATGTGGTACCAATATGGCGCAACTGGTCACTGTAGGGGCTGCATAAAATTAAGAGGCAATTTATGAGCCAGTTTTTTTATATTCATCCTGATAATCCGCAACCACGCTTAATAGGGCAAAGTGTGGATGTGTTCAAAAAAGGTGGGGTCGTAGTTTACCCAACTGATTCCGGCTATGCGATTGGTTGCCATCTGGAAGATAAAGATTCGATGACCCGGATATGTCGTATTCGCCAGTTGGACAGTAATCATAATTTCACTTTGATGTGCAGGGACTTATCAGAGATATCAACCTATGCCTATGTTGATAATTCGGCTTTTCGTCTGATTAAGAATAATACGCCAGGCAACTACACATTTATTCTGCGTGCGACGAAAGAAGTGCCTCGTCGTTTGATGAATGATAAACGGAAAACAATTGGGCTACGTGTTCCATCTAATCCAATTGCGTTGGCCCTTTTGGCACAAGTGGGTGAACCACTGATGTCTACGAGTTTGATTCTGCCGGGGAATGATTTTGCTGAATCTGATCCAGAAGAAATTAAAGATAGTTTGGGGAAACGGGTTGATCTGATTATTCACGGTGGTTATTTAGGGCAGCAACCTACAACGGTAATTGATTTGACTGAAGATACGCCTGTTATAATACGTGAAGGTGCTGGGAATGTAACCCCATTCTTATAGGTTAAGCAAATAATCATTTTCAGTATTTATATAAAGCCAGTGTATTATACACTGGCTTTATATTTTTAATTTTTTGGTTGAATTGAAATTTTTATTATTCTTTCGAATTATTAATAGTAGCTAAATAAAATAAATCCATCACGTGTTTAATAATTAAGTTGCTTTTAATTACCCGATGATTAAATATTTTCCGCACCTAAGGTAGGTTTGCTAAAATACTATTAGGTATAAAACTTTAGGCTGGTTATTTGAAATAAATGGCAGTGTAGAGTTGTTCATACGTCATAAAGTTAAAGGATATTGAAAATGGCAGTTGTTAATTTCTCTGATGAACCAATTGATGTTCGTAATGTGAATACTTGGCCGAAATCGCCTGATAGAGATTTAATTGAATGTGGTCGTGATGCGTATGCTGAAAAATCAGTGCAGGAAGCACTGACCGGAAATCCTGATAAAGTAATAAAATTGAGCGAGTTAAATGATATTCTTGCTACTTGTGAACCTTTTGAATTCAAAGGAATAACGTTATATTCCAAAGATCCGGTGTTGGCCTTAATTAAGGCATTATCAGCTAAGAAAGCGTATTTGTTGGATGATTCATATCCCCCTGAACAATGGCAAAATGGAGGAGTTGAAAAGCATAGCCGCATTAAGGATTTTATTAAATCTCCTGGGATGTATATTAAAGGGATAGAGATGATCGATATGGGTCAGCTTTATCTCGGTAATTGTGGCTTTGTTAGCACTATTGGCGCAATCGTATCCCATCCTGAAGGGCATAATGTGTTATTTTCTGCTATTTATCCGCCAGTTTATAACCCAACGGGCGTTTATTCAGTCAGGATAATAAATCAGTCTACGATTGGTTATTTATTGATTGACGATGATCTCCCACGGGTTAGTTTTTCTGAGATGGAAGATAAAAATGAGTTTTGGTACTACCTTATTGAAAAGGCATTTTCAAAACTGCATGGAGGTTACCAGCATTTAGGTGGCGGTAATGAAATCTATTTTGGTATAGACTCTACGGCAAATATTTATATTAATCAGGATAATCAGAAGCGTCTCTGGAATGAGAAATTTATAGATATTTTTAAAATAAAACATCATGTGACTTATCAAGGAACTGGCTCATCTACTGATTTAGTATCAGGTCATGCTTATTTATTGCTTGATGCTCAACAATGGAATGGTATTAAATTAGTCCGATTGCATAATCCATGGAATGTCGTTAAATATACAGGCCCATATTCCCCTGGCTCTGCTGAATGGGAAAATATTCCAGAAGACGTTCAAAACGATATATTCCAGAATAATCGATTTGAAGGGACATCATTCTGGATGCCATATGATCTCTATGTTAAGAACTTGCCAAAAATTAGTGATATGTATTTAAGTGAAACAATTCCTGACTCCCTGAAAAGTATTGCTAATCCATCTCCAATTCAAGAGTGATGGGATTCTTATTTTACCAAGACTGATTTATAAATAACTAATATTCTAGTTTTGTATTAATGGCAAGTTAAATAAAAGTTTGATGAAACGTGGCCTGAGATTAATATCTGATGGCCACTTTTATTTTGGTTTCCGGTTGTGGCCGTAATATATCTGGATTTTTCCGATGAGTTTCGGGGGTGGGTGATAAGCGGGCATATTTATTAGAATCATTGATTCCAAAATTAGTGTAGAATGCCCGGCCACGGACTGGAGTGTATGACCTGTTTTCTAACACTCTATACTAAAAATTTTATTAAAATCAGTTTGTTATAATTTTTTCTATTATGGCACATTGATTAATTGTATAACACGACGCCTGTGAAGGCGACAGCAGAGGTTGCTCAATGAGCGGTAAGACACAAAAATCTGAAAAGTTACAGAAAATTCTCGCGCGTTCCGGCCACGGTTCCCGCCGCGAAGTAGAAGGTTATATCCAACAAGGGCGCGTCAGTGTTGACGGCAAGATTGCTACTTTAGGTGATCGCATTGAAGTTCAGCCCGCCACAAAAATCCGCCTTGATGGCCGGATATTAAATATCAAAGAACCACAAAAAGAAGTTTGTCGTGTTCTGGCTTATTACAAACCAGAAGGTGAACTTTGCACCCGCCATGATCCAGAAGGGCGGCCAACCGTTTTTGATCGTCTGCCTAAGCTACTGGGCTCCCGCTGGATAGCGGTCGGACGTTTGGATGTGAATACCTGTGGTTTGTTGCTGTTTACCACAGATGGTGAGTTGGCGAACCGTTTGATGCATCCAAGCCGGGAAGTTGAGCGCGAATATGCTGTTCGTGTTTTTGGTGAAGTTGATGATACTAAACTGAAACAACTGACTAAGGGGATTCAACTGGAAGATGGTCCGGCATCATTCTGCACTGTCGCGTTCAAAGGCGGTGAGGGGATGAACCAATGGTATAACGTCACGCTGACAGAAGGACGCAACCGTGAAGTTCGCCGTCTTTGGGAAGCAGTGGGGGTACAGGTGAGCCGCCTTATTCGTGTGCGTTATGGTGATATTGGCTTGCCAAAAGGTTTACCACGCGGCGGCTGGACAGAACTGGGCTTGGAGCAAACTAATTATTTGCGCCAATTAGTGGGTTTGAATGCAGAGATGGTCTCCAAAGTGGCGGTTGAACGTGATCAACGCCGTCTTAAAGCTAACCAAATCCGCCGTGCGGTTAAACGCCATACTCAGGGAACATCACGTCCAGCGGCAGGAAAGCGCCCGGGGAGCTCCCGCCAGAATGCGGGGCGCCCAACTGCCTCAAAAGGTCGCTAATTTCTCTTTCCAGGCTCTGTGGGCCTCGTGTAATACGGGGCCTTTTTTACCAGTCGATTCCTTTTTGTGCTTTAATGCCAGCATCAAAGGCATGTTTTACCGGGCGCATTTCTGTGACGGTATCGGCCATTTCCAATAATTCACGATGACAAGCGCGGCCAGTAATAATAACGGATTGGTGTTCTGGCCGGTGTTTCAGGGCGGTAATAATCTCTTCAAGAGGAAGATAGCCGTAACTCACCATATAAGTTAGTTCATCCAGTACGACCAGATCCAAATCGGGATCAGCCAGCATCTCCAGCGCATGGCGCCATACCTGATGGCAGGCTACGGTGTCGGTTTCCCGGCTTTGGGTTTCCCAGGTAAAACCTGTCGCCATAACATGGAAATTCACACCATGCTGTTCTAGCAAATTTTTCTCGCCATTCTCCCATTGACCTTTTATAAACTGGATAACCCCGGCACGTAACCCATGACCTACTGCACGGGTTACGGTGCCAAAAGCCGCGGTGGTTTTGCCTTTTCCATTGCCGGTAAAAACGATGAAAATTCCCCGCTCTAATTGGGCGGCTTCAATTCGGGAATCCACTTTTTCTTTCAGGCGTTGTTGCCTTTTTTGGTGCTGGTTATCATTGATTGTCATTATTCGGCTGGTCCTGCTTTGCGTCCGGGTTGTGCATCAAAACTGATGCCTGTTTTACGCAGACTGTCGCTGCCCATGAGATAAAGATACAGCGGCATAATATCCGCCGGTGTTTTCAGTTTAGCAGAATTTTCGTTAGGGAATGCGTTGGCACGCATATTTGTGCGTGTGCCGCCAGGGTTGACGCAATTAACGCGCAAAGAACTGTGTTTATATTCTTCCGCTAAAACCTGCATCATGCCTTCGGTTGCAAATTTAGAGGCGGAATAAGCCCCCCAACCACTGCGACCTTCACGGCCAACGCTTGAACTGGTAAAGATTAATGATCCGTGAGGTGATTTCAATAATAGTGGAAGCAATGCCTGAGTTAACATAAAGGTCGCATTGACATTGACTTGCATAACATCGTGCCATAACTGAACCGGCTGTTCTGCCATTGGTGCGACGGCGCCCAGTAATCCGGCGTTATGTAATACACCATCCAGACGTGGATAATGTTTCGTTAAATTGTCAGCAAATGTTTTACACTCTTCGGCTGTTATGGTGAGTAGATCCATGGTGTAAATAGCTACAGGGACGCCACCTGCTTGTTCTATCTCTTTTTTGACCGCTTCCAGTTTGTGCGTGGTTCGGCCAAGTAAGATCATTTGCGCTCCATAACGGGCATAAGTCAAAGCCACTTCACGACCAATTCCATCTCCAGCACCTGTAACCAGAATAATACGTTGCTGTAGGAGGTCATGTTTAGGTTGGTAATGTAACATTTGAAGATTTCCTGTTATTGATAGAGCGATTTGTTACTGTTGGAGGCAGTTCAGGCTATCAGAACAGAAATTGATATATTGAGTCAAATTTGTAAAGGCTGACTGCTCAGGAAGTAGATGGTGAAACATTACAGGCGTTAATATCTATTTTTAGTTAGAATGAAAAATATTGATTATCAGAAGACAAAGGTGGGTTTTGTGGAGTATTTATCTCTTTACGGGTTGTTTTTAGCCAAAGTGATAACGTTGGTATTAGCCGTTATCGTCCTGGCAATATTTGGTATTGGTGTGGGAATGCGGAAATCTTCGCCAAAAGGTGAGTTGAAACTGACAGATCTCGGTGAGTCATATCGGGATAAACAGCGTCAAATGCAGCGAGCCCGTATGACCGAAGCCGAAAGAAAAATCTGGCACAAAGAGTTTAATAAACAGCAAAAGCGAGAATCCAAGCAGAAGAAGAGTGAAGCTAAGACAGGGCAGAAAGGATTACAGAAACCTTGTCTCTATGTGCTGGATTTTAAAGGCAGTATGGATGCACATGAAGTGGATTCATTACGTGAAGAGATTAGCGCGGTTCTGGCAGTGGCAGATGCAAAAGATGAAGTCTTGCTGCGTCTTGAAAGCCCCGGTGGAATGGTTCATGGTTACGGACTTGCCGCTTCTCAGCTTGCCCGTCTGCGTCAGAAAGGTGTCCGCCTGACGGTCGTCGTAGATAAAGTGGCCGCCAGTGGTGGTTATATGATGGCTTGTGTTGCTGATCGGATTGTTGCCGCGCCATTTGCTATTATTGGCTCTATTGGGGTGGTTGCTCAGATCCCAAATATTCATAAGTTATTGAAGAAAAATGATATTGATGTAGAACTGCATACAGCTGGTGAATATAAACGCACATTGACTTTTTTAGGGGAAAATACAGAACAGGGCCGGAAAAAATTCCAAGAAGATCTCAATCAGACTCATGAATTGTTCAAAGCGTTTATTCATACACATCGTCCATTGCTTGATACGGAAAGTGTCGCTACAGGCGAATATTGGTATGGCACACAGGCGAAAGAAAAAGGGTTGATTGACGAAATTGGTGTTAGTGATGATCTGTTAATTACTCAAATAGATCATTGTGAAGTTATTGGTGTTAATTACACACGTCGTAAACGCATGGTGGAGCGTTTCACTGGCAGCGCAATGGAAAGCATTGATAAATTGTTATTACGCTGGTGGCAGAGAGGAGAAAAGCCTTTGTTTTGATTAAAATACCACGGCTTTGAATGAATAATCTTGGCGTACCCGAAACAGCGTTCTTTTCTTAACGCTTAGGGGCGCCTTGATATCGTGTCTGTTAACAGCCCGGCTGATACGCTGATTGAAACCGTGCCGTGCTCATTTCCTGTTTATCGTCAAGATATTATTCCCCTGAAAAACCAGATATTTTGTCCCTGTTAAAACATTACAGGTGTTACATAATTTGCTTTACATACCACTTCACCTGTGTGATGCGAATCAGAATTTTCTACACTAATAATTGGTACTCTGGCTTCGTGTTTATATGTTCTATCTGGCTGATTTCCAAACAAGTATAAGTCACTTTTGCACCGCGTCATTGGCGCATTTAAACGCATTATATAATTCCCAAAAAATGGCGATTTATTAATAATATTCCTAAGGAAATAAAGTATTATGGCTATTTCGCAGTACGATATTCATACCCGTCATGCTGTCATCTCTGTTACTGATACTGGCGGTAACGGGTTACCGGTACTTCTTATACATGGTAATTCAAGCTGTAAAGATATTTTTCGCCATCAAGTGAGCTGTTTTGGTGATGAATACCGTATTTTGACTATTGATTTACCAGGGCATGGTGCTTCATCAAACGCAATGGATCCTCGTCGGACTTATTCGATACCTGGCTATGCTCTCTGCATTATTGAAGTGCTGGAAAAATTAGGCATCGATAAAGTTGCTGTTTTTGGATGGTCACTGGGTGGTCATATCGGGTTGGAAATGATCCCGCGATTCCCTGGAATTGTTGGATTGATGATTTGTGGCACGCCTCCGGTGAGCCCAGGCGCAGAGAATGTCAGCCTTGGATTTAAGCCAAGCCGGTTCATGGCGATATCGGGTAAGGCTTCGCTGACTGAGGCGGAAATTACAGATTATACTTTGGCGTTGTATGGAAAAAGTGCGCTTTGTGAACCATTTCTTAGAGCCGCAGTTGCGCGGACTGATGGTTTAGCTCGGCAATATATGTCAGAGGCATCCATTTCACCAGATGTTATGGATCAACGGTTGTTGGTTGAAACAAACCCAACTCCTCTGGCGATTATCAATGGCGCGGAAGATTTATTTGTTAATATTGATTATATCAATGGAATAACCTACAAAAATCTTTGGACTGGCCGTGTTTATAATTTGACCAATCTTGGGCATGGACCATTCTGGGAAGCGCCGGAGAGGTTTAATGTCATGATGGCGGGTTTTTTCTCCGATCTTCCCTTGAAGATTAAATAATATTCAAAGTTTATAGTACAAAGTGTCTTATATGCCCGGCAGATATATTTTTAGATGATTTTTATATATCTGTCTATCCGTTTCGTTGCCCTATAAATTTTTGTTACTCATTTTCACCCAGAAAAAATTCACCACGGAATACCAATACATCCCCTTTTTGTACTACATCGTCTACCTGCATACCCTGAATAAAATCCTCATGTTGGCGGATAATACGGTTGGCTTTTTCTAATAATTGTTCACGTTTAATCGGTGTCGCTCCCTTTCGCATTTCTCGGCCTTTATCAAAAATAATTTGTTGCGCATCATTTTTTATCAGGTAGAGTGTGAACTTTTCGTCATGCAGATGGAAGATTTTGTTTACGATTCGCTTCATTTATTTGCATAGCTCATGGGCGGTATCTAAAATACCTTAAATAATTCAACAGGTTTCGCTTTCGGACAGATCATCTGAATAAAAATAAGTTGATATATTGAGAATCTATCGCAATATAAAAAGAGGTTTTAAATACCGTGATATGGACGCTGTGAATTCCGCCATCTGAAAAGATAATTAGGTAAAGATAACTATGGGTAAAGCTCTTGTAATAGTGGAGTCCCCGGCAAAGGCCAAAACAATCAATAAATATTTGGGGAGTGACTACGTGGTGAAATCCAGCGTGGGTCATATCCGTGATTTGCCGACCAGCGGTTCAGCCAGCAAAAAGAGCTCGAGCTCATCTACCGATAAGTCTAAGAAGAAGGTCAAAAAAGATGAGAAAGCCGCATTAGTCAGCCGTATGGGGGTTGACCCATACCGCGGCTGGGAAGCTGATTATCAGATTTTGCCTGGCAAAGAGAAGGTCGTCGCAGAGCTGAAATCACTGGCTGAAAAAGTAGATCATGTTTATCTCGCAACGGATCTTGACCGTGAAGGAGAAGCCATTGCATGGCACTTGCGGGAGGTGATTGGTGGTGACAGTGATCGTTTTAGCCGGGTTGTTTTTAATGAAATTACTAAAAACGCCATCAAACAGGCGTTTGATAATCCGGGTGAATTGAATATTGACCGGATAAATGCGCAACAAGCCCGTCGTTTTATGGATAGGGTTGTGGGTTATATGGTTTCTCCGCTACTGTGGAAAAAGGTTGCCAGAGGGCTTTCTGCTGGTCGCGTGCAATCTGTGGCGGTACGCCTTGTTGTAGAAAGAGAACGCGAAATTAAAGCGTTTGTACCGGTAGAATATTGGCAGTTACACGCTGATTTACTGGCGAAAGGTGAAATTTCACTGCATATGGAAGTGACTCATAAGCAGGGTAAGCCGTTTAAGCCGGTTAATAGTGAGCAAACTCAGGCTGCCATATCGTTACTGGAAAAAGCCCGTTACAAAGTTATTGATCGTGAAGATCGCCCAACATCCAGTAAACCGGGTGCACCGTTTATCACCTCCACATTGCAGCAGGCCGCCAGCACGCGTTTAAGTTTTGGTGTTAAAAAGACCATGATGATGGCCCAGCGTTTGTATGAGGCGGGGTATATCACCTATATGCGTACTGACTCAACCAACCTGAGTCAGGATGCGCTGGATATGGTTCGTGGTTATATCGGTGATAATTTTGGTGATAAATACCTGCCGAAAACAGCAAATACTTACAGCAGTAAAGAGAATTCACAGGAAGCGCACGAAGCAATTCGTCCTTCCAGCGTTGATGTCATGGCTGAACAGCTGAAAGACATGGATGCGGATGCGCAAAAACTGTATCAGCTTATCTGGCGTCAGTTTGTTGCTTGTCAAATGACACCGGCACAATACGATTCCACAACTCTGGCGGTACAGGCGGGTGATTTTGAGTTGCGCGCCAAAGGCCGTACATTGCGTTTTGATGGCTGGACAAAAGTGATGCCTGCATTGCGCAAGGGGGATGAAGACCACTCTTTGCCTGTTGTTAACATTGGTACTGAACTTGACTTGCAACAACTGCTCCCAAGCCAGCACTTTACTAAGCCGCCAGCACGTTACAGCGAGGCATCCTTGGTTAAGGAATTGGAAAAACGCAGTATTGGTCGCCCGTCTACCTACGCTTCCATTATTTCCACGATTCAGGATCGTGGCTATGTTCGGGTGGAGAGCCGTCGTTTCTATTCAGAGAAAATGGGGGAAATTGTAACTGATCGGCTGGAAGAGAATTTCAACGGGCTGATGAGTTATGATTTTACCGCGCAAATGGAAGATCAGCTCGATCAGGTTGCAAGTAATAAAGCTGAATGGAAAGGGGTTTTAGATGAATTTTTCACTGATTTCAGTGAACAGCTTGATGTCGCCAATAAAGACCCGGAAGATGGTGGGATGCGACCCAACCCGATGGTGATTACTTCCATTGAGTGTCCGACATGCAATCGTCCTATGGGTATCCGCACGGCAACCACTGGTGTTTTCCTAGGTTGTTCCGGTTATGCGTTATCACCTAAAGAGCGTTGCAAGCAGACGATCAACCTTATCCCTGAAAATGAAATTCTTAACATTTTGGAAGGGGATGATGCGGAAACAAACGCATTACGTGCTCGTCGTCGTTGTAAAAAATGCGGTACAGCGATGGACAGTTATCTTATCGATAATCAGCGTAAATTACATGTTTGTGGTAATAATCCTGCTTGTGATGGCTACGAAGTGGAAGAGGGCGAGTTTCGCATTAAGGGATATGATGGCCCTGTTATCGAGTGTGACAAATGTGGCGCTGAAATGCACCTGAAAATGGGGCGTTTTGGTAAATACATGGGCTGTACCAATGAAACGTGTAAAAATACCCGCAAGATCCTGCGTAGCGGAGAAGTCGCTCCACCAAAAGAAGATCCGGTTCCGTTACCTGAGCTTCCTTGTGAAAAGTCTGATGCGTATTTTGTATTGCGTGATGGTGCTGCTGGCGTCTTTTTAGCCGCGAATACTTTTCCTAAATCAAGGGAAACCAGAGCTCCATTGGTAGAAGAGTTGGCTCGTTTTAAAGACCGCTTGCCGGAAAAACTACGCTATCTGGCTGATGCGCCTGTGGCAGATGCTGAAGGTAATAGAACCGTTATCCGTTTTAGTCGTAAAACTAAACAGCAATATGCTGCTTCAGAGAAAAATGGCAAGGCAACGGGGTGGAGTGTGTTTTATGTTGATGGAAAATGGGTTGAGAAAGATAAACAGTAATAATTTTTAGGAGAATTAACACTCTCTTTTTCTCAAAAAAGAAGTTGTTTTTTTCTATTAAGCCAACCTTATAGGTTGGCTTTTTTCATCTATCAACAGAATTTTAAAATATATGAATTAGAATGCAGCTATAACCTTCGTTATGATTTTTCAATTATTCGTTATATAAATATATAATCGTGTTATAGTGGTTATATGCGATAACAATATTATTTCTATTAGTTATAATAAATAGCAAACGGCAATATCAGGCCAGGTTTTAAGTCATAATCGTTCACTGCGTTTATTTTGGGATGGTGCTTATATGAAATTGCAGCAACTTCGTTATATCGTAGAGGTGGTAAACCACAACCTTAATGTTTCATCTACGGCGGAAGGATTGTATACATCTCAGCCAGGGATCAGTAAACAAGTCAGGATGCTTGAAGATGAATTAGGTATTCAGATTTTTTCCCGTAGTGGTAAACATCTAACACATGTTACTCCCGCAGGTGAAGAGGTTGTCCGAATTTCTCGTGAAGTATTGTCTAAAATTGATGCAATACGGTCAGTTGCCAGTGAACATACTTATCCGAATCGTGGTTCGCTATATATCGCCACTACCCATACACAGGCCCGTTATGCATTACCTCCTGTGATTAAGGGATTTATTGAGCGTTATCCGCAGGTCTCTTTGCATATGCACCAGGGGTCGCCAACGCAAATTGCTGAAGCTGTGAGTAAAGGTAATGCTGATTTTGCTATTGCTACTGAGGCGCTGCATTTATACGAAGATCTGATAATGTTGCCTTGCTACCATTGGAACAGAACGTTAGTGGTGGCACAGGATCATCCGTTGGCGAGTAAAGAGAATGTTTCAATTGAAGAATTAGCTGAATATCAACTGGTCACTTATACCTTCGGTTTTACTGGTCGTTCTGAATTAGATGTTGCATTCGATAAAGTGGGTTTAAAACCTAAAATTGTTTTCACTGCCACTGATGCTGATGTCATTAAAACTTATGTCCGGTTGGGGTTGGGTGTTGGGGTTATTGCCAGCATGGCGGTTGATCCGGTGCAGGATAAAGATCTTATTTGCATTGATATGCGAGATAAATTCAGTTACAGCACAACTAAGATTGGTTTTCGGCGCAGTAGTTTCTTGCGCAGCTATATGTATGATTTTATGTGGCGGTTTGCACCTCACCTGACGCGTGATGTTATTGATCAGGCGGTTGCTTTGCGCTCAAATGAAGATATCGAAATCATGTTCAAAGATATCAAATTGCCAATCATATAATAAAATAATAAGGGAGATAATAATGCCCATTATCTCCCAGATTTTACTTATCAGGTTGGATCAAACTCACCACTGAAGAAATCATCGGAATCTTCTATTGATATTTTTCTGTGCTTATTAATGAAATCATCAAAACTAGCCTTAATATCAGGATGTTCGAGCGCTTCGTAGTCTAAGACCGATATTAAGGATGAGTATTCAAAATCAATATTAACATTCTCATTAGAAGCACAACTTGATAAAAAGTTTGAATTATTACTATCGAAATTAATTCGATAAAGTTTCAGCTTCGGAATATATACTGTCTTTTCTCCGACAACTAAGGTATCTATGGCAACTGTCAGTGTAATGGTAGAATAAAAACCTTTATTTTTCCGTATGCCTAAACGAATCGTTTCGCCTTGTTTGGTAAGAAAGTCAGCGAAATTTGCCAGCATATCAGTATTTTCGAATACAACAACATTCATAATAAAATGAAGAAAACTTTTTGAGATGCTTAGACCAGTCAATGAATCTGTGTAGTTTTTGGATTCGACTTTGCTGGTACCCATTAAAGGAAGTTTGTTGACAACTTGAGTCCAGAATGCCATATCTGTCTTGTATTTCTCTCCATGCTTTTCTGCATGTTTATTGACATAATTAGTCGCGATGGAGGAAAGTGCAATTAATGTTTGACTTAAACTATTCGTTTTTTCCTGAACATCTTTTTGATCAGATAATTGTGTTGCGACAATGAACTGAACTAAGCCATCTTTTTCTTTGTATGTATTTGTATTTTCTATATTAAAATAAGTTCCATCGATATGGAAGAACTTATTGGCTTCATTGATTTTCTCTATATGATCCTGGTGATTTATAATTGAGTTTCTTATATCCATAATTTTTTCCTTATTCTTTTAATTAATAATTAAAGTCCAATTTAATTGTTGGCGAACTAATTCTAGCTGATTGTCATTCAATTGTTTACCAGATTAAATCATCAAAATTTATTATAGAAATTCCGATGGACAATCTGAATTGACAAATTGTGTGGTAATAAAAAACAATTGTTTGTTTATATGTTATGTTGAACTTGTGTCATTATCATAAGATGGCATCTGAGTGATGCCAGCATAATAAGAAGGAGGAGTTATGTCGTTTGATTTGAAAAAGGTTTGTGTTTCAACACTTTCCGCTGCAAGTAAAGAGTATGATTATTACAGCTTACCACGGGTTGCTAAACATTTAGGTGATATTTCCCGCTTGCCTAAGTCAATGAAAGTTCTTCTGGAAAATCTCCTGCGCAATATTGATGGCAACTCTGTTGTTGATGACGATTTAAAAGCGATTGTTGATTGGCAAAATAGCGGTCATGCAGACCGGGAAATTGCTTACCGCCCGGCTCGTGTATTAATGCAGGATTTTACCGGTGTGCCTGCCGTCGTTGATTTAGCGGCTATGAGGGATGCAGTTCAGCGCCTTGGTGGCGATGTTGAACAGGTTAATCCATTGTCACCTGTTGATCTGGTTATTGACCATTCAGTCATGGTGGATAAATTTGGCACGGAAAACGCTTTTGAACAAAATGTTCAATTAGAAATGGAACGTAACTATGAACGTTACCTGTTTTTGCGTTGGGGACAACAAGCATTTAACCGTTTTCGCGTAGTACCACCAGGAACCGGGATTTGCCATCAGGTCAACCTGGAATATCTGGGCAAAACGGTTTGGCATGAAACGCATAACGGGCGGGAATTGGCTTATCCTGATACCTTAGTTGGTACTGATTCTCACACCACAATGATCAATGGCCTTGGTATTCTGGGATGGGGAGTTGGTGGTATCGAAGCGGAAGCGGCTATGTTAGGACAACCTGTTTCCATGCTTATTCCTGATGTGGTGGGTTTTAAACTCACTGGAAAGTTACGCGAAGGGATGACTGCGACAGATCTTGTGTTGACAGTGACACAGATGCTGCGTAAACACGGTGTGGTTGGGAAATTTGTTGAGTTTTATGGTGATGGGTTAGCTGATTTGCCATTGGCAGACAGAGCAACCATTGCCAATATGTCACCGGAATATGGTGCAACGTGTGGTTTCTTCCCGGTGGATGATATTACACTGAGTTATATGCGGTTAACAGGGCGTACAGAACAGCAGATTGCTCTGGTTGAAACATATTGTAAGATCCAAGGGCTATGGCGAAATCCGGGTGATGAACCGGTATTTACCAACAGTCTGGAACTGGATATGTCTACGGTGGAAGCGAGCCTCGCCGGGCCGAAACGTCCACAGGACAGAGTTGCTTTAGAGCGAGTACCACAGGCATTTCAGTTAGCCATTGAGCTGGAGATGAATAAAGCACAAGGAAAAGTCGCCTCAGCCTCCGTTAATCTGGATAACCAAACGTATGAGTTAGAAGATGGTGCGGTTGTCATTGCTGCGATTACTTCCTGTACTAATACATCTAACCCCAGTGTGATGATGGCTGCAGGTTTACTGGCGAAAAAAGCGGTCGAGAAAGGGCTTAAACGTCAGCCATGGGTAAAAACCTCACTGGCACCTGGCTCAAAAGTGGTGACGGATTATCTTGAGATTGCTGGTTTTACGCCATATCTGGAGAAACTGGGCTTCAATCTGGTGGGCTACGGCTGTACAACTTGCATTGGTAACTCCGGGCCGTTGCCTGAATCTATTGAAATTGCAATTAAGCAAGCTGATCTTACCGTCGGTGCGGTCTTGTCTGGTAACCGGAACTTTGAAGGTCGGATCCATCCGCTGATAAAGACTAACTGGCTGGCATCACCCCCATTAATTGTGGCGTATGCTTTATCCGGCAGTATGAAAAAGGATCTGACTAAAGATCCTATTGGTCAGGATCAGCAAGGCAATGATGTCTATTTGAAAGACATATGGCCAGACAGCAAAGAAATTGCTGAATCGGTTGATAAAGTTAAGGTTGGCATGTTCCACAAAGAGTACGCCGAAGTATTTGATGGTGATGAGACATGGCAATCGCTGGATGTTGTCAGTTCTGCAACTTATGACTTCCTGCCTGATTCTACTTACATTCGCCACCCGCCATTCTTTAGTGAAATGACAGCAGAGCCGGAGGCTATAACGGATATTCACGGTGCGAATATATTGGTTATTCTTGGTGATTCTGTCACCACAGACCATATTTCCCCCGCGGGAAATATCAAAGCTGACAGTCCGGCAGGGCGTTATCTTCAGGAGCATGGCGTTGATCCTAAAGATTTTAACTCTTATGGATCAAGGCGTGGTAACCATGAAGTGATGATGCGCGGAACGTTCGCCAATATTCGTATTCGTAATGAGATGATTGCGGGTGTAGAAGGGGGATATACCCGCCATATTCCATCACAGACACAATTAGCGATTTATGATGCGGCTATGCGTTATCAGGAAGAAAAAACACCATTGGCTGTTATTGCCGGCAAAGAATATGGTTCTGGTTCAAGCCGCGATTGGGCAGCGAAAGGAACCCGGTTATTGGGGGTTCGGGTGGTGATTGCTGAATCATTTGAACGTATTCACCGTTCTAACCTGATTGGTATGGGCGTATTACCACTGGAATTCCCTCAGGGCGTAAACCGTAAAACGCTAAATCTGAAAGGTGATGAGACGATTGATATTGCTGGGATGAATAACCTCAAGCCTGGTCAGATCGTACCGGTAAAAATGACTTATGCTGATGGGTGCAAAGTGGTCGTTGAGGCTCGGTGTCGTATTGATACCGGAACTGAACTGGATTATTTCCATCACGGCGGTATTTTGCATTATGTCATCCGCCATATGTTGAAATAATTTTTACATCACATAAAGATGGCGCCAATCTTGGCGCCATCTTTGCCAGCTAAAATAAGTAGAAATTAAGGCTTGTCGGCGAATAAATGACCCATTTTTCTGGCTTTGGTATCCAGATAATAAGCATTTTTAGCATTGCGGCCGGTAATTAACGGAACCCGCTCCACAATGTTAATACCTGCTTCGGTCATAATTTCCACTTTTTTAGGATTGTTTGTCAGCAGACGAATAGCATGAACGCCCAGCAATTTATACATGTCTGCACATAAGGTGAAATCACGTTCATCGGCGGCAAAACCTAACTGATGATTAGCTTCTACCGTATCGGCACCCTTATCCTGTAATGCATAAGCACGAATTTTATTTAATAGACCAATATTACGGCCTTCTTGCCGGTGGTAAAGCAATACCCCCCGTCCTTCCTTAGCAATTTGAGACAGCGCCGCTTCAAGTTGAAAGCCGCAGTCACAACGCAGGCTAAACAGGGCATCACCCGTCAGACATTCTGAATGGATCCTGGAGAGAACAGGTTCATTATCAGAAATAGTGCCATATACCAATGCGACATGATCTTGACCTGTAGCGATTTCTTCAAAGCCGATCATTAAAAAGTCGCCCCAAGGGGTAGGTAATTTAGCCTCAGCTATCTGTTTTAATTGCATCTTATTGTTCATATGTCGATTCAGACTCGTTATAAGAATGGATTGTAAAAAAATAATACCGGTCTGGGAAATCAGCTGAAACTGCACAAGAAATTTTCTCTGATTATAACACGCATGTATTCTGCCATATTTATCGCCAATTATCTGTGAAAAATCTTCAAATAATCGTATATAAGTAATAGGCGTAACATCAACATGTTAAGCTATAGATGGATTTTTAAAATGTATAGTAAGAATAATTTGGTATCGGATATGAATCAATTTATCAGACCTATAGTTATAGCGACTGTGATTTTATCGCTGCCACCTGTTGCAGCGTTGCTTTTGACAGGGCAAGGTATAAAGGTTTTGATTAAAAATACCACTAAAGATCCCTGCCCCTATGTTGTTTGGTTAGAAAAAAAATTATCGGGTGCCAACAGATGAGTTTTATCAATATCAGCGAAAACAGCGGGCCAAATTATTGGAACAGTATTTGAAAGCTGATGACCGTATTCCACAATGGCAACTTACTCACTGGAAAAGTGAAACGGGGTATGCCTTTCCTTCCGGGCATACCCTATTTGCTGCAAGTTGGGCACTGCTTTTAGTGGGGGTATTATGGTCGCGTCGTTGCTCTATTTTATCCACAATAGTGACGGCATGGGCGACGAGTGTTTTGATCAGCAAAATGGCATTAGGTATGCACTAGCCGCAGGATCTTATCGTATCTACGTTAATTAGTGCAGTGTTGGCGATGGTTATTTGTTGTCTCATAGAAAAATGGCGGTTGATTAACTTCCAGAAGGACTTAGATAGGTAATTGCTTCTTATTTACACTTAGTTAATGGGAAGATATCGCAAAAAAGCTGAAAGAAGCATTTATCATGATAAATTGCTTCCTTTGCCCAGACTGGAAATGCTAATTTAATAGGCCGTTATGTCTGTTATTTGGCATAATACCCAAGCAACAATAGATAACAGGAAAAAATGTGAAATATTTTCTGATTTTATTACTGGTGTTGGTGATCTTTGTCATCTCTGTGACTCTTGGCTCAAATAACGATCAGATTGTTACTTTTAACTATCTGATTGCTAAAGGAAATTACTCTGTATCTACACTTTTGGCTGTATTATTCGCCAGCGGTTTCGTGTTAGGCTGGGTTATCTGTGGATTATTCTATCTTCGTACTCGTTTGTCGTTGGGAAGAGCTGAACGTAAGATTAAGCGACTCGAAGCACAACTGGAGCAACCGGCTGAACCTCCGGTTACTCATTCACCGCCTGTATTTAGCAAGGAATAAATTCCCATGTTAGAGCTGTTGTTTCTGTTGCTTCCTGTGGCCGCTGCTTATGGCTGGTATATGGGGCGCAGGAGTGCGCAGCAGGATAAGCAACAAAATGCGGATCGCTTATCGCGGGAATATGTTGCTGGGGTTAACTTTCTCCTTTCAAACCAGCAAGATAAAGCGGAGGATCTGTTCCTTGAAATGCTTAAAGAGGACAGTTCCGCTTTTGAAGCGCATCTGACTTTGGGGAATCTGTTCCGTTCCAGAGGGGAAGTGGAACGGGCTATCCGTATTCACCAATCTCTCATGGAAAGCGCTTCTCTGACATTTGAGCAGCGCTTGCTGGCGACTCAACAATTAGGCCGTGATTACATGTCGGCGGGGTTATACGATCGCGCCGAAAATATGTTTGTTCAGTTAGTGAATGAAAAAGATTTTCGGCAAAATGCGTTTCAATCACTGCTTACGCTTTACCAGGCAACCAGTGATTGGAAAAAAGCCATTGATATCGCTGAAAAATTAGTTAAATCCGGCAAACATGATTTACGGGAAAAAATTGCGCATTTTTATTGCGAACTGGCCTTGCAGGAAATGAGTAGTGATGATCTTGATGAGGCTATTGGTTATCTCAATAAAGCTGTTCAGGCAGATAAAAATTGCGCCAGGGTTTCTATCATGTTAGGGCGTCTGTTTATGGTCCAACAGGAATACACTAAAGCGGCGGGTTCTTTGAAATCTGTTCTTGAGCAGGATAAAGAGTTGGTCAGTGAAGTGTTACCTATTCTCCAGGAATGTTACCAGAATCTGAATCAGACTGATGAATGGGAAAATTTTCTTAGACGTTGTGTAGAAGAGAATAGTGGGGCAACTGCCGAACTTTTACTGGCAGATATTATCGAGCAGAAAGAAGGCCATGAAGTCGCTCAAGTCTATATCAATCATCAATTAGAACGTCATCCGACGATGCACCTGTTTTATCGCCTGATGGATTACCATTTGGCGGAAGCGGAAGAAGGCCGGGCGAAAGAAAGTATTATTTTGCTGCGGGACATGGTGGGTGAACAAATTCGAACTAAACCTAATTATCGCTGCCATAAATGCGGCTTTACTTCTCATTCACTTTATTGGCACTGCCCATCATGTCGTTCATGGGATTCGATTAAACCCATCCGTGGGTTGGATGGTCAGTGACAATATCACAGTAATATTTCTTTGTTGGTCAAAAAGGTTAAAAAATGACATCGCATACCTTAACATCATTCGGTAAACAGATTAGCTCGCCTGTAATTGTTGCTTTAGATTACGACAACCAGGATGCTGCCCTGGCTTTTGCTGACAAAATTGATCCACAGGATTGCCACCTGAAAGTGGGTAAAGAGATGTTTACCCTTAATGGCCCTCAATTTGTTAAGTTGTTGCACCAGCGTGGCTTTGAAGTATTCCTGGATTTGAAATTTCATGATATTCCCAATACTACCGCCAGAGCGGTAGCTGCTGCGGCTGAGATGGGGGTTTGGATGGTAAACGTTCATGCCAGCGGTGGCGTCAGAATGATGGCGGCGGCGAAAGAAGCGCTGTTGCCTTATGGTAATACTGCGCCGTTGTTAATTGCCGTCACGATATTAACCAGCATGGAACAATCGGATCTGCAAGGTATCGGTATTGATATGACGCCAGCGCAGCAAGCTGAAAGGCTGGCAAAACTCACGCAGGAGTGTGGGTTGGATGGTGTGGTTTGTTCTGCGCATGAAGCTACGCAACTGAAAAACGCTTGTGGTCAGGATTTCCAACTGGTAACGCCGGGGATTCGTCCGGCGGGCAGTGAAGCCGGTGATCAGCGTCGTATCATGACGCCGGAACAGGCGGTACAGGCTGGTGTTGATTATATGGTTATTGGGCGTCCGATTACCCGCGCCGCGGATCCCGCGGCGGCATTGCGTCAGATTAATCAATCTATTGCAGGAGTTATTAATGCAAGATAATAATTCGCGTCTGGTCTATTCCACCGATGGAGGCCGTATTCAGGAAGAAGCCGCTAAACCTCAGCGTCCGAAAGGGGATGGTATCGTTCGTATCCAGCGCCAAACCAGTGGACGTAAAGGAAAAGGTGTTTGTGTTATTACCGGCATTGACGTTGATGATCAGACGCTGGTCAAGTTGGCGGCTGAATTGAAGAAAAAATGTGGCTGCGGTGGTTCAGTAAAAGATGGCGAGATAGAAATTCAGGGCGATAAAAGGGATTTATTGAAACAGTTGCTTGAAGCCAAAGGTATGACAGTTAAATTGGCTGGTGGTTGATAGAAGGGCGGATATTCGCCCTTTAATACCTATCTGTTCGGACAATATTTTTTTACATGCAGATTTCTTCTAACTCTCTATTAATGGTTGATAATTTTCGATTAAATGCAATTAACTCTCCTTCTGAAAAAACGAAACAGGATCCCACTCTGAGTTTTATGATGGGCAGACTTTAACCTGTTATTAAAAGTCATCTTTTTAACTTATGGTTCTAATCGGTTTTAAAGTTTTAACCGTTGTTTTTATCCCTTTTAACACCTGATTTTTGTTAAGTTAAACCCCGCTAAATTAACCGCTTTATCCGTTTTTTTATTGCGTTATTTTTATGGTTTTCTTCGTAAAATAACTGGCGATAAAGTACTTGAATAGCCATCTGTTCGGAAAATATTCTTTTACATGCGGATTTCTTTTCAACTCTTTATTAATGGTTGATGATTTTTCGATTAAATACAATTTACTTCCCTTCTGAAAAGTTAAAAACATCCAATCTGTTTCGTAAATTATTTTACGCTATGATTTTGGTATCATAATGCAGTGTAGACTATTTAAGATAGTTCTTTTGTGAAAATGGGTCTCTTTATGATAAATGTGATTATTATTAAAATTACTTTTTAAATCATAAAGATGGAAAGTTTATTCTGTTTTTTTAGTTAAGAGGTTGACTATGGAGAACGATCGTTCTACCATGAAGAACATGGAAAATGAGAAGGCGGCAAACATCAGGGAAAACATGTTGGATGCTGTAGATGAATTAATTTACACCAGGGGGATTGCGGCGACAGGTATCGATCTAATAACGCGCACGACGGGTTCTTCACGCAAAACAATTTATCGTTATTTCGGTACCAAAGATGGATTGGTTGAAGAAGTTCTTCGCCGGCGGGATGAACGATGGATGGGGTGGTTTACTTCATCAATAGCTGAATATAAGACGCCTGAAGAGAAATTACTGAATATTTTTCTGGTATTACAAACATGGTTCGAAAGTGATGATTTCAGAGGATGTGCATTTATCAATACATCCGGTGAACGGCTTGATCCTGCTGATCCGGTAAGAATTATTGCTAAGGAGCATAAAGAGAAAGTTTTTACTTACGTTCTTTCTATTTGTGAAGAAATATCTTTGGATTCATCAGTGGATTTAGCCCGGAAGCTTTTGATTTTGATAGAAGGCGCTATTACCACTGCCCATATAATGAATGATAGAAATTATGCTTTGGAAGCAATGAATATCGCTAAAGCATTATTGAATAAATACAATGTGAGTTAATAGAAAATTTAATTATAATTAATTAGGAGACAAAATATGTCTGATACAAAAGAAATTCGCCAGCCAGTACCGCCATTTACCCGGGAAACGGCTATTCAAAAAATTCGCTTGGCCGAAGATGGATGGAACAGCCGTGACCCTGCAAAGGTTTCATTGGCTTATTCATTGGATACTCATTGGCGTAATCGCGCTGAATTCGTGCATAGTCGTAAAGAGGCTCAGGATTTTTTAGCCAGAAAATGGGAGAAAGAGCATGAATATCGTCTGATTAAAGAACTTTGGGCGTTTACTGATAATAGAATAGCGGTTCGTTATGCTTATGAATGGTGTGATGATTCCGGTAATTGGTTTCGCTCATATGGTAATGAGAACTGGGAATTTAACGAAGAGGGTTTGATGTACAATCGCTATGCTTGTATTAATGATCTGCCGATAAAAGAGTCTGAACGAAAATTTCATTGGCTTTTAGGTCGTCGTCCTGATGATCATCCAGGATTATCTGATTTAGGACTGTAATTTAATAGCAAATAGAAAATTGTAGATATGGCTGGTTTATAGGCGTCCCTAATAAGCCAGCCGTGATGCTTTTTACGTTATTTCGGAGCAGTTTACCCAATCTTCGATAATTAAGCCATCCACACGCTTAAACTCGTGGGTATTATTTGTCACCAAGATTGCTCCACACGCTAGTGCATGTCCTGCGATAGCTGTATCATTAGCGCCGATCGGTGTTCCTGCTGTGGTCAGCGTGTTTTTAATATTGGTTGTAGCATCTACGGCGGCTTTATCCCATGGCAGGATGGCATCAAGGCGTTGACAGAATGCTTCAACGAGTATGGTATGTTTCGGAGAAGCTTTTTTGCCAATAGCTCCAAATTTCATTTCCGCATAGGTAATTGCTGAGATAACAATTTCATGTCTGTACAAAACACATTGTTGTAATTTATGGAGAACATTCGCTGGCTGCTCTCTCATAATGAAAGAGCAGATATTGGTATCCAGCATATAAATATTTTTCATAATTTCACGCGACCTTCTTCGATAATATCAGGGCGTGATTCTAAAAAATTATTATCAGCTTTTTCCTGTGACAGAAAAGAATCCCATGTGGGTTTTATTGGTTTCAGAATAATGGAGTCCCCGATACGGGAAATTTCTAATTCGGCGATACCATCAAAATCCATATCTTTTGGGAGTCTTATTGCCCGGTTATTACCGTTTTTAAATATCGCTACGGTACGCATGTGAACCTCCTTTTGTTTAACATATGTGCACAATATATGCCTGCACCTAGCATATGTCAACATATCCATTGTACTTCCAAGCCAGCAAGGTTTTCAGCTAACATCGTCACGCAAGGGAGTTGGTCGGATAAGCGCAGTCTGGCAACAGTCTGCGCTTATCCGACTTAAATACCGTTAAAGAGGAAATCGAGCGCCGCCTTTACCTGATGACGGTATTGCGATGCATCGCAAAATTCAGCACCTAAAGCATGAACAGATATACTGGCTAGTTCGTGAGTCATGACAGCATATTTATCAACCTGATAAGGAGGATCATTCGAACAGGGCGACAGCTGTCAGGATATTTTTCAACTGGCAGCAGTGGGATCGCAATTCGGCGGTTTAACTGCCCGATAATGTCACTCGTGACGTCCAGCAACAGGGGATAAACAACGGTTTTCCCAATATACGGTAAACGGTGAATTGCATCGTTAAAATGTCCTGTATTCATCACTGAAACAACCCTGTTCGTCATGGAAACGGTTTAACGCCTCTGTTGTTTTGCTGTCATGATTTATCTCCGGTATTGAGTATACGTGTAGTGTACACGTATATGAGTTGTAGTTATGAATGTCGGTTTTTATACTCTCGACATCAGCAAGGTGATCTACACCACCAACGCCATCGAATCGCTGAACAGCGTGATCCGGCATGCCATCAAAAAGCGCAAAGTGTTCCCGTCAGACGATTCGGTGAAAAAGGTGGTGTGGCTGGCTATCCTGGCAGCATCGCAGACATGGACGATGCCGCTGAAAGACTGGCGGATGGCGATGAGCCGCTTTATCATTGAGTTCGGTGATCGCCTTGAAGGTCACTTCTGAGAAAAGGCGTTCACACAAAATCGTAAACAGGCTCGGATTATTGATTGCAAGCCTCTACATGTACCCTTGCCTTTGCAGCCATCACTAATGCTGCCTGAGTCATCGCCGCCACGGTGAACATCACCTGACCAACTACCACCAAACCCCTTCCTGTTTACGCACGAATCCTTACCGTCCCCCAATAACGTTGAAGTAACCTTGAAGAATTGCCATTCTAACAAAAACTCCGTTCTCAGCCTGAGAAAAATAAGCACAATGTACTGAATTATCTAACTCATAAGGAAGCTCATAACCTCGCGGAAGAGGATGCATAATTATGGCGCGGGGATGTAAGTATGAAAGTAGATCAGGAGTGAGCATCAAATTGGAATCGGGTAAATGATCTGCTGTTTCTTTATAACCCGCCATATAAATAACATCCGCACTACACAACCCCTCTTTTATGTTACGGAGATATTCGTAGGTGACACCAGCTTGACGAAGGTACGCTTCGTCTTCTGGTAAAAGCTTACAATTTTGTTCAGTGCAAAGTAATAATTTTATATTGTGAAACAGGGCTATACAAAAGAGAAGGGAGCGCGCTGATCGGGAAGATGGGTGACAGCATAATAATAAAGTTAATGACTTATGAAGAGGGAAAGATTGATGAATGGTAAAAATATCAAGTAAAGCCTGCGTTGGATGCTCTGCATTTAATCCTTCACCATTTCCCGCATTTATAACGGGAAGGCGGCTTTTTATACAATAGTTATGCACAGGCTCAACTTTGGCATGACGCATAATGGCAATATCGGCATACGCATTGATCATTTGTGCAGTATCTGTAAATTTTTCATTCCAGCTTGAACCAGAACGGCTTGACTCACCATCAGCAAAACCTATAATTTTTGCACCAAGACGGTTGACTGCGCTTTCAAAGCTGAGGCGAGTTCTTGTACTGGGCTGAAAAAAAAGTGAAGCAACAAGGATATCTTCATTTCTTTTTTTTATTTTTTTATCAGGTTTTGATACTTTAAAATTCTGAGCCAGCTCTATAATATTCATTATAGTGTCTAAGTCTAATGATTTAATAGAGAGAAGATTATCTTTTAGAAAAAAATTTCGCACTGATATCATAACTCACCTCCGGACTTTCATATTAATGATAGATATAAAAAGAACGATAATGAAAAGACCACCAAGCAAAATAGTGTAGGCAGAGTTTTGATAGTCCATAGCTGCACTTATAATCGGAACAGTAATAAAACTACCAATCCGCCAAAATAGACCGACATCCGCATTTGTTGTAAGAAGCATGCTATTGTGAAAGTTATTGCTAATATTACAGTTGAACTGAGGTACATTTTTATCAAAAAAAACAATCTTTTTAAGCTCATTTAGAAGGACAGGAGATAAAAAAGAAAACTCCTTATGTTCAATTAATTTTTTTGAATAATCATTATTATCCCAATGAATAGGTGTCATTTCATTAAATGCCTTTCGCGCAAAGTCGGTATAACTTTTTGTTTCTGACATATCAATTCCTCTTTTTGTTATAAATGATTAAATTATGCATATATTTAAAGTGTTAATAATATTGTTAGTTATTTTCAATAATGTAACTTAAAGTCGCTATTCTCGGTGTTGTCATCAATTTTACATTTATGGCAAAAATTACGGTGTTGACTGTGAGGGCGGGATAAGTTTCCCGGATAATCCGTACTAGGTGGTGATTGATGACTTTGTCTTTGATGCTGCTGATCGTTTACCGATGAATACAACTTCTTTGAAAACTGGCTTCATGATATACGTATCGAAGCCATCCATGAAAAATCAAACTCAATGTCTCCATTTTGCCTGCGTGACCATGGAATGCCAGGTGTGGTTCAATGCTGGCGTGTATATTTGTTAATTTCGCTTTCTAGCGCTTTATTGACAAAGGCATTTATTGTCATACCTTTTTCATTGGCAAGTTCCGCAATATGTCTATGCGTTTCAGGGTTAACCCTGACGTTAAACCCCCCTTTAAACGGAACGTCCGGCTTCTTGTTTAGTTCCCGACAATCCTGTAAATATAAATCGACAGATTTTTTAAACTCTTCTTCCAGCTTCTTAATTGTTGTGGCCTGATAAGTCACCAAGTCACGGATATAAGCCAGTTTTCCAAATAAAAAGTTATCTTCCACATTAAATTCAATCGTGCCCATATAGCCTTTGTAAGTAAGATGTTTCATACCAATCCAACCTATTGTGTGGTCTATTTCTTTGTTATAAAAAAGTATTCGTGGCCCCTGCATTCATTTTTTTCATCGTCCAGCAGGTTAAGTAATGAAACTAGTTCAGATCATGCAAGCGTTTTCGACTCTGCAAAAAAATGATTTTCAATTTTTCCAACTTCCCCATTAACTAACTTCCTTTTGTAACTGATTATAGTCACAAAACCCAGTGAGTCAAATCTTCAATGAGGGGGTACTGTTTTAAGTATACCTTCGTATTATTGAGCTATTATTCAGTCATTTTATATCCTGTGGAGTCTGGGAGACTGTTTATATTCTTGATGCTTTATTACTTAACAAATCCGTCTATCAACTTGATACATTACGCTGAACAGGTCTTGAAAGACGCAATGTGGAGGCCGACCCGCCAAATTTTCTGGGAAGGCACGTATGTCCCGAAGCTGGTCAGGCGAGTTCATTGTCGTGGTATGATAATTAAGGATATTCCATATTGAGGCAGTAGAATTACGTTAGGCAGTGATGAAGGACAGGCAAATTTACTTCTCTTCTATCTGATAACTTATAAAGACACCGCTACCATAGCCTTCTTATGGTTGCCAACTGGGTAAAATAGGCTAGGTTGTGATAAGATAATGCCTTATTTCGAATCCTATTTCTTGCCGAGGTTAAGGCATGTCCACACGAATTTTGGCTATTGATACCGCAACGGAAGCCTGTTCTGTTGCTCTTTGGAATGATGGCGCTGTTCTGGCGCAGTTTGAAATTTCTCCGCGTGAACACACACAACGTATTTTACCTATGGTTCAGTCTGTTCTGGTTGAATCGGGTCTCAGTTTACAGCAACTTGATGCTTTGGCTTTTGGCCGTGGGCCGGGTAGTTTTACCGGTGTACGTATTGGTGTGGGTATTGCCCAGGGTTTAGCTCTGGGGGCTGACCTGCCAGTTATTGGGGTTTCAACGCTTAATACAATGGCTCAAGGTGTTTTTCGTTTGACAGGGGCAACTCAGGTGTTAACTGCTATTGATGCTCGGATGGGTGAAGTTTACTGGGGCCAATATACCCGTGACCAGAAAGGTGAATGGCAAGGGAGTGGAACGGAAGCTGTGCTGAAACCGGAACAGGTTCAGGCGCTCATGGTTTCATTAAATGGCGGGTGGGGCATTGCCGGAACCGGCTGGCAGGCTTATCCTCAATTGATGACAAGTCACTTAACGCTGACTGACAGTGGTATCACATTGCCTCACGCTGAAGATATGTTACCTCTGGCTGTACAGATGTGGCAGAACGGTGAGATGACAGCTGTAGAACAGGCTGAACCGATCTATTTGCGTAATGAAGTGACTTGGAAAAAATTACCGGGTCGTTAAGTATCGGTTGATGAAACTTGTAGTAAAAGAAAGTATCAAATAGACATAATTATTTTAAACACATGGTTATTTCAAACATCGTTATTGGGCCAATTTTCAGGAGAAGGTGGTTATGTTAAAAGTAATAAACTGCCGGACTGGTTTTAAAGCGGTAATCTTGTTAGGTGTTGTCATGCTTACAGGTTGTATCACCGTTCCTGATTCGGTAAAGGGAACGTCACCAATGCCAGTCCAGGATCTGCTTTCTGTTAAGAATACGCCTGATCTGTTCATCGGCCAGGAAGGGAGATTTGGTGGTAAGGTGCTTGATGTGGTGAATGAAAATAACTGTACCCGCCTGGAAATATCGTCATTACCCTTAGCATCCGATGCCAGTCCGAGATTGCATGAGCCTTCTGTCGGCCGTATTTATGCTTATGTTAATAATTTTCTTGATCCCAATGATTTTAAAGGAAATTACGTCACTATCATTGGCCCGGTCATGGGTGTAGAGAAGGGTAAAATTGGCAAGGCGGATTACGCTTATGTTGTGATTCATGTCACAGGTTATCAACGTTGGAGGATTGCTCAGAGAGTATTAATGCCTTCTGGCCCAGGGCCTTGGAACTATTACGGTTATCCCTATTATTCAGGTTGGGGATGGGATGGGTATTATCCCGGTCCTGCGCCTGTTGAAACTATTTTGACCAAGTAAGATCATTTTAATACCAGAATTGTTGTTTTGTTAATGTGTGATCTGTGACGCTGTAACTTCGTTTCTTGTCGGAGCCGCCGCTTTTATGTGGCGGTGATCCGTGTAACTATTCCTTTGGTGTTATCGTTAATTTCATCGCAATTCTTGCATCCAAATCAGTAGTAACTTCCTCGGCCAGAATTTTCAGTAATTTATCAGGAATATTATCCGGTTCCAGTAAGACAAAACCAAATTTGTCATATAATCTGCGGTTTGGGATAAAATCACGAAAAGTGGTGAGGTATTATCTTTAATGGTTTCCCATTCTAACCGTTATGTTGTTTATGACCATATTTTATTATTTTTAGTTTTTTAATAATTTATTGGAATAGATGAAAGCAATAAATGCTATTTCAAAAATGCTATCTTAAACGAAAAATAGGTAGGTCAATGTATAATCAATAGCAACTAAGTTAAATGTTAACTATAGCAATAATATACTGATTATAAAAAATAATTTACAGACGATATCGTTCTCTTTGTTTTTTGTATGTAAGGATTAACATGAAATTAGTGATGTGTATCTCAACCTGAACAATGTTTCTTTTTTACACTGGTACGCTGAGTTAATAATTTGTTAAAACAAGGCGTGCGTTATTTATTAGGCGAGTGATAACATAGCAATTGAAATTTCAGGAGTACTACCTTGGAGAAAGTCTGGCTAAAACATTATCCGGCGGATGTTCCTGCGGAAATTGACCCGGATCGTTATGCATCATTAGTTGAGATGTTTGAGAATGCTGTAGCGCACTATGCAGATCAACCTGCGTACATCAATATGGGTGAGGTTATGACCTTCCGTAAGCTGGAAGAGCGTAGTCGGGCATTTGCTGCTTATTTGCAAAATGGTTTGGGATTAAGCAAAGGGGATCGTGTTGCACTGATGATGCCAAACTTGTTGCAATATCCTGTTGCACTGTTTGGTGTTTTGCGTGCAGGTATGATTGTCGTAAATGTAAACCCGCTGTATACGCCACGCGAACTTGAACATCAGCTTAATGATAGCGGCACTTCAGCTATTGTGATTGTGTCCAACTTTGCCCATACACTGGAAAAGATCGTTTTTAATACCAAAGTTAAGCATGTTATTTTGACGCGTATGGGTGATCAGTTATCCCGCCCTAAAGGTACGTTGGTTGATTTTGCTGTGAAATATATCAAACGACTGGTACCGAAGTATAATCTGCCTGATGCCATCTCATTCCGTAGTGCGATACATAAAGGCTATCGCATGCAATATGTAAAACCGGATATTAACGGCGCGGATTTGGCCTTTCTGCAATATACTGGTGGCACGACTGGCGTAGCTAAAGGTGCTATGTTGACGCACCGTAATATTCTGGCAAATCTTGAACAGTCAAAAGCGGTTTATTCACCATTACTGCATTCTGGTCAGGAACTGATAGTCACTGCGTTGCCTCTCTATCACATATTTGCATTATTGGTAAACTGTTTGCTACTTATTTACCTAGGGGGATGCAATCTTCTGATCACTAACCCGCGTGATATTGCTGGTACAGCTAAAGAGCTGAGTCGTTACCCGTTCACTTCTGTCACAGGGGTGAATACGTTGTTTAACGCCTGGTTGAATAATGAAGAATTTAGGAAGCTTGATTTTTCCTCATTGCGTCTCGTTGTTGGTGGTGGTATGCCAGTACAGAAGGCGGTTGCTGAGAAATGGGTAGAAGTAACAGGAAGGCCTCTGCTTGAAGGATATGGTTTGACAGAGTGCTCACCATTGGTTTCCTGTAATCCTTATAATTCGAAACATTACACTGGTAGTATTGGTTTTCCGGTATCTTCAACTGAAATCAAACTCGTAGATGATAACGGTAATGAGGTGGCGATAGGCCAGCAGGGAGAACTATGGGTTCGTGGGCCGCAAGTTATGGTTGGTTACTGGAATCGCCATGATGCGACGGAAGAAGTGTTGAAAGATGGCTGGGTAGCGACGGGTGATATTGCTAACGTTGATGAACAAGGCTTTATTCATATCGTAGACCGTAAAAAAGATATGATTTTGGTTTCTGGTTTCAATGTGTATCCTAATGAAGTTGAAGATGTTGTATCAGCTCACCCGAAAGTGCTAGAGTCGGCAGCAATCGGCGTATCAAGTGAAAGTTCCGGTGAAACTGTCAAAGTGTTTGTGGTTCGAAGAGATCCCAGTTTGACCGAGGATGAGCTTAAAACGTATTGCCGTCGTTATCTGACAGGGTATAAAGTACCTAAGATCATTGAGTTCCGGGATGAATTGCCTAAATCTAATGTAGGTAAAATTCTCCGCAGAGAACTGCGCGATGAAGAGGAAAAGGTTAGGAATGTAGCTATAGCCTAACCCTCTTCATAATACTTATAAGCATGACAACGCCGGTTTCAGCCGGCGTTGTCATGCTTATTACCATGAATGGCTAAGAGAACTATGTTTTGAATTATCAGTTGATCACCACAGATGCTCAATTGCAGCAAGTCTGCGAAAGAGCAAAAAAATACTCAAAAGTAGCATTGGATACTGAATTTGTACGCACACGGACGTATTATCCACAATTAGGTTTGATACAACTGTATGATGGCGAACAACTTTCTCTGATAGATCCACTTAATATCACTAACTGGCAACCTTTTCGTGAATTGATTACCCATCCTCAGATATTGAAGCTGTTACATGCTGGCAGTGAGGATTTGGAAGTTTTTCTGAATGCTTTTCAATGCTTGCCGGAACCCATGATTGATACTCAGGTCTTGGCTGCGTTTATTGGTCACCCTCTATCATGTGGTTTTGCCGCGCTGGTGGCTGAATATCTTCATGTTGAGTTGGATAAAAGCGAATCGCGTACTGACTGGCTTGCCCGCCCGTTAAGTGAAAAGCAGTGCGAATATGCAGCAGCGGATGTTTATTATCTGCTACCTTTGGCTGATATTCTGATGACTTCGACAGAGCAGGCTGGGTATATGAAGGCTGCGATGGGTGAGTGTGAGCTTATCAGTCGGCGCCGCAAAGAGATATTGACGCCGGAATGTGCTTATAAACAGATAGGCAATATCTGTCAATTACGTCCTCAACAGCTTGCGTGTTTAAAAAAAATGGCTGCATGGCGTTTGAATCAGGCCAGAGAGCGTGATTTAGCTGTGAACTTTGTTATTCGTGAAGAAAACTTGTGGCAGGTGGCGCGTTATATGCCAACCTCTTTGGCAGAATTGGATGCGCTGGGGTTAAGTGGGCAGGAGATCCGTTGTCATGGACGTCGCCTGTTGGCAATGGTTGCTGAAAGTGGAAATATCCCAGAAAGCGAATGTCCTCCGTTGGTGACAAACCTGATTGACCAACCTGGTTATCGTAAGGCGTTTAAGGATATTAAGGCGCTGATTAATCAGGTAAGTGAACAGCATCGGTTTAATTCTGAATTGTTGGCATCCCGTCGTCAGATTAATCAGTTACTCAGCGCTCACTGGAAATTGAAACAATTAAATGGCAAACCTGAACTGCTCAGTGGATGGCGGGGAGAGTTGCTGGCTGGGCCAGTCGCAGAGATTCTGGCGAACTATCCTGATTAACTCACATCAGATGAAAGCGACGGCTTTAGTCTGATAGCAGACTAAAGCGAGAGAGAGTGGGGTTCTCGTTTACGGTTACCCCATCTCAGACAGCCATATAGCGTGGTTACTTTGATGATGATTAATGATAAAGCAAGCACGGTTTAGTTATTTTTGAGCTTCTTCCGTCTCAGGTAGTGTTATATTAAGCTCCAGCACAGAAATATCATCACCTTTCTGCTCAAATTGTACAGAGAGCATCTCAGGATCTACCTGTATATACTTACAGATTACCGCCAGAATATCCCGTTTCATGTCAGGCAGGTAAGCCGGTTCAGAATCACCACGGCGACGCTCTGCCACGATGATTTGCAGACGCTCTTTGGCGATATTTGCTGTCGTTTTTTTTCTCGACAGAAAGAAATCTAGCAAGGCCATGTTTTATCCCCCAAATAGGCGTTTTAAGAAGCCCTTCTTCTCTTCTTCAATAAAACGGAAAGGACGTTCTTCCCCCAATAAACGCTCAACAGTATCTGTATACGCTTTTCCTGCATCGGATTCCGTATCCAGAATGACGGGTTCCCCTTGGTTGGATGAACGCAGTACCGATTGATCTTCAGGAATAACACCAAGTAAAGGAATGCATAAAATCTCCAGAACATCTTCCATACTGAGCATATCACCACGGCTTACTCGGCCTGGATTATAGCGAGTCAGTAACAGATGCTCTTTAATGGGATCTTCACCGCGTTCAGCACGTCGTGATTTAGAGGCCAGAATGCCCAGAATACGATCTGAATCACGTACAGAAGAGACTTCAGGGTTCGTTGTGATAATCGCTTCATCAGCAAAGTAGAGTGCTATCAACGCACCACTTTCAATCCCTGCCGGGGAATCACAGATAATAAAATCAAAACCTTGTTTATCCAGATCGACTAAAACTTTCTCAACACCTTCAGGAGTGAGCGCGTCTTTATCGCGGGTTTGCGATGCCGGTAAGATGTAAAGGTTTTCGGTACGTTTATCTTTGATTAATGCCTGATTAAGCGAGACGTCACCTTGGATAACGTTCACGAAGTCATAAACTACGCGGCGTTCACATCCCATAATCAGATCGAGGTTACGCAGACCGATATCAAAATCGATGACAACGGTTTTTTTACCTCTTTGGGCAAGGCCGGTAGCAATGGCCGCGCTTGAAGTGGTTTTGCCAACACCACCTTTACCTGATGTAACAACAATAATGCGTGCCATGAAGCGATTCCTTATTAAAAGGGCTAGATTAAAGGTTCAATAGTTAATTCATTATTTACCAGGCTAAGTTTTGCGGCTTTTCCTGCTAATTCAGTCGGGATTTTATCGCCGAGCCAATATTGCCCAGCTATAGAGATGAGCTCAGCGTTTAAATGGGTGCAAAAAACCAAACATTCCTGATCACCAGATGCGCCGGCTAATGCCCGGCCTCGCATCATGCCGTAGATATGAATATTGCCGTCCGCAATCAATTCAGCACCAGCACTAACATTACTGGTGACAATAAGATCACTGCCTTGGGCATAAATTCTTTGTCCTGAGCGAACAGGTAAATTAATTATGCGGGTTTTTTTAACAGTAGGCTCTGTTGGTTTATTTTCCTGTACCGAAGTTTTTTGTTTTTTGCCTTCATTTAGCAATGGTAAGGCGGCTTTTATTACCGCCCTGCGTTGCTGCTCATCACGGCAACCGCTAATTCCAACAACCCGGAATCCTGCTGAATCAATAGCGTGATGCAGTGCTTTCAGATCAGCGCCTGCCGGCAGAGCGGAGATATTAATGACAACAGGCGCATTTTTCAGGAAATCCGGTGCTTGTTCCACTTTTTCCTGTAGGGCCTGTAGAATAATTTCCGGTTGGTCATTGTGTAAATGAACAACTGAAAGCGTAAAATTACTGCCTTTTAGCTCAATTGGCGACTGTGACATCTATCCTGACTCAGATTCAGCAAATTTGAGATCCCCCAGAACAACATCTGGGATACGATATTTCGAAATACAATAAGCATGTTATAATTACTAAATTATTCAAGCAAGTCGTGGCCTTAATTTAAAAGAGTTTATTATAATGATTTGTGTGATCTACAGCAGCCCGAAACGGGAGCAAACATATCTTTATGTTGAAAAAAGAGATAATTTTTCTCGTGTTCCTGAGGAGTTACTAAAAAGTTTTGGTCAGCCTCAATACGCAATGATGATCTCCCTGGCAGACAGAAAGAAACTGGTGGGTGCTGATATAGAAAAAGTAAAAATATCGTTAATTGAACAGGGTTTTTACCTGCAAATCCCACCCCCGGCCGAAAATTTAATGAATGCACATCTGGAACAGATGAAAAAATAAGAAAAATCCGAGGATTTGGTGAGTGGAATTAACCGTTATTGCAGTTTTATTAACCACTGCAATATTAACGGGCGTGGTGTTTTTTTCCCATTGATGTTGAGTTATGGCTGATAGGGTAGTGCAATAAATGCTATAATCAGGGGTATGCCTGATAAACCAGAGTAAGGAATGAGTATGTATCAGCATAGAGATTGGCAGGGCGCATTACTGGATCTTCCCGTCAATAAAGTTGTTTGCGTTGGCAGTAATTACGCTAAACATATTAAAGAAATGGGTTCTCAGCCAGCGGAAGAACCCATTGTTTTTATTAAACCGGAAACTGCATTGTGTGATATACATCAGCCGATTGCGATTCCAAAAGATTTGGGTGCTGTTCATCACGAAGTTGAACTGGCTGTGTTGATTGGTACACAGCTGAAACAAGCAAATCAAGAGCGTGTTGGCATTGCGATCGCCGGTTTTGCTGTTGCATTGGATCTTACTTTGCGTGATTTACAGTCCAAATTCAAGAAAGCAGGTCAGCCGTGGGAAAAAAGTAAGGCGTTTGATGGTTCTTGTCCGATATCTGGGTTCATTCGGATGAGCAGTTTTGGTGATCCACAAAATACCCGGCTCTCATTGACGGTCAATGATGAATTACGGCAGAACGGTGATACCAATGACATGTTGACACCCATCATTCCTCTGATCAGCCATATGTCTCACTTTTTCACTTTGCGGCCGGGAGATGTGATTCTTACCGGGACACCGGAAGGTATTGGAGTTCTGGAATCCGGTGATGTGTTAAAGATCACTTTGAATGATAATGCGCTCACTACAAGAGTGATTTGAATATAAGGAATAGCAGAAGTTATGTCTCAACCTTTCTGGCAGGTAAAAACCCTGGATCAGATGACAGATGAAGAATGGGAATCGCTATGTGATGGTTGTGGGCAATGCTGTCTACATAAATTAATGGATGATGATACCGATGAAATTTATTTTACTAACGTTGCCTGTAATCAACTTAATATAAAAACTTGTCAATGCAAAAATTACGAAGATCGTTTCAGATACGAACCGGATTGTATCAAACTGACTCGCTACAATTTGCCAACGTTTGAATGGTTGCCAATGACTTGTGCATATCGTTTGCTTGCGGAGGGGAAGGCATTGTTACCTTGGCACCCACTCATTAGAGGCTCCAAAACAGCAATGCATAGCGAAAGAATCTCTGTCAGGCATATCGCTGTACGGGAAATTGATGTTGTGGAATGGGAAGACCATATTATTAATAAACCTGAATAATGATTTAACTAACTGTAATTTAACAAATTATTTTTCTATTATTCTTATTGTGTCTTCTCCCAAATGGGATCTGGCCTTAAAACTAAGTTATCCAATACATCTATTCACTAAAAATGAACTAAAGGTTGATTGTATATAATTGCATCTATACTATTACCTAGAGGTAATTAAACCTGTGGTTTATTAGAGGAAGCATAAAATATGCCAAGATATTCGGAAAACATAGAAAAAATTGCCAATGATTTCAGCCAACTGAACGAGCCAGAGCTCAATCGTACCCTGTATGATGTTTTTGATTCCTCTGGTACTGATATTGTGAATGATGTGGAAGAACTCATTCTTCCACCAGGCTACCGATTGGTTAGGGTTGATAGCAGATTAGATTTGGATATAGATGAGCCTCATTTTGAATTGGCGTTACTCAGTGATGACGCTAAGGAAGTTGTTTATTACAACAAAGTTATTGTGATGAATGACTTGGTGCTTAACTGTCGTCCTGCATCTCAGACGCTTGTGTGGAGAACGAAGAAACCAAAACATAAAGCGGCGTTAAGTGATTTGGCAGCTAAAATCTTTTTCCATTATCTGATCAGAACACATGATGTCGCTGCCTCAAACGTCAATCAAATAATAGACGATATCTCTTTTTGGCAAGCTCGAATGTATGAAGCATTACAGTTTGGGCTTTATGTTTACGGTTATGATGTTATGACCTGCGAATTAAGAAATATCTTAACTGAGGATGATGTTGGTAAAGAGCAGAGTTGGTTGTGGGGCGATGCAGAATATTATATGGATAGGTTAGCCATTATTTCCAAGATTAAGCTTCCTAATAAATAGTGAATTAATAGAAAACAATTCTAATTTCTTATGGATTTTGCCACGCACGCCGCTTAGTTGCGGCTTTTTTTATTAAATTGATGAGAGACCGCTGTAAAACAGCTTAGGTGACGAGGTTAATCCAACATAGATTTATTGTTGAGATATTTATATCTGGAGGTGCCGGAAAGCGCTTTCCGGCACTTGAAACTAACTTACTTTCTGATTACTGAACATAATCTTTCAGCTTATAAACCAGCTTATTACCATGGTTGGACAGGATCAGCTTTTGATCTTTCAGCGTGATTTTGACGCCATCTTCTAATACCTTACCAATCAAATGATCCCATCTGTTCAACTTATCATCAGCGCAAAGCATTTGAGTGCTGGCCAGGTTTTTAACTGTCAGTACACCATTTTTCAGCTTACCCTGACCCATAAAGTTATTACACATGGAACCAGAGATATGCATTTTTTCACCGAATTCAATGGATGGTACGCGACCATCTTGATTTTTCGCGTCTTCGCCATTAACACTCACCAGAACAAATCTGTGATGCTGTAAATCATCAATTGATACATTTTCTACTGCTGAGGCTTGGAATGTGGCTAACAATAAAGTTGCTGTTGCCAAAGGTAGTATTTTTTTCATATTTATCTCCTAATATATTATTTTAAGGGTATTTACTAACAATATTCGGGCAATCTTTCCCGTTGATTAACTGCTGAATATTTCTCAGCGTGGTTTCACTGATACTGGTCAAGGCTTCTTCTGTCAGAAATGCCTGATGGCCGGTAAACAGCACGTTATGACATGAAGACAAGCGACGAAAAATATCATCCTGAATCACGTCATTAGATTTGTCTTCAAAGAAGAGGTCGCGTTCATTTTCATAAACGTCCATACCCAAAGCGCCAATCTTTTGCTGCTTTAATGCGTTAATAGCGGCTACGGAATCAATCAGAGCGCCGCGGCTGGTATTGACGATCATGACGCCGTTTTTCATTTTGCTAAAAGCAAGTTCATTCAGCAGATGATAGTTTTCTGATGTCAGCGGACAATGAAGAGATATCACATCGGATTGCGCATATAGTGTATCCAGATCGACATATTCAGCACCGAGATCCAAGACAGCTTGATTTGGGTATGGATCACAGGCTAACAGGCGCATGCCAAACCCTTTAAGGATACGTAGTGTTGCAATACCAATCTTGCCTGTTCCAATAACTCCCGCTGTACGGTTGTGCATATTGAAACCAATTAGGCCATCAAGAGAGAAATTGGCGTCACGGGTGCGTTGATAAGCCCGGTGAATACGGCGGTTTAAACACAGGATTAATCCAATGGTATGTTCAGCAACTGCCTCAGGAGAGTAGGCCGGAACCCGTACAACCTGAATGTCCAATTCTTTAGCTGCGTCCAAATCGACATTATTAAAACCTGCACAACGCAGTGCGAGGATTTTTATATTCATTCCAGCCAATTCTTCAAGTACTTCACGATCAGCATTATCGTTAACGAAAATACAAACAGCATCTGCACCGATAGCATTTTTGGCAGTTTTTGAACTGAGAGGAAAATCGAAAAACTCAAAATCATAATCAAACCCGAGCTTTTGATTAACCAGCTCCAGATGTTTATAGTCATACTGTTTGGTACTGTAAACGACTAATTTCATGGAATTATCTCCGTCATAATTTAAGTAGCTAATAAATTGTTTAGGACTTAAATTATTGCTGACGTAAAGGATTAAATAAACCGATAAATTAAGTAACGCTATAAGGGTATTGCTTGTTGTTTTCCTACATGTTCAACAAAATTTACTTAATAATCAATGTCTTAGTTTGAGATGTGTCTACTAAATTATGGAATAACAATAGAAGTAACCGATCTAAGGCTTAATAAGGAGAGGCAATAATTTGATAATCAAAAGAGGCATTGTACTGATGCCATTGGTGGTGCTGATGCTGACGGTATGGTTTTCTATTCCCCATTGGTTATTCAAGGTTTCTGGTTACCTCAGGGAAATGGTTGAAGAAATAAAAGCGCACCGGGAGGTGCGCAAAATACAGCAATATAATATATAGGTAATGTATGAATAGAGTGTAATTATCAGGCAGTCATTTTTTCCAGAACTTCACGGGCAGTTTGTTGTGCTTGATTTGCGGCGTCAGGGCTTAATCCTACACCTTCAACAAACACAAATTCTACATCAGTAAGACCAATGAATCCGAGGAACAGGCGCAAATAAGGCACTAACAGATCACTGGGCCCATCTTTATGAATTCCTCCGCGGCTAGTTAGGATAATTGCGCGTTTGTTTTTTACCAGACCTTCAGGGCCATTCTCAGTATAACGGAAGGTGACGCCAGCACGGGCTATCAGATCAAAATAGTTTTTCAGTTGGGTTGGAATGTGAAAATTGTACATAGGTGCGGTCATAACAATGATGTCATGATCCTGCAATTCCGCAATAAGTTCATCAGATAACGCCAATACCTCTTTCTGACGGGCGGTCATTTCATTATCTCTTGGACGTAATGCATGAACCAGTTCGTTATCCAGAACAGGAATAGGTTGTGCAGCCAGATCACGTATTGTGATACTGTCGTCAGCATGGTTAGCTTGCCATTTTTCAATAAAGAAATCTGCCATTTGGTTAGTGTGTGAATGCTGCGCCATAATGCTGGATTTCAGAACCAGAACTTTACTCATTTTTATTCCTTAAATTAACTTTTGTTCGTTCACTTGTTAATCACGATACAGTTATTCTATGAGTTATTATCTTCTGGCAATAGATCAATATTTAGAGATTAGAGTTCAAATTTATTGAATAACATTTATTCGTACTGATTACGGCAGAAGGAATAGTCGTTGAAATTATTGCCAATAAATAGGATATGCTACTATGTCATCAGCAAAAACTGGCTAATCAGCAAAGTAATAAGTCACTAAGGACTAAGATAAGGTGAAAGAGTCTCAGAAAATCATTAATCGTCAGGCCGTTTGTCCAACAATCAAATATCCAGAAAACCTGCCTGTCAGCCAGAAGAAAAATGATATCTACAAAGCCATTCGTGATCATCAGGTTGTGATTATTGCCGGCGAAACCGGTTCGGGTAAAACAACGCAGATCCCGAAAATTTGCCTCGAACTGGGCAGGGGAATAAAAGGATTGATTGGTCATACCCAACCTCGTCGGTTGGCTGCTCGCGCGGTTGCCAATCGTCTGGCGGAAGAGTTGGAAACCTCAGTGGGCTCAGCTGTAGGTTATAGAGTCCGTTTCAGTGATCATGTCAGTGATAGCACGCTGGTTAAGCTGATGACAGATGGTATTTTGCTGGCGGAACTGCAAAATGACAGGCTGCTTAAACAATATGACACGCTCATTATTGATGAAGCGCATGAACGTAGTCTGAATATTGATTTTATTCTGGGCTACTTGCGTCAGCTATTGCCAAAACGTCCTGATTTGAAAGTGATCATCACTTCAGCGACTATCGATCCTGAACGTTTTTCCCGTCATTTTCATCATGCACCTATTATTGAAGTTTCAGGCCGAACTTATCCGGTAGAGGTGCGTTATCGGCCTGTAATAGCTGAAGACAGTGATGGAGAGCGGGATCAGCTTGAAGCCATCATTGATGCTGTTGATGAACTGGGCCGTGAAGGGCCTGGGGATATCTTGGTCTTTATGAGTGGTGAGCGGGAAATTCGTGATACAGCTGATGCTTTGAATAAATTAAATTTGCGTCATACCGAAGTATTGCCGTTGTTTGCACGTCTTTCTAACAGTGATCAGAACCGGATTTTCCAATCGCATGCCGGTCGCAGAATTGTGCTGGCCACTAACGTGGCAGAAACGTCTTTGACTGTACCGGGAATTAAATATGTGATTGATACCGGATATGCACGTATCAGTCGTTACAGTTATCGGACGAAAGTCCAGCGATTACCGATTGAGCCAATATCCCAGGCATCGGCAAATCAGCGGAAAGGACGTTGTGGGCGTGTATCTGACGGAATTTGTATTCGCCTGTATTCGGAAGATGATTTCCTTTCACGGTCAGAGTTTACTGATCCAGAAATTCTGCGGACTAACCTGGCATCGGTTATTCTGCAAATGACATCAATTGGTCTTGGGGATATTGGCGCATTTCCATTTGTGCAACCGCCTGATAAACGTAATATTCAGGATGGTGTCCGGCTTCTGGAAGAACTTGGGGCGATTGACCAGCACGCAACGGTGAAGGGTAATTACCGTCTGACATTAATAGGGCAGCAACTTGCTCAACTTCCGGTTGATCCCAGGTTGGCGCGTATGGTGCTGGAAGCTCGTCATCACGGTTGTGTGCGTGAAGTGATGGTAATTACTTCTGCGCTATCTATTCAGGATCCAAGAGAGAGGCCACTGGAGAAACAACAGGCTTCTGATGAGAAACATCGTCGGTTTGCCGACAAAGATTCCGACTTTATTGCATTCCTGAAATTATGGGATTTTCTGAAAGAGCAGCAAAAGGAACTTTCTTCTTCACAATTCCGCAAGCTTTGCCGTCAGGATTATCTTAACTATCTGAGAGTCAGAGAATGGCAGGACATATATACCCAGTTACGACAAGTTGTAAAAGAAGTCGGCCTGCCGGTAAATAGTCAGGATGCAGATTATCGTAGTATTCATGTTTCGCTGCTCTCTGGGCTGTTATCGCATATTGGCCAAAAAGATACAGATAAACAGGAATATACCGGTGCACGCAATGCACGTTTTTCTATTTTTCCTGGCTCCGGCTTATTCAAAAAGCCACCTAAATGGGCAATGGTTGCGGAACTGGTTGAAACCAATCGTTTGTGGGGGCGTATTGCTGCGCGGATAGAACCTGAGTGGGTTGAACCATTGGCCGCACATCTGGTGAAGCACCATTATAGCGAACCGCATTGGCAAAAATCGCAGGGTGCGACAATGGTTAAGGAGAAAGTCACTTTATATGGACTGCCAATTGTGGCGAGTCGTTTGATTAATTACAGTAAAATTGATCCAATGCTTTGCCGTGAATTGTTTATCCGCCATGCGCTGGTAGAAGGTGACTGGCAAACCCGGCATGCATTTTTCCGGGCGAATCTGAAATTACGCGAGGAAATTGAGGAGCTGGAACATAAATCTCGCCGTCGTGACATTCTGGTGGATGATGAAATCCTGTTCAGTTTCTATGATCAACGTATACCTCAGAGTGTGGTTTCTACGGGTCATTTCGATCGCTGGTGGTTGAAGACGAATAGAGCGCAACCGGACCTGCTCAACTTTGAAAAAAATATGTTGATCAAAGGTGATGCGGATAAAATCAGCGCGTTGGATTACCCTAATTATTGGCATCAAGATGCACTGAAATTACGGCTTAGTTATCAGTTTGAGCCGGGCACAGAAGCCGATGGTGTGACGGTGCATATTCCATTGCCGGTGCTGAATCAGGTTAAAGATGCAGGATTTGATTGGCAGATCCCAGGTATTCGCTATGATCTTGTCGTCGCTCTAATTAAATCATTGCCGAAACCGGTGCGTCGTAATTTTGTGCCGGCACCAAACTATGCTCAGGCATTTATGGAACGGGTACCCCAACCTCAATCCACTTTGTTGGATAGTCTTGAGAGAGAATTACGGCGTATGACAGGGGTGACAGTGTCACGTGATGATTGGCAGTTAGAACAAGTGCCCGATCACCTCAAAATGACATTCCGGGTGGCAGGAGAGAAGAACCGGACTATCGCTGAAGGCAAAGATTTAGCTGCGCTGAAAGTACGATTGAAAGAGAAAGTTCAGGAGACACTTTCAGCTGTTGCCGATGATGGTATTGAACAGAGTGGGCTGCATATTTGGAGTTTCGGTGAATTACCGGAACGATATGAGCAAAAACGTGGCGGTTACTCCGTTAAAGCATATCCAGCGCTGGTGGATGAAAAAGAGAGCATCGGTATCAGATTGTTTGAAACTGAGCTGGAACAACAGACTGCCATGTGGGAAGGCACCCGTCGTCTATTATTGCTAAATATTCCTTCGCCCATTAAATACTTACATGAGAAATTGCCGAACAAATCCAAATTGGGGCTCTACTTTAATCCTTATGGCAAGGTATTGGACTTAATTGACGATTGTATCTCTTGTGGTATTGATAAATTGATCGCGGGGAACGGTGGACCGGCGTGGAATGAACCGGCTTTTATTCACCTACAGGATAAAGTTCGGGCTGAGTTGAATGATACTGTTGTGGAAATTGCCAGGCAGGTAGAACAGATACTCACCACTGTTTTTGCTATTAATAAGCGTCTTAAGGGGAGGGTTGATATTTCACTGGCCCTGGCGTTATCTGATATTAAAGCGCAGCTTTCTGGTTTGGTTTTCAGAGGATTTGTCACCGCTAATAGCTGGAAGCGCTTGCCGGATGTTTTGCGTTATCTGCATGGTATTGACCGCCGTCTCGAAAAATTGGCGATAGACCCACACAGGGATCGGACGCAAATGGGGCGTGTCGAGAATGTTCAGCAGCAGTGGCAGCAATGGATGGCGAAATTATCACTGCAACAGAAGCAGTTACCTGAGGTGCAAGAGATTCGTTGGATGATAGAAGAATTAAGGATCAGCTTGTTCGCCCAACAACTGGGTACGCCATATCCGGTCTCTGATAAACGTATTTTGCAGAATATGGAACAAATAGTTTCTTAATAGTGCAAGGCCACCTCTTTTAGCGGTGGCTTTTTACTAAGACGTATGACCTGGTTGGCAGGTACCTTCCGTATAATAGCCGTGGGCGATGCGGTTACGCATGCCGAGCATGCTGCGCCACGGCACTTCGGGGTGCGCTTGCGTGAATTCTGTATAGCCGTCCATTACTTTCGTGGCTGCTTCACCGATGATAATGAAGCTCATGATAACGGCTTGTTGGGTACACTTATCTTCAAGAAAATCGACTTTACTCAAACCATCCACGAAGTTGCACGCATCGGTTGCAGCTTGCCGCATATGTTCGAGGTAGTCGGGGAGGCGGTTCTCGCTCATACCGGCTGTGCCTCTGCAAGCACTTTAGCCCGGAATTTCGGTGGCAAGTCGGCAGGGGTTAACAGATCGACGTGTACGCCGAGCAGCGATTCTAGTTCGACTTGCAGACCACCTAAGTCGAACAGTGTTGTACCGGGCAACGCATCGACTAACAGATCGAGGTCACTACCATCTTGGTCGGTGCCATGGAGCACTGAGCCAAAGATGCGCGGGTTTGCTGTGCGAAAGCGACTAGTAGCTTCTCGCACAGCATTTCGTTTGAGCTCAAGAATAACGGATGGTTTCATGGGTACCTTTCCTTAATCGAAGTTCAACTCGTTGTAAAGAATACCTTTCTGGACATACCATTTCAAGAATGATATTCGTAAATTCTAATATTTTGATTTCCCGTATCGTACAAAAGTGCAGGATAGATTTATCTAAAATCTATATATTAAGAAATTTATTTTTAAATCTAACAAACGGTTTTAAAAGCATAATTTTATAATAAAAAGAAATTTTTTATAAATTAATTGATAAAATAAATAACTTAAGAATGGATAGTGGTTACAAAAAGGATAAGGTAAAAATAATATGGTTGAAGAAAAAATCATTTTAAGAAACCCCTTACAACTGATCTGGTAGACGCCGCCCGTAGCCTGAATATGAACTTATCGGCTACGCTGGATGAACTAATTCCCAAGATAGAAATAAAATAATTAAACAATAACACATCAGCTAAAAAATAAAATTTCTATAGCTGATGCAGGTTAATTTATCACTGATAAGTTAATGTCATTGTTGCAGTTGCATTTGCTTGACCGGGGGTAATATTGCGGTCTGTCTGGAAATAGCGGGCGCGTAAAGGAATAGAATACTTCCCGCCTGAATAGCTGTTGCCGATATTAATTTGTGAGTGAATAATTACCGGTTGGTTATTATAAAGGATTTGTATACCAACACCGGAAGCCGTTGTGCGATTATAATTCTGATCAAGTGCCCATACATGATTTAAACTATTTTTTGCTTTCTTGCCATCAAGCATTAATTGAATCTGCACATTATCATCACAATCTAAAATAACCTCAAAATCTTTTCCTCCTGCGGTACTATTAATACCGGAAAAATCGCTTTTTTTGATATCACCCATAGGAACAGTAATATTGGTATCTTTCAGTGAACAGCTTTTGGTAATAATCCGGGTATTGCCTAAACGATAGGTATGAACGATACGATCATTTACCCGTGCCTGAATTAATTGATCATTTTTGATAAAACCGGAACCTGTTGTCGGTGCTATTTTTATCAACTGAATAGTCAAATAACCCCATGTATTACCGCAATACCAATGACCTGAATGGTCACAACTAACAGGGTCATTGGTAATACGAGGTAACCAGTCCAAACCATAGCCAGGACCCCAGGTATTTATTCTGATACCGACACCGGGAACACCGGATTCGTAAATAGCATCCTTATTGTAATCTGCACTTTTATAAGCTGTATATCCCCATGATGTATTTATTCTTGTATTGCAATAGAAAACATTGCCTTTATTGTCTAATTCATCTGCACGATATTCGTGAATAGTTGTGCCAATAGGTTTATCTCTTGGAACATACAAGGTTCCAAAAGATAGATTAGTGATTTCTGGTTTAAATCCTTTATCAAATTGGCAATTAGCAGCAGAACTATAAGGGATAATTTCCTGACCAGAAAATAAAATGAGGGCAACTAAAAAATATTTAAACCTATTATAAGTACTGAGCATAGTGTTTTCCTAAAAATCGTTATTTGCAGTGTGCTTCTATTGTATAAATGCCAGATAAAGGTTTTTTTTCTGGCAGTGTATAATGAGCTACGCATTCCTGGATATCCTTGTAACCCCATTTAACCAGTAACTGTCCGCGATCGGGTAAACCAGTGAGATAAACTTGTCCTTGATGGCTGACCATTGCACTATTTTCTTCATCAATCTCATCTTGTTTTTCTACCGTGACAATAGCACCAAAAGGAATCGGATTTTCTTGATAGTAAAGATTTATCAGTACCCTGTGGCCTATTCGGGTTTTGAAATTGGCCAGGACTAAGGCCCCTTGAGTGGGAATTACTGTTTGGGCATTTGTTTCAATATCGACATTATCGGCTAATGAGTGAGTATCTAGCGCAATTCGGTTTTTCCGATAGCTGCTGACATAGGGAATAACAGCATAACCATTCCGGTCGGTAGTAACACCTACATTATTCTGGATCTTTATTCCTTGTGCACCATCAGCCCGGACTAATGCCTGTGTATCTCCTAAATGTTGTGAAAGAGTAATGCCATATGGGTGAGCAACAATTCCTCCTTGAAGGCCATAATTCAGCTGGCGGGAATGATTATCATAGCTATAGCCGGCATTAAATTGACCATAAGATCCTTTATATTCTGTGTGTATATGGCCGCCAGCCCTGGTACCGTGATTAGCATAACTTTGTTGTAAACTATAAATTAAATTATTATCTTCCAGTGCCGTACCACTTAGACCCACCTGGTGGGAAATATCCTTGTTTTTATTCGTATTCAAATTGTAACTGGCCCAGCTATTTTTTAGCCAGCGAGCTAATGGAACTTGTATGCTGAATGAAAAAAGTTGTTCATTTTTATTCGTATTGGGAAGTTGGTTATAGGTATAATTTAAACTGTAATTAATATTATTATAATTGATGCTATAGCCTGCGTTGATATTACGTTCATAACCATGTTGCTGCCAGTAATTTTGTTGAAAAGCGGATAAATATAAACTACCAAAATCTCCAATGGATTGATTAATATGCAATTGCAATTTGCTTCTTTTATTGGTGTGATAACGCCAGTCACTTTTATTGGCGTTATCTATATCATTGGCTTCTTTAAAGTCATAAAAGCCACGTGTTGAATAGCGATAACCTGCCAGAGTAAAATTGGTTCCTGTTAATGAAAGATCTTTTGCATATTGAAAGCGGTAAGATTGTCCTTTGGTACTTATATTGGATAGCAAATCGGTATTCGCATGTGTTATATCAAAAGAGAGAGAACCAAATATACCAAAATTATAACCTGATCCTAAGGCAACCGATTGATAATCTTTTGAAAAAATAGTCCCTCCGTAGGTGGTGATATTATTGGAAAGGCCGTAGATTAGCGCCCCTTGGGCAAAATTTGGTTCTCGCCCACGATTATTTGATGATTGGTATTGGCCCAGAGTGGCTGAATATTGAATGCCTCCTTCCCGTAACATGATAGGTATTGTGGAAAAAGATTGGGTAGATCGATATTCCTGACCGTTGGCTTCTTTAATAATAACTTCTAGGTTCCCACTTGTTGTGGTTGGAAAAAGGTCATTAATGACAAACGGACCGGGTGAAACATAAGTTTGATAAATGATATAGCCGCTTTGTCTGATTGTGACTTGTGCATTACTTTGAGCAATTCCCCGGATAGTAGGGGCAAAACCTTTTAAGCTGTCTGGTAACATATTATCGTCAGAAGCTAATTGTAAGCCACGAAATTGGACGCCATCAAAAATATAGGAAGATGTAAAGCTGTCACCCAGCGTTAATTGTCCTTTTAGTGAATGAATGTCCCGTTGTAAATAGGTATTAATACTTTTCCAACTCTTATCGCGGCTGGTATAGGTGGAATAATTGCGCAGACGCCATGCTTGCCAATTAGCGCCTGTTCGAAGATTCAGATAGTTGGTTTGTGTAGAACCAGACGGATTATTTTGCCAGGTGTTTGAACCGCTATAATTATAGTTAATCAATAATGAAGTTAGTCCTTGCTGCCATAATTCAGGTGAAACATAACCTCTTGCCTGATTATTTAACGCTGCTTGTGGAATACTGATATCTAACCTTTGTTGACCAAAATTAAAGGCAGTACTTGCTGATGGAATATATTGACCTAAATCAGATAGCTCTGTTTCTGGTGGTAAACTGATTAATTCTGAGAATGTATCAATTTTTACCCCCATATCCTGTAATTGCTGAATAGTTAGTTTAGGAAGCAATTTGTTATTTATTATAATAAAGTCTACGTTTCTGGTATCTATTTTATCTTTATTGAGATAAATATCTACCCAATAAATACCAGGGGGGTGGTCATCCTGTGTAAAAATAGAGAGATCAATATCTTCAGGAGAACCAAAATCAGCCCCAGTTTCTAACGCATGAATGTTGAAATAATCTTCAGAATAGGTTTTAGCAGAGTAAAAAAGTACTCCAACTGCCATAAATAACGGTAATAAGAGCCATGAATGTTCAATATCATATGATTTCTTATTGGTTTTATGCTGTGAGTACTTTTCCATAATTAACTTTCTAGCATAGAATAAATTAATGTGATTATTTTGTTAAATGGTTGTTTTTTCTTCGGCAGTTACACCACCAAAATCATTAATAACTTTCCAACTTATTTGTTTTATATTCTTTACAGGAAGAGCCCAGCTCAGTTGACTAAAGGGTTTAATCATTCCCGCAGGTTTTATTTCATGTTGATCTATTTTAAGGTGAGAAAATGAGATAAAGTAGGGAGTAGGATTTTCTGCAATCAATAAATTATTTTCCGTTCTGAATTTGATCTCTTTGTATGCGGTACTTGATTTTTCTGCCAAACTTATGGGACGGTAAAACAATTTAAATTTTGACTTAACTGTAATCTGTAATTGATTTTGATCTGATTTCACCGAGGTAGGAATAGATTTTATATTCAACCAAAAAAGTGACTCTTGATCTTCAGGCAGATTACCCTCTGTTTTTACAATCCGCAGAATATTTTCTTGGCCTGCTGCGAGTTTAAATATCGGGGGAGTAACGATAAAAGGGGTTTTCATATTATCGTTTTCATCTTGGATCCAAGACTGTATCAGATAGGGTGCATCTTTTTCCGGGTTGTTTATAGAAATGGATGCTTCCTTTTTATCACTCATGTAAATAACGCGGGTTCCACCAATAACGACACCTGCGATAGCAAAATTTATGCTGACAATATATAGAAATATTATAGTTAATAGGCGTTGGAACTGCACAGTGACCTCTCAGTTTTATCGTATTTTTATACGTTATTCTATGGGATTTTTGGGCATCCATGCCGCATAGCAACAAAACATAAAGCAGTTTTGTTCTAAGTTTGTCCTATCTTAGTTATAAACAACAGTAAAGTTAGCGACTGCATCCCCAGATCCTGGGCTAATTGCTTGAGCTGTAGCAATGTACTTTGCAATAAATTTTAATTCTGCGGTTTTTTGATCAGTAAAAGTCTGGAGTTTAGATGCTTTTGCCAAAGGAATCAGGGTTGAATTATCTTCTTCATAGATACCAATCGCAACACCATTGGCGACTGCCTGACCTTTATCATTGGATAAAGCCAGAAGGTTGCTATTTTTATTATCTATTTGTCCATCAAATTTAACTTGTGCATGAGTATATTCTGGTGGGCAATCACTCATCTTAATGCTAAAAGGTGTTGGTGCAGCGGTACTATCTACACCACTAAATGCATTTGAGCTAATTGCCCCCATGTTCACGTTTTGATTTGCAGAATCGGTATCGATTTTACAAGCATTAGCGATGATGTTACCTGTAAAATTGATCTTTCCATCTGCCGCATTTGCTACAGAGATAAATACAGAAGATGCAAGTAAGGATAAAATAATCAGTTTAGTGTTCATTGTAAATAGATCCTAACCCTGGCGAGTATTACGGCAGGGAAACAGAAACATTGATTGAACCGAGACTGTATAAATGCCAATACAGTATGTAAGTATCTAAAGCTCTTATCCGATAATCAGAATCATAGGTCAAACGGTGTTTTGTTTGGCGTTTCTTATTTAGGATAAAGTGTGGGTGATAATAGCGATTAATTCGGAAGAATCCAAAGAATGACTCGGTAATATGCTGCATTTAAGATTTTTATCTATAATTAATGACTAGACAGGATTTTTTTTAAAGTTTATTGTAATTTATCATATGGAATAAACTATTATGCTAGCGGATAAGAATATTTATTACTTAATAATTAGTTATAAAATGAATTGTGATTTATATCACAGTTCATATATCACACTGAAAAAGTTATTCTTTTATGAGCTTTGAACGGAAATATATCTCGAACGTATTCTGTTCAATCCAAGAAGGATTCTCGGCATTATCTATTTTCCAATCTAAAAATAACTCACATTTTTGGTGAAATGGATAAAAAATTCGCATCCGGCCACTTTGAATACCTCATTTGTTATACATGTAAGGGAAGTTTTGCGTTAAGGACGCATATTCACGGAATAAAAGCTATACATCTGGCTTTTATTGGTCTATGAATTCTGGATTGGGGGAGTTGTGTCGCCTACTGGCAGACTTTTGTGTCTCAGGGATGCTGTTTTCTGCGGCGTTGCGACAATCTGAAATTAACGGAGGAAAAATGAAACAGTTCGTCTTTGTATCGGGCTTATTGGCCGTCGTACTCGCATTCACGCCGCTCGTTTCGGCCATGGAAGCAGAGCAGAAAACCGTCACTAATGGCGCGGCATCAATCGAATATTCGGTGCGGGGAGAGGGGCCACTGATTGTGATGATCGCCTCAACCGGTCGGGGAACAGCGGAATTCGCGCCGCTTGCGGATCGACTGGCGATGCGTGGCTATCGCGTCGCTCTGCCCGAACCACGCGGAATCTCGGGGTCGACTGGTCCGATGGCGAACGTGACTTTCCACGACTTTGCCGATGATTTTGCGGCGGTAATTGCAGCGGAAGGCAGTAAGGCAATAGTGGTGGGTCATGCTTATGGTCACTGGATAGCCAAGACAATCGCCTCAGATTATCCCGAAATGACGCGTGGCATAGTGCTTTTGGCAGGGGCTGCGAAATCTTGGCCCCCGGAGCTTTCTGATGCAATCACTGTGATCAATGATCCGAAATCCACCCGTGAGGAGCGACTGACGCGGCTTCGGCTGGCCTTCTTCGCGGAAGGTAATGATCCGACGCCTTGGCTTGAGGGTTGGCATTCCGATGTCGTAAAAAGCCAGTCTGCGGCGCGTGAGCTGACTAATCGTAAGGATTGGTGGGCTGGCGGGACAGCGCCGATCCTCGATCTGCAAGCCGGGTCCGACCCGTTCCGACCTGAGGAATCGCGGATGGAGGCAAAGGATGAGTTTGGCAACCGCGTTACTGTCGTTGTGATAGAAGGGGCCAGCCATGCACTGCCGGCGGTGAAACCGATCGAGACAGCGGATGCGATTGCGAATTGGGGCGATAAACTAAATAACTAAAAGAGAATCCAGTCTCTGTCAGAGCATTCGAGCTGTGCTTGTTTTGGCGCGAATTTCCCAGACAGGGACGGTTCCGATTATCGACTTTGGAAAGCATCAAATTAGTTACAACATACTTTGTAAGACAACACCCAAAAAATATGCCAGAACAGTACAAAAATAAAACAAATTGCCATATGAAAACAAAAATGGCTACCACAGAGAGTAATATCCTGAATTCGATGGGATTATTTGATTAATAGCCAGGTTGCAGGGATTGTGGTTATTAGCAACACGGTAATAGCTAATTTTTCAGCCAGGTAAAGATTGTGTTTCTGTGGATTCTGACAGCGAGCATACAGGAAAACAATAACACCCGGTGCATAGAGAACAACAGACAATAACAAATTCATTAAACCGGATGCATAAAGCAGCCATAAGCCATAAAGACAAGCCCCAACAGCAATCAGTAATAATCCCTTGTTGCTACGATCAAAAGCGACCTTCAACAGAAATGCGCCAACGAGGAAATAGGGCAGTAAAATCATCTCTGATGCAATTGCCAGTAATGAATTGTAGCTGCTCCCGCTCAACCAAATCAGAACAAGGGAAAGTTGTACGGCGCCATTAGTCAACCACAATGAGGATGAGGGTGCGTTATTGCAGTTTTGCAGGCCAAAAATTTTCGGGAAAGAGCCGTGTTGGGAAGCGATGAATGGAACTTCCGCCGCCATGATTGTCCAGCTTAGATAAGCGCCGCAAACGGAAATAATTAATCCGGCGGCAATAATGATTTCACCTGCCGAACCAATAAGCCCTACCATCAGGTTTGCCATCGATGGATTGCGTATTTCAGCTAACTCAGGCCGTGGTACTAACCCAAGGGAGAGCAGGGTAACTAATATGTATATTCCTAATGCGGCGACGACGGCCAGCATAGTTGCAATACCAACGTCTTTACGTTTTTTTGCTCTGGCTGAAACTACAACAGCACCTTCGATACCAATGAAAACCCAAAGGGTGATCAGCATCGTGTCTTTTACTTGTTGCCAGACAGGAACACCCAATTCGATACCTGTAAAGTCAAGATCAAAGATATCCATTTTAAACGCGATTGCGGCAAGAATAATAAAAGCACCTAAAGGCAGCAATTTCGCCATTGTTGCCAGTTTGTTGATTCCTGCCGCGGTTTGAACGCCACGGAGTACCAACCAGTGTACTAACCAGAGTAAAACAGATTCTCCCAACAGGGACTGCCAGGTATTGCCGTCACCAAAGATAATGGTACCTTCTTTATCAGTAAAGAAACTCAGGGCGGCAAAAACGATAACCAGATAAGAAACATTGGCAACTACCGCACATAACCAATATCCCCAGGCAGAACAGAAGCCTATTAGTTCACCAAAGCCTTCTTTAGCATAAGTGAAAATGCCTCCATCAAGATCCGGGCGAAGGCGAGAGAGAAATAGCAGGGCGGTAGCCAGAAACAGGATACCGACACCGGTTATTCCCCAACCAATCATTAACGCAGCCGGGCTGGCAATTTCAGCCATATTTTGCGGTAAGCTGAAAACACCCGCGCCGACCATAGAGCTGAGTACCAGAGCAGTAAGAGCTGTAAGACCTAGTTTTTTTTCCAAAGATATGTTCCTAATATGACATAAACTGCATTGTTAGCCAGTTCATTACCCCGATCACAAAAATGAATTGGGCATTGGGTTTTTGTCGCTTCCAAGCTGTATAGAACGGAAAAACAGACTGGTTAAACCTAGAAATAGACGGGGATTCTACGGAGGGTATGGGCTGGATGCAATGGTTTTCTATGCAAGTAACTATAAATTTTATGCACTGTTAGAGTGATGGTTAGGACGTCATGTCATACAATTTATTTTTACAAACTTATATGGGATATTTCTATAATGCTGTTTATTATGTTAAGAGTAACAAATGACGAATATAAAGCATTGTGATGTTATTACTAATTAAGTAATTTTTATTTTAATTTATTCAATCAATCTCAAAGTTTAATGAAAATAATTGTAAAAGGTAAAGCTTTTTCTTCAATATTTACTTTACCATGTAATATTATTATTCGGTAACAATAATTATTTTTTCATATCAGGTTGCTAAGTTAATCTTTTAAATTATAACGTAATGAGAGTCTTATTAAATTGAAGTAACTGAATATTTTTTAATTAATTGATTTTATTTAATTATTTTTAATTTTTTCATTGGTTTTGTTAATTTTAGCTTTAGGTTAATATATTTCTCATCAACTATTTTCACCAGTAACAAATTAATGTTAGTTAATGTGATGTAAAACTATTCTTATATAAAAATAAAAAAATCATGTTGACAACGACCATTTTGATTTATATTGTTTGTGAAAATATTAACCTGTTATTTATTAACTCATTTTCTTGCATGTGTTTTTAATTTTCAGGAATGATTATATGTCTATACACTGAAAAATTTTTGGATGGTTAGGAGATAGTTGTTATTCGAATTATTATCTTTTAGGTGCCGTTGACTGGCTTAGTGTATTAAATATTTATAAAGGTTAGAACATATGAAACGTGTTCTGGTGGTATCGTATTCCCAAAGCGGCCAATTGATTGATGTGGTGAAAAGTTTAATCGCACCTTTGCATGAGTCTGACGAGATATACATTCGTGAAGTGGTTCTGAAACCAATTCCAGAGTATAAATTTCCCTGGTCATTTTCTAAATTTGTTGATGTTTTTCCAGAAACGGTGCAGTTACATTCACCTGAGCTAGCACCTTTAGATCTGGAAGATGAAGAACCTTTCGACTTGGTCATATTAGGCTATCAAGTTTGGTATTTGTCACCCTCTCCTCCGATAATTGCATTTATTAAGAGTAAAGAAGGAAAACGATTACTCAATGGTCGGCCAGTGGTGACGGTTATTGCTTGTCGAGATATGTGGCTAACAGCCCAAGAAACGGTCAAAAAATTATTACATGAAAATGGAGCGTATCTGCGCGATAACGTGGTTTTTATTAATAAAGCAAACTTCTTTGTAACATTGTTTATAACCCCGCTATGGCTAATGACAGGAAAAAAACGTCCATTTACCAGTTTACCATCTGCCGGGATATCAGAAGAAGATGTTCAAGGAGCTAAACGTTTTGGGGATGCGTTGGTAACAGCACTTAAAGCGGATAAAGAGAAAGTTGATGCTCCAATGTTGAAAGGGTTAGGGGCAGTATTTGTTGATAAATCTTTTATTTTCGGTGAACGCACTATACATCGCGGATTTAGATTGTGGTCCGGGTTTATTCTCCGCGTAGGTAAACGGCGGAAATGGGTAAGGGGTTTGCTATTAACCCTGTTTGTAACCTATTTGGTACTGACGGTATTGATTGTTTTACCTATATCGGTAGTTATTCGTCGTTTGCTGTCCGTATTACTGAAAGAGCGTCTTAATGAATTGCAAAAATATTATGAACTACCATCTGGTTCTGCCCGCTATGATAATAAAGGAGATAAATAATTAAATGAGTAACAACGTTTATATCACTAAAGTTTCCGCCTTTATGCCGGGAAACCCAATAGATAATGAGACAATGGAATCTGTCCTTGGTTTCGTTGGTGATCGCCCATCAAGATCTCGTCATATCGTGCTCCGTAATAATGGTATAAAATATCGCCATTATGCACTGGATCCGAAAACAGGAGAGACAACTTATTCATGTGCTCAATTGGCGGCTGAAGCAGTAAAAGGCTTAGTTGATGAGCATTTTTCTTTAGATGATATGCAAAGCTTAGCAGCAAGCAGTGGTATTCCTGATCAAATTATACCTGGTCATGGGGTAATGGTTCATGGGGAACTCAAGAATAAACCTTGTGAAGTCATTTCAACTTCAGGTGCTTGTGCTGCGGGTATGACAGCGATGAAATATGCTTATTTGTCTGTTCTCTCAGGAACGACAAGTAATGCGGTATCAACCACCTCGGAGACGCCTTCAACAGTACTGCATGCCCGTAACTTTGAACGTGAAAACGAAGCCCGGGTTGCAGAATTGGAAAGACGTCCTGAAATTGCTTTTGAAAAAGATTTTCTACGTTGGATGCTTTCTGATGGTGCCGGCGCAGCTTTACTTGAAAATAAACCTCGGCCTGATGGTGTTTCATTACGAATTGATTGGATAGATATTTACTCTTTTGCTAATGAGCAAGAGACATGCATGTACGCGGGTGGAGAAAAGTTAGCAGATGGCAGTTTGAAAAGCTGGACACAAATGAGTCAGGCTGATTGGCTGGCATATTCTGTTTTCTGTATCAAGCAAGATGTCAGATATTTAAATGAGAGGGTCGTTAAATTTACACTTACCGAACCATTGAGACGAATCGTTGCTGATCGTAACTTATCGGCAGAATCTATTGATTGGTTCTTGCCTCATTATTCATCTGAATATTTCCGCATGAAATTTTCCGAGGGTCTTGAAGATATTAATTTTGGTATTGAACAAGAGCGTTGGTTTACTAACTTAACAGTGAAAGGAAATACCGGATCGGCTTCTATTTATATCATGTTGGATGAGCTGATGAAGTCGGGTAAATTGAAGAAAGATCAGCGTCTGTTATGTTTTATCCCTGAAAGTGCCAGATTCACAGGGGCATTCATGCACCTGACTGTCGTGTAAATATTTAACTTTAATTAATGAAAAAGGGGGAAACGGTGAGTTTCCCCGAGTATGGGTACATTAGGAAGATAATAGCATGGAAAATTTAGAGAATCATGTTAAAAATGTTGTTGCAGAACAACTTGGAATACCTGAAGCCGAGATTCTTACCACACAGACATTCGAGGAATTGGGTGCTGATTCGTTAGATAGTGTCGAGTTAATTATGGCTCTGGAAGAACGTTTCGAGATAACTATTGACGATACAGAAGCGGAGAAAATGGTGACGGTACAAAATGCCATTGATTGTATCCGTTTGAAGTTAGAATCCGTTAGCTGATTTAAAGCATTTTATTATCCTTACAGTAAAAAGGCACATATGGTTATCTCATATGTGCCTTTTTACTAAATTAAACAGATTATTTGAACAGGTCTGCACTGATAGTTGAGGAACCACCACTGGATTGCCATTCACGGGTGATATGGTAGTACTTAGCGCCTTTAGCCGCTGCGCGTTTAGCGACTTCATAAGCAACATCAGGCATGCTGTTGTAGTAACCTGAAAAGGTGATGGAATCAAAAGGTACCATCTGGGCAGCACTGATTTTATTTAATTCCTGGATTTTCGTACCATCAGGAAGAGTGACAGTGTAACGCTCACCTTTAGAATATTGGGTTTCAAAGAAGCGGCCAATGGAACTACTGGTTGAAGTTGAAGAAGCTAAACCAGGGATTTCTACTTTCTTAGCGGCTGTACCACCCGCAGCTAATGCAGCGCGTCCTGAGTCTGAATCAGCCGGGATTACTGCTTCGTTAGCCTGAATTTGACGTTTTGTCGCATCATCTTTGTAAACATAAGCGGTAACAGTTTGATTACCGCCATCGTTGGTTGAAACTTGACGGACAATAAAGAAAGAAGCTGCACCTTTTTTCTTGGCTGCTTTTGCGATGGCCTCATTCAAATCTGGCTCATTGGTGTAAAAACCACTGATAGTTACCGTATCGAATGGTTCCAGCGTGACAGCTTCTGTTTTGGGTAATTCTTTAATACCGCGAAACATACGATATTTAGTTGAATTGTCAACTTTCTCTGCATCTTTGTGATACAGATCAGCTACAACGCGCAGATTGCCACTATTATTCAGATCATCAAGGCTTTGGATATAAAATCCATCTGCGCCCATTTTATCTGCCCGACGGGAAACGGCATCGGCAGCTTCATAAATAGCATTAAAAGGACCTGTAACCATAATACGTTTAAATGGTTTCAGTTCTGCTGCTTTCTCCGGGGATAATTCTTGAGCTGCCTGAGCAGCGGTAATACCAGTTAATGAGAACACCGCGACTGCGATGATCGTTGTTTTCAGCCTCATAAAAAATCCTTCCGCCTTGCGCATTAATTACTTATAACTTGCTGAACATCGTTGTGTATCACATAGCCGACAATTATTACATGTAATAATAGCTAATGTCCCACGAATTTATGCTATCAGTATGAATGAATACAAGTTCATAGAAATGGCGCCATAAGTTTTCATCAACACGTTTTTATCAATATCATAGTGACTGGCACTGAAAAGTGCGATTCACACCAGTAATATTACTTAGCTATTTTTCTTACTCATTAGTGATGGATCACCAATAATATTTTCGGTCGGTTATCAAAATATTCGTTGATAGATTTTGCTGATAGCAGTAATAAAGTTAATTGAATCGCTAAACTGACCTCAGCAAGTAATAATCATCATTAATCTTAAGCTTTAGGAAGGGAACATTATGCGTATTGGTGTACCGAGAGAACGACTTGCCAATGAAGCACGTGTTGCAGCCACGCCGAGTACTGTGGAACAACTGTTGAAATTGGGATTCGATGTCGTTGTTGAGAATGGAGCAGGGCATTTAGCCAGCTTTGGGGATAGTGCTTACCAACAGGTCGGAGCTGAAATGACCGATCGTAATGATATTTGGGGTTCAGATATCATTCTCAAGGTGAATGCTCCTGAGGATGACGAGATTGCGTTAATGAAGGAAGGGAGTACGTTGGTTAGTTTTGTCTGGCCGGCACAACACCCTGAGTTAATGCAGAAATTATCAGACCGTAAAGTCACTGTGTTGGCGATGGATTCAGTACCGCGTATTTCCCGTGCACAGTCGTTGGATGCACTGAGCTCTATGGCGAATATCGCAGGTTACCGGGCGATAGTGGAAGCCGCTCATGAATTTGGTCGTTTCTTTACTGGTCAGATTACAGCCGCAGGTAAGGTTCCACCAGCCAAGGTGATGATTATTGGCGCCGGTGTTGCTGGTCTGGCTGCTGTTGGTGCAGCGGGCAGTTTGGGGGCTATTGTCCGTGCGTTTGATACCCGGCCTGAGGTTAAAGAGCAGGTTCAGAGCATGGGGGCGGAGTTTCTCGAACTGGATTTTGAAGAAGAGGCCGGTAGTGGTGACGGATATGCAAAAGTCATGTCTGAAGCCTTTATTAAGGCTGAGATGGCGCTTTTTGCAGCACAGGCGAAAGAAGTTGACATTATTGTGACAACGGCACTTATTCCGGGGAAACCAGCACCGCGTCTTATCACCAAAGAGATGGTTGAATCAATGAAACCGGGCAGTGTGATTGTTGACCTGGCGGCTCAGACGGGAGGGAACTGTGAATTAACGCAAGCAGACAAATTAGTTGTGACAGAAAATGGCGTGAAGATTATCGGTTACACCGATTTACCAAGCCGTTTACCAACACAATCTTCACAACTGTACGGGACTAATTTGGTTAATCTGCTCAAGCTATTGTGCAAAGAGAAAAATGGCGAAATCAATATTGATTTTAATGATGTTGTTATTCGTGGTGTGACCGTTGTCAAAGAGGGGGAAGTGACCTGGCCGGCGCCGCCAATTCAAGTTTCTGCTCAACAGACAACAAAACTGGCACCAGTCAAAACAGAAAAGCCAGAGACTAAACCTGCTTCATTTTGGTTGAAATATGGCTTGTTGGCACTGGCTGTTATTTTGTTCGGCGGGTTAGCCAATGTTGCCCCAAAAGAGTTTTTATCTCACTTTACTGTTTTTGCATTGGCTTGTGTGGTGGGTTACTACGTGGTCTGGAACGTCAGCCATGCTTTACATACACCGCTTATGTCGGTAACTAACGCTATTTCGGGGATTATCGTTGTTGGGGCGTTATTACAAATTGGTGATGGTGGATGGGTAAGTTTCTTCTCATTTATCGCTATCTTAATTGCCAGCATTAATATCTTCGGTGGCTTTACTGTCACTCAACGTATGCTGAAAATGTTTCGTAAGGACTAAGGGGTAATTGATGTCGAGTGGAGTCGTTATAGCGGCATATATTGTTGCTGCCATCTTATTTATTTTCAGCCTTGCGGGTTTATCTCGTCACGAAAGCGCCAAACGCGGGAATATTTTGGGTATCACCGGAATGGCAATTGCATTGATTGCGACTATCTTCGGGCCTGATACCGGAAATGTTGTCTGGGTTATTCTGGCGATGGTGATCGGTGCGGTTATTGGTATTCGTCTGGCAAACAAAGTTGAAATGACGGAAATGCCGGAATTGGTCGCCATATTGCACAGTTTCGTCGGTTTGGCTGCGGTGCTGGTTGGTTTTAACAGCTTTATTGCTCACGATAGTTTCGCGGAACCTGTGATGGAGAATATCCATCTGACAGAAGTATTCCTGGGTGTTTTCATCGGTGCGGTCACTTTCACCGGTTCTGTTGTGGCATTTGGTAAATTATGCGGAAAGATTTCTTCCAAACCGCTGATGTTGCCGAATCGGCATAAATTAAACCTTGCAGCGCTGGTTATCTCCTTTGTCCTGTTAATTACTTTTGTAAAAACGGAAAGTACGGGCCTGCAAATCTCCACCCTGTTGATCATGACGGCAATCGCATTGGTGTTTGGCTGGCATTTAGTTGCTTCTATCGGTGGCGCGGATATGCCGGTGGTGGTTTCGATGCTGAACTCCTATTCGGGTTGGGCTGCCGCGGCCGCTGGATTCATGCTGAGTAATGACTTGTTGATTGTCACGGGAGCGCTGGTCGGTTCTTCGGGGGCTATTCTGTCTTACATCATGTGTAAGGCAATGAACCGTTCTTTTATCAGTGTGATTGCAGGCGGATTTGGGACGGATGGTTCCTCGACCGGTGATGATCAGGATATGGGCGAATATCGCGAAACCACAGCGGAAGAGGTTGCTGAACTGCTGAAAAACTCAACGTCTGTCATCATCACACCGGGATACGGTATGGCGGTTGCACAGGCGCAGTATCCAGTACATGACATTACTGCCAAACTGCGTGAAAAGGGGATTAAGGTTCGCTTTGGTATCCATCCGGTTGCGGGGCGTCTGCCTGGGCATATGAACGTGCTGTTGGCGGAAGCCAAGGTTCCTTATGACGTTGTTCTGGAAATGGATGAAATCAATGATGATTTCTCTGATACAGACACTGTACTGGTCATCGGTGCCAACGACACCGTTAACCCGGCTGCACAGGAAGATCCAAACAGCCCAATTGCCGGTATGCCAGTACTGGAAGTGTGGAAATCACAGAGTGTTATTGTGTTTAAACGCTCCATGAACACAGGTTACGCTGGTGTACAAAACCCGCTGTTCTTTAAAGACAATAGCCAGATGTTGTTTGGTGATGCGAAAGCGAGTGTCGAAGCAATCCTTCGTGCACTGTGATTTTTTATCGCTATAACTTACGGATCTGATGGATTTGCTGTCTCTCAATCATATCTTGATTGAGAGACAGAATAAGTTGGTAGTTTTTAATCTTGTAAACACTCTCGCCTAGTGCCAGATTTCCACTGAATACATAGCTTGTGCCACCAAAAGGGATAATTAGCTCATGTTCCATCATTGGGTGTTTATATAATATTTTGGGGTACTAGAACTAATTCCATTTCATCTGCAAGTTCTTTAAGTTTTTCGTTAACCTTTTTAGAAGTAGCGGCTGGTTCAGATTCAATAGACACACGCAAATCTCTTTCTTCTACTCGATCTCCAAAAATTATTATTGCCTTGCCGCCGTGCTGCTTAGAGGGCCATTGAATTGCTTGAGCATCAGGATTGTCATGATAAATTTTGGCTGCCCATCTTTGAGTAATATGATAATCCGATGCTTCTGATTCTATTAGTTGGCCCTGAATAATTCCCCATTTCTTCAGTATTCGTGGATTGATATCCATATACTTGATATCTTTTTGCGGAGTGATTTGGCTGTGTGCTAAATAATCCAGTTTACCTAGATCAACCGGTATACCGGAGCAGTTTAATGGAATATCGTGTAAAATCGTCTCCATAATAGCTACTCCTATATTTTCACCACCATAGATTGTTGGGACAAAAACTCCATTATTTTTGAACGGGCTAAAGCGAGCATTGCCAACACCAGGATTAAATTCAGCCCCTTTGAATTTAGTTCTATGAATACGTTCAATAGGTGTACCCGCTTTCCATTTTTTGGTTTTAGCTACTGTATTTTCTGGAGGAAGCGGTATATTTTCTTGAAGTCTTTTTTTATCATCAGCCATGACGCGGTCCTTCAACTTCTTCTCTGGCTGCCATATAAACATCATCAAGTTGGGTTAATAAAAGGTCTTTTGGCTTTTTATTACCAAGCCAGCCATTTGGTGTACCGAACCAAATGGCCATTGACCAAGGCGTCTTTTTGCTCCCAAACAGCTCAATGATTTTTTTTATCACGGGTAATGGTTGGCCACCTTCGTCTAGAGCATACAGTGGGAATAGGTCTTTGCCATTAATTGGCAATGCAAATATTTTTTTTGACTTTTTCAACCGATTTGCCGCAGCGCTGGAATTCATCGATTTAGACCCGGCTAATTTGCTGAGTTCACTGGCAGTCAGCCAATTTGAATCAGTAAGAATCTGATTTTTTAATTTTTCAAGACGTGCTTCATTGCGGGAAGCAAATTCAATTTCTGACGGTTTGGTCACAAAAGACAGCTGTTTGTACTTATTGAATGTAGTGACAGCAGTTACTGCACTCGCTATTGCTAGCTTAACATCATAATAATCAATTGCTCTTGGCAATTTCACGACAACATATTGATCTGCCTCATCAGAAGGAATCTCAGACAAATTGATATGTTTGTCGATATCATTATTGTTGTTTGATAACTCAATGGTATCCATCGAAAGAAAGCTAAAGCTGACATTCTTCGATTTGTCTTGTGATTTAGTAATCATACGGCCTCCGTATTGTATCTGCTTGAACTCGTATCTTGCGTATATTCGTTATATGGATGATATAGCGTATTTATGATAAGTGCAAAGATAGATGGTTCGTTAGTAATCATAAACCTGACTAATCAGATTTTCGTTTTATCTAAACAGACTGTTTTTACTACTTAATTTCCAATGTGTGGTATCCCTGCCAGCGATAATTTATCACTGATAATGTCCAGAACAGAATAAAAATCCCGACAACCCAAAAACCAACATTGCCCATATTGTCGTTTAATGCCCCGATGGTGCTCCAGAAAGTACCATGCAAATCCCACTGCTCAGCGATAAGGCCGAGCGCTTCCAGCCCACCAATGAACAGCGCCACGGCAACAGAAGCCGCAGTAATGGTCATGTTGTAGTAGAGTTTGCGTGTTGGTTGGGAAAAAGCCCAGCCATAGGCACCTACCATCACAAAATTATCCAGTGAATCGATTAGCGCCATGCCGCTGGCAAATAGCGCCGGGAATACCATCAGCGACCATAAAGGCAGTCCACTAAGAGAGCCGGCGGCAGATATACTCAACAGCCCAACTTCGGTTGCGGTGTCGAAACCCAGTCCAAACAGGAAACCGACCAGATACATATGCCAGCTTTTGCTGACCAGCCGGAAGACCGAGTGAAACAGGCGGGTCATAACTCCACCCGGTGTTGTTTCCAGCACGGTTAACTCACTGTTCGCCAACTCTTTTCCACGTTTGATCTCCTGAAACTTCTGATAAACGCTTTTCAGTATCAGCAAATTAATCAGCGCTATTGCCAACAGAAAGCAGGCAGAAACGAGAGTGCCAATAATGCCGCCATAGTCATGAACCCAGCCCATTTGATCTTTAAAAGCCATTGAAGTCAGGACAATAGCGAGGCAGGCCAAAATGACAATGGTAGAGTGTCCCAGAGAAAAGAAAGCGCCGACGGCAATAGGTGATTTACCCTGTTGCATCAGTTTGCGGGTGACGTTATCAATTGCTGCGATATGATCGGCATCGACCGCATGGCGTAGCCCATAACCGTATGCCAGCAGAGCCGCCCCCATCATGATTGCATGATGGCGGAAAGCGATAAATGCCCAAATCCAGGCAAGTAAGTTGGCGGCAATCAGAACAACAAGAAGCGAAAGTGCGTGTTTTTTATTCATATAAGAAACCTGTCAATGTTAAACTTGTTTGCGGATGATTTCTGAAAAACAAAAACGGTAAGTATCCTCTGTACGCAATAATGTACGGTTTTTTGCTAAATCATAATACTAATTAACTTGTAATATTAACTTGGATAAACTTAAATAAAAGGTAAGAGGACTAACCTGTTGTAAGAGGAGTAACTTAATTGACATATAATAATTCTGGTGTCAAAACCTTTTTACCAAAGGATATATTTTCCAATATTTAAATTGGTAAAAAAGCAGATTTTGAATAAAGTCTGTTGGAAAAAGCGAATTAAGTTATATCTTCTTAACATGACAGTGTGACCGTATGGAATAACCAATTATTAGGGGGGGTTATGCAATTAACGCCAAGGGAAATTGAGAAACTCATGGTATATACACTGGCGGATGTCGCATTAAAGCGTAAGTCCCGCGGCTTAAAACTCAATTACCCTGAAGCTGTTGCTATTATTACCGCGGCGGCTCTGGAAGGGGCCAGAGAGGGGAAAACGCTGGAAGAAGTCATGGATGATTCAAGGCACGTTCTGACTAAAGAAGATGTAATGGATGGTGTAGCTGATCTCATTCCACATGTGCAGGTTGAAGCCATATTTACGGATGGCAGTCGTTTAGTGACTGTGCATGATCCCATCCAATAATTGCTGAAAAAAATTATGAATAACAGGAAAAGTTATCTGGATAAAATATTAATTTAGGTCTTGGTTCACGTATTGACGTGGAGATTTTCCGATGAAAGAAAATAATAAAGAAGATATTACTCCGTTGGGGGGATATATTCTTGCTGAAGGCCCTATATCCTTTAATGAAGATTGTCCGGCTATTCAATTAAGGGTTCGCAATTCAGGTGATCGTCCTATCCAGGTGGGATCTCATTTTCATTTTTTTGAGGTGAACAAAGCCCTGCAATTTGATCGTGCGGCTGCGTTTGGCAAACGACTCAATATCACGTCAACAACCGCAATCCGTTTTGAACCCGGTGATGAAATTGAGGTGTCATTAATCCCTGTGGGTGGGAAACAAAACGTTTATGGATTTAATAACTTAGTCGATGGTTGGGCGGGTAAAATCCCGGTTGCCACTGAGGAATATGTAGAAAAGACATGGCTGCACGCCGGGTAATAAAACTAGGGTTATAAAACCATCAAATAAATTCAAGGTAAAGTTAACGAACGTCGGAAAACTATTCGAACAAAGGAATAAACTATGCCAACCATTTCCCGGCAGGAATATGTCGGTCTTTTTGGTCCGACTATCGGTGATAAGATTCGCCTGGCTGATACCAATCTGTTTATTGAAATTGAGAAAGATCTGCGCGGTTATGGTGATGAATCGGTCTATGGCGGAGGTAAATCGCTGCGCGATGGCATGGGTGCCGATAACCGTATGACCAGTGAAAATGTATTGGATTTGGTGATCACCAACGTCACGATTTTGGATGCACGCCAAGGCGTCATTAAAGCTGATGTCGGCATAAAAGAGGGGCGCATTGTTGGGATAGGTAAAAGCGGTAACCCCAGTATGATGAATGGCGTTACATCTGACATGGTGGTTGGTGTCAGTACTGATGCGATATCTGGTGAGCATCTGATCCTCACGGCTGCCGGCATTGATACCCATATTCATTTTATCTCTCCCCAACAGGCTGAACACGCTTTGTCCAATGGTGTGACGACTTTCTTTGGTGGTGGTGTTGGTCCCACTGACGGAACTAACGGCACAACGGTTACCGCTGGTCCTTGGCATATCCATCGTATGTTACGTGCTTTTGAAGGCTTACCGGTTAACGTCGGTATTTTAGGGAAAGGCCATGCTGCGGTGGCTATGCCGCTGGTAGAACAAATCAAAGCGGGTGTGGCCGGGCTGAAAGTGCATGAAGACTGGGGAGCAACCCATTCTGCATTGCGTCATGCCTTACGTGTAGCGGATGAAATGGATATTCAGGTAGCCGTTCATACCGACAGTTTGAATGAAGGTGGTTATGTTGAAGACACCATTGACGCTTTCGAAGGCCGTACCATTCATACTTTTCATACCGAAGGGGCTGGTGGCGGACATGCGCCGGATATCATCAAAGTTGCCAGCCAAATGAATGTGTTACCCAGTTCAACTAACCCCACACTGCCTTATGGTATTAATAGCCAAGCGGAACTGTTTGATATGATTATGGTTTGCCATAACCTTAATCCCAAAGTACCGGCTGATGTTGCATTTTCGGAAAGCCGTGTACGCCCGGAGACCATTGCCGCGGAAAATGTTTTGCACGATATGGGAGTGCTATCAATGTTTTCCAGTGACTCCCAGGCTATGGGGCGGGTAGGCGAAAACTGGCTGCGGGTGATGCAAACAGCTCATGCCATGAAAGCAGCGCGAGGCAAGTTGCCGGAAGATGCGGTACATAACGATAATTTCCGTGTCTTACGTTATGTCGCCAAAATTACAATTAACCCGGCAATTGCACAGGGGATAAGCCACGTTCTGGGTTCAGTTGAAGTAGGAAAAATGGCCGATCTTGTATTGTGGGAACCCCGTTTCTTTGGTGCAAAACCTAAACTGGTCATCAAAGGCGGTATGATTAACTGGGCGGTGATGGGTGATCCGAATGCCTCATTGCCGACACCACAGCCGACATTTTATCGTCCGATGTTTGGCGCGTTGGGCAAAACCCTTCAGGAAACCTGTGTGACTTTTGTCTCCCAAGCCGCGATGGAACAAGAGGTAAAAGAGAGGCTTGGTTTGGAACGCCAGGTTATGGCGGTGCGCAACTGCCGGGCTATCTCCAAGAAAGATATGGTGCGTAATGCTGAAACGCCAACCATTGAAGTGGATGCCGAAACCTTTGCCGTCAAGGTGAATGGTGAATATGCCACGGTAAAACCCGTCAGGACAGTAGCACTTAATCAGCGTTATTTCTTTAGTTGACCTATTTTTTGCTGCCCGGTCAGAGAATATTTTTCTGACCGGATTAACCGATCCATGCATTCAGAGGATTATCTTATGATTGTTATTGAACAGATTCTTGGTAATGCCAAAAAAGATGCTTTCTGGCGAGATCGCTTGCAAGGCATCTCGCCGGATATTTTAGTGCTTTCGCAATGGGAAGCGCAAAAAAGCCGTTGCCGCAAATCCACGCTTAACGGGTTGGATTTGGGGATTTCTCTTGACCGCAATCAGGTATTGTCGGACGGTGATATTTTGTTGTGGGATGAAACTAAAGGGCTGGCCGTTATTGTCCAGATGAGCCTGCGTGATGTGATGGTTATTCATTTGAAGTCATTACTGTCGTTGGATGCAGAGACAGTGATGAAAACCAGTTTCGAACTTGGTCATGCTTTAGGTAACCAGCATTGGAAGTCAGTGATTAAAAATAATCAGATTTATATTCCGCTGACAGTATCAACTAAAGTGATGGATTCGGTAATGAAAACGCATGGTTTTCATGCGCTGCCTTATTCCTTTATCAAAGGCGAAGAGATCTTGCCTTACCTTAACAATTCCGAGGCACGCTTATTATTTGGTGGTGCAGAGGATTCCGCAACACATGTCCATGTCGATAACACGTTTCTGAATCAGCATGTGATCAAATTAAAATGAATGCACTCCGCTTAATCAGAATCATGCAATTTGCTGATTCCGTGTTGCCTGTTGGCGCGTTTTCTTTCTCAAACGGCCTGGAATCAGCCATTCAGAGTAAAATCGTGTATGACGTGGCAACATTAAGCGATTTTACCCGGACGGCGTTGTTACAGGCGGTTAGCGGTGATGGCCGGGCGGTGATTGCTGCTTGTCAGGCACTGAATAATGGGCAGCGTGACGCCGCCATCTCCCATGATTGGGCAGTATTTAACCGCAAATTAAATGAAGAAAGTCGCACTATGGTGACGCGGATGGGGAAAAAGTTAGCGGAAATGGCGGTTGAGGTAACTGGTGAATCGTTGATTGCATGGTGGCTGACTCAAATAAAGAGTGATATTGCCGCAGGGACTTATCCGATTACCCTGGCAGTTGTCATGAGTGCATTAGGTGCTGCTCCGCGTGAAGTCATTGTTATGCATCAATATGGTGTCGCAATGACAATACTCAGTGCAGCCATACGTCTGATGCGCATCACCCATATTGAAATTCAGCGTATCTTGTTCTCACTGAATCAGGATATTGAGCTATTTTGTGATGAGGCGGAAAAGGGCGGAATTGAGCAGATGGCATCTTATGCACCCGTGACCGATGTATTGGCTGCACTGCACGTCGGTGCGTTTACCCGGTTGTTTAGTAATTAACAACTACGTCTTAATCGAGTGAGGAAATTTCTGTGAAAAAAATTACCCGAATTGGTATTGGCGGCCCGGTAGGTTCAGGTAAGACGGCGGTTATTGAAGTGATCACGCCTATTTTGATTCAGCGCGGAATAAAACCCCTGATTATCACCAATGATATTGTTACCACTGAGGATGCTAAACAGGTCAAACGGACACTGAAAGGCATTTTGGATGAGGAGAAGATACTCGGGGTGGAAACCGGTGCTTGTCCACACACCGCGGTGCGCGAAGATCCCAGTATGAACATTTCTGCGGTCGAGGAAATGGAGGCTCGTTTTCCTGACACGGATGTCGTGTTAATTGAAAGTGGTGGGGATAACCTGACACTCACTTTTAGCCCGGCATTGGCGGACTTTTATATTTATGTGATTGATGTGGCTGACGGGGAAAAAATCCCGCGCAAGAACGGGCCTGGACTGGTACAGGCGGATATTCTGGTGATCAATAAAATCGATTTGGCACCTTATGTTGGCGCCAGTCTGGCAGTAATGGAGAGTGACACTCAAGTCGTGCGTGGTCAGCGTCCTTATATCCTCACCAACTGCAAGACGGGTGAAGGTGTTGAAACGCTGGTAAATATGATCATGCGAGATTTCTTATTTACTCATTCGCTACAGGCGACACAATGACCTCTACCGGCTCGCAGAGAATTATTGGTGAAGCACATAAACGGGTTAGCGAGCTTGGTTTCAACGCGCCGGAACTTGCCCTGTTTCAGGATGAACCTCCCCAGATGGCAAGCGGTGATATCGGTAAAAGCGGCTATCTGCGATTGGGGTTTGCCCGGCGTGGCGACCACAGTATTCTGGCCCGCATGGAACGCCGGGTTCCTTATTTGGTGCAACGGGCGCTGTATTGGGATGAGGCACTGCCGCAGATGCCGTGTGTATTTATGATCTCCACGTCGGGATGTATATTGCAGGGGGACAGGCTGGCGCTCGACATTCATGTTGCTCAAGATGCATTTGGTCATGTCACCACCCAATCGGCGACGAAGATTCATTCAATGGTGAATAACTATGCGGCGCAGGTACAAACTATTCAGATAGCGCAGGGGGGCTATTTGGAAATGATGCCCGATCCGGTTATACCTCATAGTGGCTCCCGGTTTATTACTGATACCCAGATAACCATTCACCCAACTGCCACGTTAATATATTCCGAGATAATCATGTCTGGTCGCAAATACCATCCCGCCGATCAGGGGTTTAAATTTGACGTTTACTCATCACGGATTACGGCAACGGATTTCGAAGACAAAATATTGTTTGCTGAACGTTATGTATTGGAGCCCAAAAAACAACCGTTGAACAGTGTCGGGGTGATGGGGCCATTTCATGTGTTCGGCAATGTGATCTTACTGACACCTTCGGTTCACCATGATCGCATTCTGGCGCGCATCATACCTCAATACAATGCTGAAACCGGCATAGCCAGCGGTGCCAGTCGCTTACCTAATCAATGCGGTCTAATCTTCAAAGTGTTGGGGAAAGAAACTCATCAAGTTAAAGCCGGTATTCGTCTTTTCTGGCGCATAGCACGCGAGGAGATCCTTGGCGTTACATTGCCTGAACCGTTTATCTGGCGTTAAAACTCTTGTCAATAAACCCGGGACATAAAATCTGTTCCGGGTTTTAACACCAAATGGATACTTATCATTTTGTTACTGTTACTCTTTGGCTGCTTTGACAGGACATGTAAAGCCATCAGGTTTGATAGCCAGAAGGTCACATTTTAGGTGGTCGATCACATGTTCTGCGGTGTTTCCCAGAAAAGCAGCAGACAGCCCTGTTCTGCCCAGAATACCAAAAACGACAATACCCGCATTCATCTCATCACACATTTCAGGAATAACATTCTCCGGTAACCCTTCATGGATATGAGTGTATTTCTCATCAATGCAGAATTTCTGGCGAAGCTCTTTCATTGAGATAAGATGTTGACCACGCAGCGCATGGTTATAAATGCTTGGGTCGAAATCCGGTAGTTCAATAGCAATATTCAGCGGTGCGACAGGATAAGCGCTGACCAAATGAATTTCGGGATCTGGCATGATCTGGCGTGCCAGTTCCTGGGTTTCCCTGACCAGTTTTAGGTTCAGTTCATGATGGTACGATTCTTCATTAGATAAATTAACCGCAACCAGAACAGAGCCCTGATCCGGCCATATCTGATCTTTTACCATCCATACCGGACATGGGCATTTGCGCAGTAACTGCCAGTCAAGTGGGGTAAAAATCAAGGACCCCAACTTGTCATGCTTATGCGTCATTTTCAGAAGCAAATCGTGTTCACCCGTAATGACCTCCTGGATAATGGCTTCATGAGGCCGATTGTGCCATACCACTTTTATGTCAATATCAATACCGGCTTTCAGATAGTAGTGCGCTTGTTGTTTAAGCCAGGCAGTGCGCTGGCTGGTAACACCTTTACGCATAGCACTGGCTTCTTCGGGGGAGAGCAAGGTTGTCATCTCATAGGAGAGATCATAAATAGGTAAGAAAGCTTTAATCCGGCCACCGCTACGTTGCACGATATAAACTGCACGTCTTAATGCCGGCTGATCGTCCTGACTTGGATCAATTGCAACTAAAAGGTTTTGATAGTTTGCCATACATAGTACCCTCACAGAGGCTAGACAAAATACGTTTCAATACTAAAGATAAACCAATATAGGCAAACCGGACAGGTCAGAGGAGGAGCAGATCGACAAATTAAATTGACTCTCCGGTTTCAGCAGCGTGTCTGAGCTTGGCTTCGAGCAGAAGTGGAAACGGTATCCCCCCTTTTAGTGGGTGATACAGATCTGATCCTGGCACATCTCCTGAAACCGCCTTGTCACTAACTCCTGTCAATCGCGCTATCAATGCAAGATAATCAGCCGATGAGGCGTCTGCAGCATCAGGATTCAGACCATTATTCAATTCTGAAGGCGCGAATGTCACGCACTGAGGGAGGAAACCACGATTGGGCCTTGAGGGATTATAAAATTTATTGATAGTGTAGTATTTTGAGAATATTGTTTCAAGAAAGGCTTTCGAGAACGCTAACCCCTTGATGTTGTGTACTATAAGTTGGCGGTACAGTGCTTTTTCATAAACCCTCATTTTCAAGAACAAGCAGGTCATATGCCACGCCATTCAATGTTGTCCGCCGCCGAGCGGGAAAACTGCCTCCTTTCCATCCTCCTCAAGACGAGGTAGAAAGGAGATTGACGGATAATCTGGTTTTAACCTCAGGTAATTGAAACAGATTTTTTCCCGACTAAGTCGGCCAGTTTATCCATATCTTCAATAGTGATGTATTTACCTTTTACGCCGAGAGTATTGTTTTTCTGGAAGCGTCCAAGCAGACGGCTAATGGTTTCAACAGTCAGACCAAGGTAATTACCAATATCACTGCGGGTCATGGTTAAACGGAATTCTCTTGGTGAGAAACCCCGTTGAGCGAAACGACGGGAGAGATTATAAATAAATGCGGCTAATCGCTCTTCCGCGTTTTTCTTGGATAACAACAATATCATTTCTTGATCGCCTTTAATTTCCCCACTCATCAAACGCATCATTTGCTGGCGAAGATTAGGCATTTTACCGGACAGGTCATCCAGTGTTTCAAACGGAATTTCACAAACCATCGATGTTTCCAAGGCTTGAGCAAAACTTGGATGCTGAGTATTAAGGATGGCGTCAAAACCCACTAAATCCCCTGCGAGATGGAAACCTGTGATCTGCTCATCACCTTCTTCGGTGATGGTGTAGCTTTTAATCGTGCCAGAACGGATAGCATAAAGAGATTTCAACTCATCTCCTGCTTTAAACAAAGTTTGCCCTTTCTGGATAGGTTTCTTACGCTCAATGATATTATCGAGCTGGTCAAGCTCGTGTTCATTCAGGGTGAAAGGGATGCACAGCTGGCTAATGCTGCAATCCTGGCAGTGGATCGCACAACCACCAGACTGGATTCGACGAATAACACGTTTTTCCTGGATCATATGGCATGCTCATTGAGATATTGATATAGCTCAACTTTAGCATCTCTTGATGATTCTGGTAAGAACAATAATAGCTTTCTGCAATTTATTCGGGAAAGTGTATTACCTGTATCCTGGTTATTAAGAAATTATTACATTGTATAAAGCTGATGTTTAGTGATTTTCATAGCAAGACTATATTCAATATCAGCGACTTGAATTTAACTGAGGATTTCTTGTTTGGGAAAGTAGAGTGAAAAATATTCTTGGTGCTGAGGAAAAGCAAGGCATTGCGATATTGGGCAAGGCCTTGCAATTCGTTCATTAATATTTGTGATATTATCGACAATATGCGATTAATAATGTTGCATCTTTACGCCTCCCACGATATAGGCTGGAACCCGCGAGAATAGGCGTGATTTGGAAAATCAACCAAAGAACAATCACACGCTACCCTACTTCACCCAGTGCGGAAAAAGTAGCCTATGCCAAGCCCTGTTTTTTTATTTTTCTGACAAATCAGATTATTATTCTATATAACGGTTTAATAGATAGATAAGACAAATCTGAAAATGCGGTTTGAATTTAATAGCCTATTTTTGATTTTATTGGTAAATACAACTATTTAAATGATAAAATAATAATCTACAGCATGGTGCTGTAGATTTAGGCTATTGCGTTAAGAAAATAGATATGAGAGTTTATATTTCAGGCGATATGTGATGCTTAAATGCAATGATAATCGTCATCAATAGTGTGTAATACGCTATTTTTGTCCCTATCTCGTTAGCGCAATCCCTCAACTTTCGATAATTTATTTATCAGAGGATATGGAGAGCACAACGAGTATCCTTAATGAAAGAGAAATATGCTGAAATATCTGTTTTGTGTTGTCTGATTTAGCCTGTGGCATTAGTAAGAAATTCGTTTGCAACCACAAAAGACGCTCTAATTGTCACGAATTTATTTGATATCGGAAATAGTTGAATAACATTTATCTATAAATATTAGTTGGAATTATAATGGATAACCATAAGAACGTACATGTTTTACCGAAAAGTCAGTATTTGACTTCTTTGCATACAAAAGCGCGTAATCGTAACGCCGAACAATCGGAGTTTGTGTTTTACTCTGATCGCATTATTCGATTATTATTAGAGGCAGCATCTGAATTGCTACCCTATACCTCTCATCATATTCAAACCCCAATTGGGGATATTTATAATGGAACTGTTTTAAATACTAAGCTTTGTGGTGTTTCGATAATCCGTGCCGGAGAAAGCATAGAAGGCGAATATAGAAAAATGTATCCTGAGTTCCCAACGGGAAAAATTCTTATTCAAAGAGATAAATTGACAAAACTGCCTCATTACTATTATTCGAATTTACCTGATGATATTGCGACGAGAACTATTTTACTTTTTGAGCCTATGTTGGCGACGGGCGGATCATTAGCTAAGGCTATCGATTTACTAAAAGAAAAAGGCGTACCTGAAGATAATATTATCGTTGTTAATTTTCTTTCTTCTCCTGTTGGTCTTCATAGAATCACAACATCATATCCTAAAATTCAACTTGTTACTTCTTCAATTGAAAATGGGCTTAATGAAGATGCTTTTATGAATCCAGGCATTGGTGATTTTGGTGATCGATATTTTGGAACTTATAAACCATCGTGAATACTATATAACAAAAGTAGAATAATTATCTTTTAGAATTTAAAGGGTTACATATGCCACATATTAATATAAAACATTTTCCTGCTCACCTCTCACAAGAAGATAAAGATATCTTATCTTTAGAATTGACAAAGGTGGTAACAAAGATGTTTGGTTGTAGAGAAGAGGTTATTTCCATTTCATTAGAGCCGATCGAACAAGAAAAATGGAATGAAGAGGTTTATTTCCCTGAAATTAAACTCAAAGAAACCTTGTTGATTAAATTGCCAAATTATTAATTTATTTTTATAACTGAGGATCTTTTAAAGATATTTTTAATGAATAAAATACTCATTTTCGATTTAGACGGTACATTGTTTGATACTTCTCGAGCAATAATAGAAACGTTCAATGCTGTTTTTAAGGTATTTAACATTCCATTAGCAGGAGATGAAAACATTCGCGCTACAATTGGTCTGCCTTTAGAGAAAGCATTTGCAATGCTCTTAAATATATCTGTTGAAAAGGCGTTAATCTCTAAAGCTGTTGAACAATATCAATTGCAGTATCGTCGGTGTATTCTGCCAAAAGCAAAGGAATTGTTATTTCCTGGTGTTGAAGATGGATTAATCGCTTTAAATAAAAAAGATATAAAACTATCGGTAGCGACCAGCAAATTTACCGCAAGTGCGACAGCATTACTTGAGGCTGCGGGAATAGACGCTGTGTTTGACCGGATAATTGGTGCTGATCACGTTTCAAAACCTAAACCTGATCCGGAATCAGGAAGGAAAATTTTGGAATATTACGGTGCTATACCAGAGATGGCTGTTATGGTAGGTGATACCACTCACGATATTTATATGGCAAGGGCAGCTGGCATGCGATCAATAGCAGTGACATATGGTATACATAGTGTCGGTATGTTGGAAGAAGCCAGGCCAACTTGGATTGCTAATTGTTTTTATGACGTATGCCATATTATTGAGGAGAATATACTTAAGTGATTAATAAGATAAGAAATATCTTACTGGCAATTATTGGTGGCAGTTTACTGACGTTGATGATTTACACTAATAGCATATTGTCGAAAAATACAACACCCTTTTTTGCATCATGGGTAGCTCATGGTATTGGCGCGATTGTTGCTTTGATATTATTTATTATTGTGGCCAAGTTCTTTTCTAAAAAAGAAACAGACGAAAAGAAACATAAGAAATCGAATATTCCTATATGGTTTTATCTTGGTGGTATTCCTGGTGCGCTTACCGTTGTGTTAGCGGCTGTTGCTATTAATGGTGGGCTGCCATTATCTAGTACAATTTCATTAGGGTTAGTTGGGCAAATACTTTTTGGTTTGGTTGCTGATCATTTCGGACTTTTAAGAACAAGAAAAAGAAAGATAGTGATACAAGATTTATATGTTATTTTCTTTGTTCTATTTGGCAGTATGTTAATTCTGTTTGGGGGAAGCAACTAATGCTGAGTTTGATTCTTATTGCCTTTTTAAATGGCATATTTATAGCGGCGACAAGGACAATTAACGGGCAATTAAGTGTCTCGATAGGTTCTTTTGGTGCTTCACTTTGGAATCATATCGGTGGTTTTTTTCTCTTAACAGTGGTATTAACGCTTTTATCGAGTTGGCAATGGAATGAATGGGATTTTGACTCTATTCCAGCAGCGGCTTATATGGGTGGGGTGTTTGGTGCTCTGTTTGTGGCTGTCAGTAGCTATATTTTCCCTAAACTAGGGGCGATGAATGCCGCCATCCTTGTTATTGCCGGGCAAATGTTATCAGCAGTACTGCTTGATTGGTTATATCAGGGGATTACTCCTGGGTTAGTGAAGATTGTTGGAGTATTGTTTGTGTTAGTAGGAATTTACCTAACTAGAAAAACAACTGAGTCAAAATAAGAATAGCATCAACTATAAGGTAAAAAAATGATTAACAAACTACTTAATGATCGTTCATATCATATTGAATTTAACGGTCATCTTACTAATCACGTTAAACATGCGGTTATAGCGCTGCATGGTTTGGGCATCAGTGCGGATAGAATTAAAGACTATTATGATAATTATGCTAAATTGACGCCCTATGGTATGGGGCTTGAACCCCCTAAAACATTAAAGCATGTGATAGACAGTGCGAATTGGAAATATTTCTTAGGCAAAAGAACAAGTTATTCTTCTTACTGTGATTATTTTGAAGAGGAAATTAAAAAGAAAGGGATTGAACAGGTATTGCAAGAATATATGCCGACGCTTTTGTCTGGATGGGCTGGTGCATTAACTCACGGTACCATTCATTTAGGTTGGGCATTGGATATCGATCATCCTTGGATGATTATTGAAGGGCTTGCTTACATGGCATTCTCCTCTGTTCCTTGTCATTCAGAGAGAGCATTTATTGATAGTTCTCTAAACGACAAGAATGCTTTTGATTCTATATTGAGAATTTCAACGCTGTGGGAGGAAAGGAAAATAGAATTGACCGATTGGGTAAATTCATTGGTTGATAATGAAAATCTGGCCGATACCGATTTAATACATCCTGAATTAAGAAGATCAGGCCTGCAATATCGTATTGCTCGTCTCTTGATGCAAGGCCACCCAGAAATATATCGTTTGCCGGTTTGGATTGGGACCCAAGATGCAGAAGAAAGTTGGGCTCAGTTGTTCTATGTCATAACATTGATTTATCTTGCTAAGCCGGGTGATTTTTTGCTTCTTCATTTGATTACCTCGTTGTTTGCAATGAGAAAGATCTCTGCACGTTTACCGGCGGAAGAAAGTAAAAATATTATTAAATGTTATTGGGTTGGCATGTTATGCATTTTGTTTTCAACGACTGATTTATCGAAACCCGCTAAATTTTCTGCGCTTAATCAGGCTTATTCATTCAGGCAAGACGAAATGACTTATTCTGTCTGGGAACAGGAGTGGTCGCATATTATTGCCAGGGCATTAGAGGAAGAAGAAGAACATAATCCAAAACTGGTTTATGTTATGAATCAATTGTGGAAAAAATATGGTTTAACCCTTTATAGGGCAGCCGCAAATCAATTTACAAACACTCCTTTGCTTCCTCCTTCTTTCGAAGAAGCACCGATTGAATAATAAACTGGCTCTATTGTTTTATTAAAATATTATATTCCAGGGGGGTAAAAGGGACGTTGGGGAAGAAGATAAAAACGCTTTAGAGAGATAAGAGCGTCATCGGAGATTGAGAAAATAGTATGGATGAACTATGACGATAAGGAAAGGTGTTCTCTTGTCTCTCAATTAATATTGGAATATTTAAAGAACAATAAATTAATTGATTGATAATTCTATATCGTGATGAGGTGCATTTTGATAGATGTATCTTATCACGAAATCACAAATAAATGATCCGGAATTACAGGGGAGAATAATAACCGTTTTATTTACGGAGAGTATTGAATAATCATAATTTAAATTTTTTGAATTCATCATCTAATAAATTAATTTTTTAGATAATCTTTAAGGTATTGTCTTATACGAATGCCAGATTACTTATAGTAATTGGCAAGGATATTTATTTGCCTCGAAGAGTGTGTCTTTGTTGAATTTAATTAATTGAATGATTTTAATAAAATATAAGTCATCAATCATGATCAAAAAGACACTTATAATTTCGTAGATAAAATGTCATTTTTAACTACGGCGATATTTACTTCATTATTATATAAAGTAACTGAAAATGTTAGAAAATAATATTAAACAATGTGATTTAATCACTGATGTTTGCCTTAAAGAAGACGCAATAACATTGATGGATATGCTTGAAAGTCAACTAAAGTACCAGGCAGATGGATATGTTGTTATTGATAAAGAACAATCGCTTAATTACGCTGATTTCTATTTGAAAGTGAAAGAGATTGGATATTGTCTATCAGAAATGAGCTCAAAAAATTCAGTGGGTATTGGGCTTTTTTGTGACCCTTCTATAGATTTAATTTGTGGTGCGTGGGGTATTTTATCAGCGAATAAAGCCTATTTGCCTTTATCGCCTGACTATCCGGCTGAGCGCCTCAAATATATGATAGAAGATTCTGGCATTGATGTGATTTTTACCCAATCGCATTTAAAAGAACAGTTGCAGGACATTGCACCAAAATCAGTATTAATTATCACACCGGAAGATGTCGCTCTGACGATAAAAACACGAACAATAGAAGATATTCTCAATACGGCTCGAGTTCCCAACCCAACCAGCCTGGCTTATATTATTTATACTTCTGGTAGTACGGGTAAACCAAAGGGAGTTATGATTGAGCATCACAGTATTGTGAATCAAATGAGATTTCTTGCAAAAGCGTTCAGCTTAGGCAAGCACTCTCGAATTTTGCAGAAAACGCCAATGAGTTTTGATGCTGCTCAATGGGAAATTTTAGCGCCTGCAATAGGTGTCCAAGTGATTATTGGCCCTGTAGGATGCTATCGCGATCCGGATGCGATTATTAAAACAATTCTTCAACATCAAGTGACAACTTTGCAATGTGTTCCTACTTTACTGCAAGCGTTACTAGATAATCCCAATTTTTTGGATTGCTTATCACTGACTCAAGTATTCAGTGGAGGAGAGGCGCTGACAACCAAATTATCCGCTCAATTTTTGAATAGTTTTACTCACTGTGAATTAATCAATTTATATGGTCCAACAGAATGTACGATTAATTCATCGTATTTCTGGGTGACAAATGAAACTTTGCCAAATTATCAAACATCTATTTCAATTGGTATACCTGTAGATAATACAGAATACTACGTTCTTGATGAGAATAGATTACCTGTGGTGGTGGGTGAAATTGGCGAGCTTTATATTTCGGGTGTTCAGTTAGCACGTGGCTATTTGCATAAGCCAGAAATGACAAAAGATAAATTTATTTATAATCATCTTGCATCCGAAACTAAATACCCGTGGTTATATCGAACGGGAGATCTCGTGACCAGAGGGGCCGATGGTAATACTTATTTTGTTGGTCGGGTTGATAGCCAGGTCAAGTTACGAGGTTATCGTATTGAGCTTGATGAAATACGTCATGCGATTGAAGAACATAGCTGGATAAAAACAGCGGCAATGTTAATTAAGAAAGATGCCAGAACGGGTTTCCAAAATCTCATAGCATGTGTGGAATTGGATGAAAAAGAAGCCGCGCTGATGGATCAAGGTAATAGTAGCTCACATCACAAATCAAAAACCAATAAACTCCAGGTGAAAGCTCAACTTTCTAATTCTGGTTGTCGGAGTGAAGAATTGTGTGAGAATCGTCCTGTAATCTTACTGCCTTATAAAGAAGGAGAGATAAAACAAAGAGAATATGTCTTTGGGCGCAAGACATATCGCTATTTTGAGGGGACAGAAATAACGGTAGAGAAACTAAAAACATTGCTGACAACCACTCAGCAGCGTGAAATTTGCTCTTTGCCACTGAATCATTTAACACTTAAAGATTTCGGCTATGTGTTGCGTTATTTTGGTCAGTTCACCAGTCATCAACGTTTATTGCCAAAATATGCCTATGCTTCACCGGGTGCTCTCTATGCGACTCAAATGTATTTTGAATTGCATCATGTTCTCGGTTTGGATGCGGGGATTTACTATTATCATCCTGTGACTCATGAGTTAATAAAAATTTCAACATTGAGTCGTCGGCAAAAGCCAATGATAAAAGTACATTTTATTGGAAAGCGTGAAGCTATTGAGCCCGTTTATAAGAACAACATACAAGAAGTTCTGAAAATGGAAGCGGGTCATATGATGGGGCTCTTTGACGATATATTACCGGAAATCGGCTTGGGTATTGGTGAAAGTGAATATCAAGCTGCCTGTCCTGATTGGTATGATGGTAATATTCAGGATTATTACCTTGGTGCATTTGAAATATGTCGCTATGAAAATAGATTACCACCATTTGATACCGATCTTTATTTGCAAACACATGCTAATAAAATACCTGAGATGCCATGTGGTTTATATCACTTTTCTAACGGGGAATTTGTGCGAGTAAGTGATGATATTGTTCGGAAAAAGGATGTTATCGCGATTAATCAGCAAGTTTATGATCGTTCCAGTTTTGGTGTGTCAATTATTCCACGTTGTGTCCCTGAATGGCATTATTATATTACATTGGGTCGTCGATTACATGCGTTGCAAAGTAATCAATTGTGTATTGGATTAATGTCATCTGGTTACAGCTCAGAGAGCAATAACGATTTACCTTCGGCGAAAAGGATGCGATCTATTCTGAATGCGCTTGATAAACCTATGGCGGCATTTTATTTCTGTATAGGCGGGAGTGTTAGCCAAGAGCAATACACTTGTGAAGGTATGAAAGAAGATGTTGTTCATATGAAAGGGCCAGTTGAGATCATTAAAGATGATCTTCATCAGCAACTCCCTCAATATATGATCCCAAATAAGGTATTAGTTTTCGATAAATTACCTTTGACGGCCAATGGAAAAGTAGATTACCCGTCTTTGTCAAAATCTAAAGCAGTGGAGGATATCTCAACACAGAGACCATTAGTGCCATTACGGACAGAGACTGAATTGAGGCTTGGAAAAATTTGGATGGAAGTGATGAAATGGGATTCAGTATCTGCACACGATGATTTTTTCGAGAGTGGAGGTAATTCTTTGATGGCCGTTGCTATGGTTAATAAGATCAATGAGGCCTTTAATATTCGTTTTCCGCTACAGATACTTTTTCAATCTCCCAATATAGAAGAGTTGGCTAAGTGGATTGAGCAAGCCGATGCTAAAACAATATCAAGATTAATCTTATTGAATCAGGCAAGTAAGGATCCAATTTACTGTTGGCCGGGTTTGGGCGGATATCCTATGAGTTTGAGGTTGCTGGCTAATAAAGTGGTTCCCGACAGGGCATTTTATGGAATACAGGCATATGGGATAAACGAGAGTGAAATACCGTTTTCTTCTATCCAGAGAATGGCAGAGGAAGATATTAAAGAGATAAAGAAAATACAGCCAGAAGGGCCCTATACATTATGGGGATATTCATTTGGCGCCCGGGTAGCATTTGAGGCTGCGTACCAGCTTGAACAAGCCGGAGAAGAAGTTAAGGCATTAAACTTGTTAGCACCGGGATCGCCTCATCTTCACATGAAGCAAGAGAAATATCACGATAAAGGCGCTGAATTTACTAATCCGGCTTTTGTTCAAATACTTTTTTCTGTATTTGCTCGTTCAATCAGTAGCCCAATGGTTAAAACTTGCTTAGAACAGGTGAATAGTGAAGCGACATTTATTAACTTTATATGTAGTCGTTTTAAAAACTTGGAGCCATCATTAGTAAAACGTATCGTTAGGATTGTGACTTTGACTTATGATTTCAAGTACAGTATTGATGAGCTTTATCACAGATATCTAAAGGCACCTATAACTATTCTCAAGGCGAATAAAGATAATGATTCATTTATCGAAAAATCTGGCGTGTTTTCATCAACACCACCTAAAATAATTGAATTGATATCGGATCACTATCAACTGTTGGAAAATGAAGGTGTGACTGAGATTGAGAAAATAATCTCGCTTTTAAATTACCAGTAATAAATACAATCCGTAAGATTCAATAAGTAGATATTAATAGATATATTATCTCTAATGTTATATTTAGTAGATAATATCAAGAGAATGAAAAGGTATATAACATGAATATCAGTCATAGCGTTCCACTTAAATTCAGCTGTGAAGTAAAAGACGCGCTTGAATCAGGAAAACCTGTTGTTGCTCTGGAATCCAATGTGATTACACATGGCTTGGATTACCCTGATAATGTCATAACAGCTAAGCATGTTGAGCAGGCTGTTCGTGAAAGTGGGGCAGTTCCCGCAACGATAGGAATAGATAATGGTGAATTTCTGATTGGGATGTCAGATGAACAAATTGAGAAATTTGCTACTGCATCTCATGTTCCAAAAGTCACGAGTCGGGATATTCCGGTCGTGTTAGCGAGTGGCGGTATGGGGGCGACAACAGTGGCATCGTCAATACTTGCAGCAGAAATAGCGGGTATTAAATTCTTCTGTTCTGCGGGGATTGGTGGGGTACATCGAGGTGCAGAGACGAGTATGGATATATCCGCAGACTTGACTCAGTTAACGCGTTCCCGTGTTGCTGTGGTCTGCGCTGGCGCAAAAAATATCCTCGATATTGGATTAACATTGGAATTCCTGGAGACATGGAATGTGCCAATCATATCCTATCAGTCGGATGATTTTCCTGCATTTTACTGTCGTTCCAGCGGATTCAAAAGTCCACAACGTCTTGATGATCCCGCCGTAATTGCCAAAGCGATTGAGATAAATTGGATGTTGCCGGGGGGAAAGGGGATATTAATTACGACACCAACCAAGCCAGAGGATGCGATAGAGAGTCAAAAGATTGATATGATTATACAAGATGCGGTGTTAGAGGCTAAGAAGAATAATATTGTTGGTAATTCGTTGACAAAGTATCTGATGAGAATGATTGACCGAGAAACCAATGGGATCTCGGCGAAAGCTAATATGGCTGTATTAGTTAATACAGCAAATGTTGCTGGAAAGTTGGCGGTGGCCCACACCATTCATAAATTTTCAGGCGAAATTTATTCTGGCAGATCCCAGGCCCAATAAGTTGATTTTCAATTGATCACCGGCATTAACTGGTACCATTGTGGCAAGGGAACCGGAAAGAATAATTTCTCCCTGGCGTAGCGTCGTATCCAGCGTTCCCAGCCTATTCGCCAACCAGGCAACGGCGTTGGCAGGGTGCCCAAATGCGGCGGCACCTATGCCGGTATCAATCAGTTTGCCGTTCTTTTCCAGTGTCATGGTAACGGCAGCCAAATCAATTTCTGATGGCAGACGGGTACCGTTACCAATAACGAATAAACCTGATGAGGCATTATCAGCAACCGTATCCGTGATTTTTATTTTCCAATCACGGATACGGGAATCGACGATTTCGATACAGGGTACAACATAAGCTGTTGCTTGCAGTACATCTTCCGCGGTAATACCTGGACCACGCAAATTGCGTTTCAGGATAAAGCCAATTTCACCTTCAGCCTTCGGCGCAATTAATTGTTCAATGGGCACAGTGGCATTATTTTCGTAATACATATCTGAGGTGAGAATGCCAAAGTCTGGCTGATCTACGTCCAATATATCCATCACTGCCTGGCTGGTGATACCAATTTTCTTACCGATAATTCGTTCATCGGTTGTTTCCAGACGGCGGGCAATAACTTTTTGCTGGATGAGATAAGCATCGTGTAATGTCAGTTTTGGATATTCATCAGAAATCGGGTTGATGGCTTGATGACTCCGCCATGATTGAAACAATTTTTCGCCAAGATGGTTTATCACGTTATTCATTGGTTGTTGCTCCTGATCAGGCGACAAAAGTGATATTCCGGGGGGAATATCACCCATTTGCAAGCGACATTATTTGTTGCCGTTTAGCAGAAAATCGATATGAATTCGATTGAAGGTGTCTGGATCCTCATATTGAGGCCAGTGACCACATTTTTCCATTACGACAAAACGGCTGTTTTTGATAAGCGCGGCAAGGTGCTGACCCACGGAAACCGCGGCAGTTGGATCGTGAGTTGTCCATAGCACCAGAGTTTCGGCCTGAATTTTTGCCAGCTCATCTTCGGTCAGAAGATTACGCAGGCGGGTATCCATGTCTTGCAGGCACATAATGTTTTCCATTGCAGATAACATATCTGGCTGACGATAAATCGCAAAACGGGATTCAACCAGGTCTTCTGTCACCATAGCAGGATCTTCCATCAGGAATTCAAGACGCTTGCGGGTGGCTTCCAGATCCGGGTTTTTCACTGCATTCAGGCTCAGAGTGCGCAAGCGTTCCATCACATTTGGATCGGCAATCATACCTCCCGCTGTATTCAGCACCAGACGGCGAATATATCGTGGATATTTTGCCGCAAAGCGGGCGGCGACCCATCCACCTAAAGATTCACCGGAAAGGTGAATTTTTTTCAGATTTAATGTTTCGACAAAATCCCGCAAGTGTTCTACATAATCGATAATTTCATAAGAGCGGACAGGTTTATCAGTGAAACCATGTCCTAACATATCAATTGCCAGTACGCGAAAATGTGCAGCATGAGGCAGAACATTACGCATATAGGCTTCCAGATGACCACCAATGCCGTGCAAGAAAATCAGGGTTTCAGGGCCGCTGCCAGCTTCAAGTACGCGGGTTTTTATCCCTTTTACATTAATATGGTGCAAATGAACTTCACCACCAGCAATTGCTGACCAAAGCGATCGTAACTCAGGTTGTACAGGTTTATGTTGACGGTTTGTCGTTGACATAACAATATTTCCCTTATTTTTTTCAGGTTAATTTAATGTTAATATAACGACATCAAGCAATATTAACTAATACTTAATATGTCTAATCTTAAATGTAAAAACGATTATACTTAATTTCTATAGATATTTATTTTCAACAATATCTATTAAATGTGATAATAATTCTGATGTGTTGTCTTTTCGCCATGCCATTATTAACTCTATTGTTGGTGAGTATCCTGACAATGGCCGGCAAACAACAGCATCGGTCATGATGCTAGTAATATAGAATGGCACTATTGCACATCCTAAATTCAGGCTGACCATGTTTAAAATTAACAACATATTGTTAGCTGTTTGAATAATATTCGGGGAGACATTATGTTCAGCAAAATAATTTTCTATAATCTGTTGTAATATACCGGATTGTGTTGGATCAGGAATAATAAAGTTTTCACCATGTAGGTCTTCGACTGAAATTTTCTCACAATATCTTAGCCTATGATTAGCAGGCATAAGTACTACCAATGGTTCATTAAGAATAACTTTAAAATCAATATAATCGCTCTTTATCGGCGGACGCATAAAAGCGACATCAATATCACCTTGTAATAATTCTTCTTCTTGTCCTGGATTAAATAAACTAATAAGTTCTACTTTTGCTTCAGGATGAGAAAGACGAAACACCGGGATAACTTCAGGTAGAACTTTAACTTCTGCTGATGGAACGAACCCAATGGTCAGCACAATTTGTTCTTGTGCTGCTTTGCGTGCCATTTTTTTTGCTTTCTCTGCATTGTCAAGAATAATCCTGGCCTGTTGGAGAAAAACTTCCCCGGCTTTGGTTAAAGAAACTCTGCGTTTATTTCTTTCTAATAATGTAGATCCAATATAGTCTTCTAAATCTTTTATTTGCTGGCTTAATGAAGGTTGTGCGGTATGCAATTTTCTTGCGGCTTTAGTAAAGTTTAATTCTTCTGCTACTGCAATAAAGTATCGTAAGTGTCTTAATTCCATTGCCGTTTCCTCTACATATCGAAAAAAAGTCTCAATTTAAACAAACAATGTATTTCACAAATTATTAATCTATTAATAGCATTCATTTTGCATGTTGGCAAAAAGTCAACTTTTCATTTACATGAGGATCAATAATATGACATTGAGCAAAAACTCAGATATTTACCGCCTGATTGATGCCCGAGCCGGTCGTGTAACTCCTCAGATTTATATTGACCCTGAGCTCTATCAGTTAGAACTCGAAAGAATATTTGGTCGTTGTTGGCTCTTTTTGGCTCATCATAGCCAAATCCCACGTCCGGGAGATTTTTTTAATACTTATATGGGAGAGGACAGTGTTGTTGTTGTCCGGCAGAAAGAGGGTTCCGTTAAAGCTTTTCTAAATCAATGTCGTCACCGCTCAATGCGGGTTTGTTACGCGGATAGTGGTAATACCCGTGCGTTTACTTGTCCTTATCACGGTTGGTCATACGGTGTTGATGGGCGATTAGTTGACGTTCCACTGGAATCGTGCGCCTATCCACACGGGCTTTGCAAAGAGAAATGGGGACTTCAGGAAGTTCCGTGTGTGGAGAGTTATAAGGGTTTGATTTTCGGTAACTGGGATACGACCGCACCCTCTTTGATTGATTATCTTGGTGATATGGCCTGGTATCTTGATGGTGTGCTTGACCGTCGCGAGGGAGGAACAGAAGTTATCGGCGGTGTGCAAAAGTGGGTCATCAACTGTAACTGGAAATTACCTGCTGAACAGTTTGCCGGCGATCAATACCACGCTTTATTTAGTCATGCCTCTGCTGTACAGGTTTTAGCTGTAAAAGAGGGCGATAATGAAAAAGCGTTAGGCGCTGGTCAGACTTCCCGGCCGGTCTGGGAAACGGCAAAAGATGCAGTGCAATTTGCTCAGAACGGTCACGGTAGTGGATTTTTCCTGACTGAAAAACCTGATGCCAACGTTTGGGTTGATGGTGCCGTCGCCCGTTACTACCGTGAAACCTACGCCGAAGCAGAGCAGCGCCTGGGGAAAGTCAGGGCACTGCGTCTTGCGGGCCACAACAATATTTTTCCAACACTCTCCTGGCTTAACGGTACAGCGACGATGCGGGTATGGCATCCACGCGGACCAGACCAGGTGGAAGTATGGGCATTTTGCATTGCAGACAAAGCGGCTTCTCCAGAGGTAAAAGAGGCTTTTGAAAATAGTGCAACCCGTGCATTTGGTCCGGCAGGTTTTCTCGAACAGGATGATTCAGAAAATTGGGTGGAAATCCAGAAGGTACTCAGAGGCTACAAAGCCCGTAACAGCCCGTTGTGTATGGAAATGAGGCTGGGACAAGAAAGAGTACGGGATGATGGTATTCCAGGCGTGACCAACTATGTTTTTTCCGAAACTGTTGCCCGTGGCATGTATCAACGCTGGGCTGACTTACTGACCAGTGAAACCTGGGATGAGATAGAGGAAAAAAGCCGGGCTTATCAGCAGGAGTTGGTCAAATGAAAGAGTTAATCGTCAATCAAGAAAAACGGGTATCGGTAGAGCTGCATTATGAAATAAGTCAGTTCTTGTACTACGAAATAGCGTTACTGGATGAGTGGAAATTTCGTGACTGGCTTGAACTGTTATCAGAAGATCTTAGTTATACCATGCGCACCATTGTTAACGCCCAAACCCGCGACCGCCGCAAAAGTATCCAGCCGCCAACCACTTGGTTATTCAATGATAATAAATTTCAGCTTGAACGCCGGATTGCCCGGTTAGAAACGGGTATGGCATGGGCAGAGGAACCGCCATCCCGTACTCGTCATCTACTGACAAACCTGGTGATTACTGAAACAGGTTTGCCAGACCAATTTCATGTTCAGTCCAATTATCTGCTGTATCGTTCACAAAAAGAGAAAGATGAAGCTTTTTATGTCGGTAAGCGGTTGGATTATGTTCGCCGCAATCTGAATACGGGTAGCTGGCTGGTTTGCAGACGTGAAATTACTCTGGATCAAGCCGTCTTAACTTTCCATAACCTGAGTGTCTTATTCTGATGAGCCAGTTATTTGCATGTACTGTTGAAGAATTGCCCGAGGGAGAAGCGCGTAAGGTTGAATACACACCGGATATTGCGCTGTTTCACTATAACGGCGAATTCTTTGCTGTTGATGACCGGTGCAGTCACGGTAATGCTTCTATATCCGAAGGGTATCTGGAAGACAATGCAACAGTTGAGTGTCCACTGCATACGGCCAGTTTTTGTCTTAGAACCGGGAGGGCGCTTTGTCTTCCTGCGACAGATCCATTGAAGACGTACCCTGTTGTTGTTGAAGATGGAAAAATTTATATCACTGTTTCGGAGGAGCAATAATGAGTTGGATGAAAGATCAAGTCATTTTATTAACAGGTGGTGGCTCCGGTTTAGGTTTGGCTTTAGTGGAACGTTTTATTGCGGAAGGTGCCAAAGTCGGTGTCTTAGAGTTATCTGCGGAAAAAACGACAGCGCTGGTGCACTGTTTCGGCAAAGATATCTGTGTTATTCAGGGGAATGTCACCTCTTTTGTAGACAATGAACGGGCAGTTGCAGAAACTGTTCGATGTTTTGGTAAGTTGGATTGCTTTATCGGTAATGCCGGGCTCTGGGATCACAAAACCAGCCTGCTTGATGCGTCAGCAGAACAGATTGACAAAGGATTTGATGAACTGATGGGGGTTAACCTGAAAGGGTACATTCTGGGGGCCAAAGCGGCATTACCTGCGCTAACAGCATCAGAAGGTAGTATGATTTTTACGTTGTCGAGTTCATCATGGTTTTCTGGTGGTGGCGGTGTGTTGTATACCGCCAGCAAGCATGGCGCAGTCGGGATGATCCGCCAGTTAGCGTATGAACTGGCACCGGTTATCAGAGTTAATGGTGTCGCGCCGTGTGGCATGCCAAGTGATCTCCGTGGCCCGGCCACATTATCCCAGCAGGATAAATGCATCACAGACAGTCTGCCATTGGAAAGTATTGGCGCAGCTTTACCTTTGCAATTCACGCCTCAGCCGGAAGATTTCACCGGCCCATATGTCATGCTCGCTTCCCGTGCAAACAACCGTACCTTAACCGGCGTCATGATAACGGCTGACGCCGGGTTAAGTATTCGCGGGGTTCGCCGGATCACTGCGGGGATCATGTCACCGGATAAAAAGGGGAATTCAGATGACCATTAAATTGATCTGTACTTCACACACACCTTTGATGGATTTTTGTTCTCCACCTGGAGCGACAGAAAAGCACGTTCGGCAGGTTTTTCAACAATTGGCTGAACAAGTGAAAGAATATGATCCAGAATTGATAGTGATTTTCGCCCCTGACCATTTCAATGGTTTTTTTTATGACCTGATGCCGGCATTTTGTGTTGGGGTCAGAGCGAATGCTGTGGGGGACTGGGATATTGGCAAAGGTCCACTCAATGTGCCTGAAAACACCGCGAAGGATCTCATTTCTGCTTTATATGACACCGGTATTGATGTTGCACAATCCTGGCGTATGCAGGCTGATCATGGTTTTGTTCAACCATTGATGTTGCTTTGCCAGGATTTACAGCGCTATCCGACTCTCCCAGTCTTTATTAACTGTGCCGCCAGTCCATTACCGACATGCCGCCGTACCGTTGCGCTTGGTCGTGCGATTGGACAATTCTTGTTTAAAACAGATCAGCGGGTATTGTTGTTGGGCTCTGGTGGTTTATCACATGATCCACCAATATCGCAGATTGGACAGGTACCGCCGGAAGTTGAAGAGGGCTTGATTGCCGGGAGAAATCCGACAAAAGAAGCGCGTCAAAGACGGCAAGGCCGGGTGATTGCGGTTGGAGAATCGTTGGCGCGTGGTGAAAATGTTGTTGCGCCGTTGAATCCTCAGTGGGATGAAGAACTGTTGAGTATTTTTTGCAGTGGCGATATACGGCGCCTTGCTTCATTAACGAATGGCGGGATCGCTATTCAGGGCGGTAAGGGAGGACAGGAAATCCGCTGTTGGATTGCCGCTTTTGCAGCACTTTCTGTTTATGGCGAATATAAAGCCCAACGTCATTATTACCAACCGATTAAGGAATGGCTGGCTGGAATGGCAATGGTCAGTGCTCAACCTGTGAATTAAATGGGGGCATAATATGCGAGATCAGACTTTTATTATTGTCGGAGCAGGGCAAGCGGGGGCGATGGCCGCCGCAACCTTAAGGCAGCAACAGTTTGATGGCGATATTATTTTAATTGGTAAAGAATATCATGCACCTTATGAGCGGCCTATTTTATCAAAAGAGTATTTAATGAACCCGGAGGAAGAACCGAAATATTTGTTCTCCGAAGATTTCTATCTGAAAAATCGGATAGATTTACGCATGGGTCAGCCGGTCAGTCGTATTATTCCCGCGGAACATTGCGTCGTTTTGGAAGATGGCGACAAGCTCAGGTATGACAAACTCCTGCTCGCGATGGGGGCAAGAGCCAAGCGGTTTCCGTTACTTGATCAACTCGGTGAGAATGTTTATACCCTGAGAACACTGGATGATGCGCAACGCTTACGCCAGGCGGTGAAAGAAGGTAAACGGGTTTTGATTGTCGGTGGAGGTGTTATTGGTCTGGAACTGGCGGCAACCTCCTGTGAAATGGGTGCAAATGTGACGGTTATCGAACAGGCGGATAACATCATGGGGCGTTGTGCACCTCCGTTGTTGCAGGATTATCTTTTAAATCGCCATCAGGAAAAAGGGGTGCAATTCTTCCTTGATATCAATATTGTTTCCGCACAAAGGCAGGAGAATGAATTAGTGCTTATACTGAACACCGGAGAAGAGGTGATCGGAGATATTATTATTTATGGTATCGGTGCGGAATTCAGGGACAAGCTCGCTGCTGATGCCGGATTGGTTACTAATGGTGGTATAGTCATTGACAGCTGTTGCCAGACGTCTGAACCGGATATTTTTGCTGCCGGGGATGTTTGCCTTCAGAAAGAGCCAATAACTGGGGATCTCCAACGTCGTGAAACCTGGGAAAATGCTAACCGTCAGGCAACTATCGCCGCACATGCAATGATGGGACTGAAGCCTCCACAGCCAAGTGTTCCGTGGTTTTGGACAGATCAATGGGGCATTAACATTCAGATGGTTGGCAAAATGCAGGCTGAGGAGTGGCATATCCAAGGTGATCTGCAATCAGATAAAGCCATTTTATTGGGTACAGAAAATGAAGTTTTAGTGGGTGCTGTCGCGATTAATCAGGGAAGAGAAATGCGGAATTTACGGAAATTACTCTCTAATCCTATGGCGATTGAGGTGTAGCGTTTGAACACGTTAATTTTATAGAGATAGACGGGTGATGAACTGTTTTATTATCGAATATCGGTGGCTGTCCAAGTGGTCACCGATAGTCATTACATGGAATCTATTTGCTATAAACTAAGCCCACTGTTCACCAGAGAAATGATCAACGGAATTATTGATGAAACCATAGAAAAGGTCTCTACCTGGAGGAAGCTTGCCGTTGAAGTTGGTGTGCCAGATTCATTGATTAAGGAAGTCGATTCAAACATTACGGTTAAAAACGAATCAAACTGTTTTAAACCGTAATATTTATTTAAGTAATGCAATAAGTTAAATACTATCTTATTAATGTTCAATAATATAAAGATCTTTCAATGATATAAAACCAAGCGGGCTGATATAATATCCGCCAATATAAGGTTTTACTAGTCTGGCACTGACATAGTAATAAATAGGAATTGACGGTACCTCTCTTGTAAGAATATCTTGTGCTTGCTGGAAATATTTTATATCGTTTGTCGTTTTGGCTTTTTGCATCAGATCATCGTAAATATCATTACTATATAATGATGTATTATTAGAACTGTTGGTCACAAAGTTATTTAAAAATGAGGCTGGGTGATCGTAATCAGCTATCCATGCATATCTCACCACATCAAAATGACTTTGATGCATTGTGTCTAGCATTGTTTTCCATTCTTGATTTTGTAAGACAGCATCTACGCCCAGATTTTTCTTCCACATTGAAGATACGGCAATAGCAATCCTTGTATGACTTTCTGATGTATTATAAAGAAGATTAAATTTTAACGGATTATTTCTGTTATAACCCGCTTCATTCAATAAGGTCCTGGCTTTTTCAATTCTTTTCGCCAGTGTCCATGATGCATAATCAGGCTGTTTTAAATTCATTCCTCCGGTATTCGGCGGGGTATTATTATAAGCGGCTTTTTGACCTTGACCCAATACCTTGTCTGCGATGATGGTTTTATCTAAAGCCAAATTTAATGCTTGTCTGACTCTGATATCATTAAAAGGTGCTTTTTGGGTATTAAATTCGTAATAATAAACCCCTAATTTAGGTGAAATGTGAACCTGGCTACCTAACTTGGTTTTTAAGGAGTTAAATAAAGTTGATGGGATACTTTTTGTTATGTCTATTTCACCTGCTAAATAACGGTTTACCACCGCTGTGTCTGATGTGACGGCAAGATAGGTGACTTTATTAATAACGGTATGTGCATTATCCCAATATTGTGGATTTCTGATACCAATGACTTTTTCATTGACGATCCATTCAGCCAGTTTAAACGGGCCACTACTGACAAACACATTCGGTTGAGTCCATTTCTCACCATATTTTTCAACCGCTTTTTGGCTGATAGGCACCATTACCGGATGTGCCACCATCTGTAAGAAATAGGATAGCGGCTGTTCTAATGTCACTTCTACCGTCATATCATCCAATGCTTTGACACCTAACGCATCGACTTTTTTCTTTCCGGCAAGAATATCTTTGGCATTGGCTATATACATGTTTTCAATATAGCTGCCATATGGAGATGCCATTTGAGGATCAATTAAACGTCGCCAACTAAAAACCACATCATGGGCAGTAATAGGAGAACCATCAGACCACTTTATTCCTTCTCTTAAATGAAATAACCACACTTTATTATCTTTGGTTTCCCAACTGATGGCTAAATCGGGCTTTAACTTACCATCAATGCCTGTGTCAATTAATCCACTAAAGAAATCATGAATAATATCAAATTCAACATCACTTTCAACTTTATGGACATCAAGAGACGCAGGTTCTGAACCATTATGAAGAACAATATCCTGATTAATTGCCAGTTTTGTACCAGGTGGAATAATTGCCGCATGAGATAATGTCAAGCTTCCAAATATAATTCCTGTGAATAAAAATATATTTTTTATTGTCTTTTTCATCGTGATTTCTCCAATAAGGCTTCGTTTTTTAATATTGATGTTGCAAGTTGAGCAATATCTGATATTGGCTCGATTGTAAATAACCCTGCCGAGGAATAGCCCCCGAATTTTTTCTTCCGGTTAAAAAAATCTTAGATCCTGCTCACAGAGCAGCATATTTTCCTGAACAGAAATGTCGAAAGTTACATCTATGTATCTAATTATTCTTTTATTCTTTCTTTTAGTTGAAAAATTAACATCTATATAGCAATTGAATATATTAAGTTATAGGTTATATTTTATATTATCCAATCCATCAGGAGATAACCATGGCGGTAACAACGCTCAGGCATTTCATTAATAGTCAGTATGTTGAATCTAAAAGTTCCGAATATTTTGACTTGGTAAGCCCGGTCACGGGTGAAGCCTATGCACGTTCTCCTAACGCGACTATAGCGGATGTTGATGAAGCTTATGCATCGGCTAAAGAGGCGTTCAAGATCTGGGGGCGCAGCACACCGTCAGCACGTCAGCAGGCGTTGCTGGCATTAGCCGATGCGGTGGAAAAAAACGCTGAACGTCTGATCGAAGCGCAAAGCCGCAATACGGGGCAGCTCAAGCATCTGATTGCCTCTGAGGAAGTTGCGACGTCAGTGGATCATATCCGTTTCTTCGCTGGCGCCGCCCGTTTTCTGGAAGGCAAAGCGACGGCTGAATATCTTCCTGGTATGACGACCAGCATCCGGCGCGAACCACTGGGCGTGGTGGGGCAAGTTACGCCATGGAACTACCCGCTAATGATGGCAGTATGGAAGATAGCGCCTGCGCTGGCAGCGGGCAATACTGTGGTACTCAAACCGAGCGATACCACACCGGAAAGTACTCTGTTGCTGGCTGAATTGGCCGCTCCGTTCTTCCCTGTAGGTGCATTCAACGTGGTGTTGGGTAATGCCAGTGCGGGTGCTCTGGTCGTTTCGCACAAAACGCCGGCTATGGTTTCCATCACGGGTTCCGTGCGTGCAGGTTTGCAGGTTGCCTCTTCGGCGGCGGCTAATCTCACCAGAGCACATTTAGAGCTAGGCGGCAAAGCGCCGGTGGTTGTTTTCGCCGATGCAGATATGGATAAAGCGGTGGAAACCATAGCTACCGCGGGGTACTTCAATGCGGGTCAGGATTGTACGGCAGCCTCGCGTGTGCTGGTGCATGAATCTGTTTACGATACCTTCGTCGCCAAACTGGTGGCGGCAGCTAAAGCTACCCGTTTTGGCTATCCGGAAGATGAAGAGGCGCTGTATGGGCCGCTTAATAATGCTCGTCAGTTGGAACAGGTTAAAGGGTTCATTGCGCGTCTGCCCGCTTATGCCCGTATCGAAACAGGAGGCCGTCAGGCCGAACGTTCGGGTTATTACTTTGAACCTACGGTAATTACCGGTCTGAAACAGCACGATGAAGCAATCCAGACCGAGATTTTCGGCCCGGTTATCACGGTGCAGAAGTTCCGCGATGAACAGGATGCCATAGAGAAAGCTAACGACGTGAAATACGGACTGGCCTCCAGTGTCTGGACTCGCGATCATGGCCGCGCGTTGCGTTTGTCACGTGAACTCGATTTCGGTACCGTCTGGATTAACACCCATATTCCTCTTACGGCAGAAGCGCCGCACGGCGGCTTCAAGAGTTCTGGATATGGTAAAGATCTGTCGGCTTATGGCTTCGATGAATATACGCGTATCAAACACGTGATGAGTTCCAACGACTGACACAGGACATCCGTCATGATTCAGAATAGATCTCCACGCGACTTGGTGTCGCGTGCGCACCATGAGTTGTTTACTGACCGTGATTTAGGGGCGCTTGAGCGTTATTTTGCGCCGCATTTCATCGAACATTCCCCGTTGGTCAAAGAGGGTCTTGCCGGATTGCGTGAGTTGGTCCGGACACATCCTGAACTGCATCACGAAACGTATCGTGTACTGCAAGATGGTGATCTGGTCGCCATCCACGGTCGTTTTACGGAATTAGACGACCGGCCGCTGGTCGGTTTCGATCTGTACCGGGTTGCCGACGGCTTAATCGTGGAGCACTGGGACGGCCTGGTACCACAGGCCGAACCCAACGCCAGTGGCCGGACTCAATTAGACGGCCCGACTGAAGCAGGCCATGGTCATGACCGGGAGAAGAATCGCGAGCTGGTGGTCAACTTTTTTACACGTACCCTGATCGAGGGTCACTACGAAGAGTTTGTGAACTACACTAATGGTGAATTTTTTCGCCAGCACAGCCCCGATATTCCCGATGGTACGGCTGGGGTCATCTCGTATCTTAAGCAACTTAGGGATGAAGGGCAGGGCCTGCATTACGCCAAAATTCACCGTACGGTAGCCGATGGGCAGTTTGTTCTGACCCATTCGGAGGGGAGTATCGCCGGAGAGCGTCATAGCTACTTCGAGCTATGGCGCATTGAGAACGGTAAAGTGGCTGAGCTTTGGGATGCAATCACCCCGGTACCGGAGGATGCAAAAGCGCTGCATCGCCACGGTATTTTTTAGTGTCGTTTGCAGACAGGCTGGAATCCGTGTTTTTTCAATCAGGAATTAAAGAATGATGGCATATTCCATCGTCTACGCCCCGCTCGATCAGGCCACCCGGACCGAACAGGTTGTGGAACGTTTAAGCAACGCGATCATCTCTGGGGTATTAAAAACCGATGAGCAATTGCCTAATGAAAACGAGCTGTCACGTTTGTTGGGTGTGTCGCCGGTAACTGTGCGAGATGCCCTGAATACGCTGCGCACCAGGCAGTTGATCGATACCCGGCGCGGACGTCATGGCGGTAGTTTCGTGTGTCAGGTTCCCGTTGAGACAACGCGGAAATATCACCCGTTGCGGTTGATGGCTTCAGGTGAGTTAGCGGATTTCAGCGAATTTCACTGTGCGGTGATCGGCCACAGCGCGAGGCTTGCGGCGCAACGTTCAACGCCGGGTGAACTGCACAAACTTGGGCAGTTGATCGACAGTTTTGCCGCCGCGACGCAACCGGATGCCCGCATACAGGCAGATATGCGCTGCCTGTTAACCCTGGCATCCCAGGCCCAGTCGGCCAGGCTTGCCAACCAGGAGCTGGAGATTCAGGCCGAATGGACGCCTCTGGTGGCGCTTCTGTACCGAGAGGCAGCTGTACACAGCGAGGTTGTCACCGCCTGGCGTTCACTCCTTGACGCTCTACATAAGGCTGACGACTTCGTTTGCTATCGGCTGGCGCAGAGGATGATTACCCGAATTACCGACCACCTGCTTGAATGCAAATTGTGCATGGATATTGATGCGCCGTTCTTGCAGAGACCGGCTTGCGAGTAACGCGGCTGCATTCATCCCAGGATAAGGAAGTGGCACATGGACAACAACATACATGCAGAACGGGCCAGGAATATCCTGGACGATATCCTGACCTCGGCACAGAGGGCCACCGCAGCCCTGGCAGATGCGACGGCGCGTATTTTATCGGAGATACCGTTACATTATACAGAAGGTACCCGCCTAACGCGGGAGCAGCGCACTGCATTGCAAAAACATATCCACGATGTACTGCACAGCAACGCTTGGTGTAACGGGGCGGGGTTTGCCAGTTACGCGTCACCGAAGACGGCTGGGGAGGAGGGAGGTTACTGGACGTTGGAGTGGTGGCGTCAGGAAGGGAGTACCATTCAACAAGCACAACTGGAACATAATCAGGAGCAGCGCAGGCATCTGGACTTCCGGTTGTTTGACTGGTTCCGGCAGCCGGCAGGTTGCCATCTTCCCTTCATTGACGGTCCCTATGTGGATTATGTCTGTAACGGGGCCTACACGATTACAATAGCCCATCCGGTACTCATCGGTGAGAATTTTGCTGGTGTTGCGGCGGCGGATATATTGGTTTCGACGCTGGATCGGTTACTTCTGCCAGCTCTGGGAGCCATTGGTAAGCCAGCATTGGTCATTAATGACGATGCGCGTGTCGTGACCTCGACAGTGCCGGGAGTGCGTTCTGGTTCACTATGGAAATGTCAGGACGTTAATCAATCAGCCGATGGTGAAGTACCTTCACTGCGTCTGGTGATCCTGCCGTTATCACACACCGAATCACATCGGGCGTCTGCCTGACATTTTGGAGTCTGTGCTGCTCGATCTGGCTGAACTGTAGGTAGAACCTGCTACTTCACAAGAGGGGACAACAATGCACTGGTATTTAAATGTATTGAAGAACTATGCATGCTTCAGGGGGCGAGCCCGGCGTAAAGAGTTCTGGTATTTTGTTCTGTTCCAGATTTTGGCTGTATTTATTATCTCTTTCCTTGAAAGCTACTTTGCCGTTGCCAATCCTGAAATTTATATGGGCTGGTTCAGCGCCGTCTATCTGCTGCTCACGTTTTTGCCCGCACTAGCAGTGAGTGCCCGCCGCTTGCACGACATCAACAGCAGCGCTTGGTGGTTATTGCTGCATTTCATACCGCTTATCGGCACTGTTATCTTGCTAATTCTCGCCGGTCTGAAAGGGAGCTCTGGCAGCAATAAATACAGCTTAGAGAGCCGGATTCACTCACAGGGAAACGCCCCAGACCAAGCCAGCGGGTGATTTCAAGATCATGACAGGAGTGCTGAAATAACAATGAACAGAAGAGACTTTATCTCTACCACCGCGACGCTCGCTGGGGTGGGAGTACTTTCATCCGTACTTCCCAACTTATCCCTGCTCGCCCGAACCTTAACCATGGCCGATGCCCCTGCCGTCAATTTTGATAAGCTCCGGCCGACACTGTTAGAGGATGCGCAGCACAGAGCCAGCCGGTTGGGGCTGGATCCGCGTATCTGGAACTGGCATAAAGACGCTGCTGCTGCTGACGCCATGCCAGCTAACTATTATGAAGCTTCTCTGGCTGACTGGTCAGCTTTTGGAAGCCTGCCTGGAGATCAGAACTGCGAGGTTGTGGTCATCGGCGGTGGGTTGCTGGGTGCTTCCACGGCATTGCATCTTGCTGAGGCGGGCGTGGACGTGATCTTGGTTGAAAAGGATAACATTGGTTCAGGCGCTTCTGGCCGCAATGGGGGACAGATGACCCCCGGACTCGCACGCTGGGAAGCTGAAACTATACTGGAAAAACTTTCATTCGATGAGGCTAAACGCCTATGGCGTTTTGCTTCGGTTGAAGCGATGAATCTCGTGGATGAACTCCGTGAACGTTACAGTTTCGAATGTGACCGCAAATATGGTCATATCACTGTTGCGGTGCACGCAGGCCACATGGGGCCGCTGGTGGCTAATGCTGACGCCCGGCGCCAAATGGGAGATACAGCAATGAAGGTTATCGGACCGCACGAATTGCAGGAAGAGTATGTGCGTTCGGGTATTTACCATGGAGCAAATATCGACAGTATCGGCGGGCAGGTCCAGCCTCTGGCACTGTTGCGTGGTTTGGTTTATGGCTTCGCCAGACTGGGTGGGCGAATCTATGACAGCACGAAAGTGAAGGGCATCAGGCAGGATGCTGGTAGCACAGTCGTAGAAACTGAGCGGGGGACTATCAGGGCGAGTAAAGCCGTGGTGTTGGGTGTGCATGTCTCAACGGGTGAGTTTATCTCTGGCCCTTCTACTACGGTGCCTTTTTTCACCTATGTGGCAGTAACGCCGCCGTTGCCAGTGGATGTCAAAGAGCTTATCCCGTCAGATCTGCCGGTCTACGATACACAATTACAGGTCGACTACTATCGTGCGGTGCGCAACAACCGCCTGTTGTTTGGTGGACAGGGTACTGGCAACTCCTGGTCACCGCGTGATGTGAACAACTATCTGCTTGAGCGTATCAGAACCGTGTTCCCGCAGTTGGAAAAAAACGAACTAGAATATTCCTGGGGCGGGATCAGCGATCTTACCCTGAACGGTGCCCTCGACGCCCGCAAGAGCGGCGACAGCGTACCCGTGTATATGGTACATGGCTGGAGCGGTCATGGAGTGGCGCAGACGGTGCGCATTGGCAAAGCTATCAGCGACGATCTTACCGGATGCAACGACGACTTTACCATGCTTACCCGCATTGACCACACGAGTATTCCGCTAGGCTCCTATTTCTCTCCGGTAGTCATTCCGTTGGTTAAGGGGGTTTTGGGAGTGGTAAGCACGTTTAATCCGGCAGAGATGGTTTCGTTCTGAGCAGCAGGGCGTGGGGTTTCCCGATTCCGGCACGGGCACTTGCTGAATTGACACCAGACAAGAAAAGGTTGCTTAATCGTGTGCGTAGCCGCGCGCGTTTTTTTGACAACGTGCGCGAAAATGGTGGCGTATTAATCCTCAGTAATTCTGCTGATTATTTATACAGAACTGGGTGATATATTACAAACAAGGGAACGGGGTATATGTTTTGATACGGATAAAGTTAGACTGTGTTACTCTACTCACTGCGTGAGGCTGATTAGAAATGAGCATATGCGGTAGAATGATAATATTTATTAAACAGAATAATTAATTTATAGGAAATAAATCCGTAGAATTTATCATGATATTTTGGCATGAATATCATGCTGATTAATAATCTTATGATATTAAAATGACAATATGTTTATTAGTGGATATTTATTATTGCTTTTATCACTGGAAGGAAATAATTTATCAATTCATCTTGCATAATTCACATAATAGAAATTCTATTGGCCGAAATATTGAAAATACTTATTTATGATTATGGTGATATATCTTCATTAGCCTACTTTTATAACTAGAAAATTGACATTCTCAATCCATGTATGAATGGTAACCAATATGCAGAGAACCCAAAGAGTTGTTATTACCGGTATGGGCGCCGTAACACCGATTGGTGAAGATGTTGAATCATGTTGGCAAAGTATTATCGAGAAACGACATCAATTTCACAGAATTGAATTTCCTAACTCATTTATTCACTCACGTTTCTTTTCTTTCCTTGCACCAAATCCATCACGCTATCAGCTCTTGCCGAAAAAGTTAACGCATATGCTTTCTGATTGTGGAAAAATAGCGTTGAAAGCCACTCATCAGGCTTTCGCGCAAGCATTTGGCGCAAATGTATCTCCGGTTGAATATTATGATAAATACGAATGTGGGATAATTCTTGGCAGTGGTTGGGGTGCTATCGATAGTGTCGGAGATTATGCTTGTCAATATAAGGAAGTAAAATTAGCTCATCCCATGAGCAATCTTATCACTATGCCAAGTTCCATGACGGCGGCATGCTCGATCATGTATGGATTACGTGGTTACCAGAATACCATTATGGCGGCATGCGCAACGGGAACAATGGCGATAGGAGATGCATTTGAAATTATTCGCTCAGGCCGTGCAAAATGTATGATTGCCGGGGCTGCTGAATCACTCACTCGAGAATGTAATATTTGGAGTATTGATGTACTCAATGCATTATCGAAAGAACAAATAGACCCGAATCTTGCATGCTGCCCATTTAGTCTTGATCGCTCCGGGTTTGTGCTGGCGGAAGGCGCGGCGGTGGTTTGTCTGGAAGATTATGATTCGGCGGTTGCGCGTGGCGCGGTCATTTTGGCGGAAATTAAAGGTTACGCCCAATATTCAGATGCCGCCAATTTAACCCGGCCAACAGAAGATATTGAACCTAAGATATTAGCAATAACTAAAGCCATTGAGCAGGCACAAATTTCGCCGGAAGATATTGACTACATTAATGCTCATGGCACATCTACACCTTTAAATGATCTTTATGAAACACAATCAATTAAAGCCGCATTGGGCCGATATGCTTATCAGGTACCTATATCAAGTACAAAATCTTATACAGGTCACCTTATTGCTGCCGCAGGTAGTTTTGAAACCATTGTTTGTGTGAAAGCACTGGCTGAAAATTGTTTACCGGCAACATTGAATTTACATCGGGCTGATCCAGATTGCGACCTTAATTATTTACCTAATCAACATTGTTATACGGCTCAACCAGAAGTGACTCTTAATATCAGTGCAGGTTTTGGGGGGCATAACGCGGCATTGGTTATCTCTAAGGTAAGGTGATTGAAATGTTGATTTTTGGAATAGAAGATATTAAACACTGGTCAAACTTCTCTGGGGATTTTAACCCCATTCATTATCCAGAGAAAAGCGAGTCTTTGCACAATATGCAGCAATATCCCGTACAAGGCATGTTGAGTCTTCTTTATGTACGGCAACAATTTGCTCAATTATTTTCAGCTTTTTCCGCTGAGGTACTGAATATTGATGCTTTATTCCGTCAATATGTTTATACCGCATTACCACATCAACTGAACATTGATGCTAAAAGCAAAACGTTTAAACTGGAAAATCCATGCAGGAAAAGCACATTGTCCGGCAATACCCGTGTAGAGAATACAGTGGCATCAATTGAAGATTGGGTCATTCAGGATAACTGTCAAAAGCTAACGATAACCGAGAGAGATATTGATAAAAAACATGTCATCTTTAAACATTATTTTCCCAGTGTTACTTCTGTTGGGTGGTTTCTGGATGCGCTTGCATTTCATTTTGTCATTAATTCTACAAGTTTTCTTAATTTTGAACACTACCATTTTAATCAGTTAAACGATTATTTGAACCGATCTTTTACTTTACATACCGGGCAAGGGATAAAGATTAAGAAAACGGTTGTTTATAGCACAGAATTACTGTCTTCGCCGAATATTTGTATTGAATTAAACCCTCCATTATTGATTAAAAATGGTCCTAAAGACTATGTCCGTATTTTTCATTATCGATGTTTATATAATGAAAATCCTATTTTTGTTTCAAAGATTTCAATTATCTCTAAAATGGAATAAAAGGAATGCAGAATGCCTACACAAAGTGACATTTTTACTGAGGTAAAAAATAGAATATTAATGATGAAAGATATAGAAGAGACAGAAATAACACCAGAATCCTCTTTTGTTTCGCTTAAATTTGATAGTCTTGACTATGTGGAAATTCAAGTGTTTATATTGGAAACGTATCGTATTAGTATTAAAGCCGAGCTTTTTTCAGATCATTCTATTTTAACATTAAATGAACTTACTCATTATGTGAAATCGCAGTTATAGGCTGAGTTTTTACTTAATACTATTTTTTACTACCACTAATATTTTAGGAGTTATAATGAATATTATAGAAAAAAGTAAATTTTCTGCTCTATATTCCGGATATTCGGAAACAGAAGATTCTTCATGGGTTGGGAATCTGTGTTACTTCTCAGCTGGTCTGGAACACCTGCCTATTATTGTTAATAAGCGTCGTTTCTTGATTGAATTTGTTATTCCAAAACATTTACTTGATCCGACCGTTGAACCTAAAGTATTTGATCTGGATATAAATAAACAGTTTTTACTTCGTCGTGACCATCGAGAAATAAACCTTTATAGTTTAGGTGAAGGTAATTATATGGATAGGACAACGACAGATAGAAAACTGTTCGAATTAGATGAAGATAGTGCGCTATTTATTAAAACGTTACGTCAAGCACTTTGTAAATATGTTTCTATCACGCCCTCAACCACTCAATTCGTCTTTTTCGCACAGGGAAAATACAGCGAATTTATTATGAATGCCCTGAAAGAATTTAATGACGAATTATCAAGGCATTATCGCATTAGAATTATCCCTGAGTTACAAGGGCCATTCTATGGCTTTGAACTTGATATTATTTCTATTACAGCTTAATTCGCAAGATTGGAGGGTATTATGGCAAAGAAAATCACAACATTTACTATTGAGAAAACTGATAACCGTTTTTATGCTAATGGGCGTCATCAATCCATGGTAAAAATTTCTGTACTTAAGCAGGAATATAATGGCAATAATTGGGTAAAGATAGCGCTTAGCGATGCTGAAAAAAGATCGATACAGGTAGCGGCATTAAGTGATAGCCTGAGCTATGATCAATTAAAAATGCCTTCAGGATGGACAACAACAGATACTCGGGGTAGATATGTGTTTGGGTTATTGAATGGTGCTTATAATGCTTCATTTGATGAGCCAGTCACAGATCATGCTGGCGATTGCTGTACAAACGAAAACCATCAACAGAATGAACAGAGTGCGAATGTTAAGAGTGTTCCTGAAATTATCTATCGTTATGTAAGTAGTGGTAAAACAGGAATAGAGCAGTTGATGGCCAAAATGACATTCGAAGATACAACAGGGAAACGTACACTAACGACTAATATGTCAGTTGGTGATGATGTTTTTGATAGTAAAATTTCATTAGAAGCCATCGTGCCTTATGCGATTAATGCCAATCAATTGCATGAATCAATAAAGAAATTATCCGACAAAGAAGAAAACCCTACAAAATCAGATACCCATCATCAGACAATCAATCTTTACACATGGACATTACCCTATAATTTGAGGATTTTTGAGGGGAATGACAGGACTGTTAATAGTATATATGCTCTTGGTAAAGACTCATCAAATGAACGATTCCTGACAAGAGGAAGAGTATTTAAACGAGGAACTTCATCTGTAAATGCACGTGATAATGTGAATGGAGGATGTGTTATTGACCATTCTTATTCTGTGACTATTCCAGACACTCAGCTTGCGGCTGAGGTACTCCAGGTTACGGGGTGTTCATGGACGAGTAGTCATCATGATCAAGGCTACGAAGTCTCAATTATTGATAATTACGGTTGCCAACATAAATTTAAAATATCATCTTTTAATACAGGGCGTGAACTGAGAATAACGAGAATATAAGTTACTTTTCCAACTCTATTTATTGCTGGTAATCACTTGTGCGTTTACCAGCAATTTAGTATCTGTTGTCGTCCGTAAATTGATAAATAAGAATATTTTACCTGACTATAACCTTAATTAAACAGGAAATTTAAAATGAAAGCTGACGATATATACTCCAATGCCTTTAACTTTGGATCTTATATTAATACAGGCGTCGATCCCAGAACAGGTCAGTATAGTGCAAATATCAATATTATCACGTTAAGACCAAATAATGTAGGTAATCTGGAGCAAGCACTGAGTCTATCATTTTCACCATTAACGACTTTAAATAGTGGGTTCGGTATTGGCTGGAGATTTTCATTAACGACATTGGATGTGAAAACATTAACATTTAGAAGAGCAAATGGGGAGCAATTTAAATGTAAACCACTTCCACCTAATGGTTATGATATCAGCTTTAAAGATAAAAAATTAAAAGATCTGCGTGTACATAAATTCGATAGCAATATTTTCTATGTTTATAATAAGAATGGTGTTATAGAGATACTTAAACGAATTGGGTCAAGTGACATTGCGAAAACCACCGCAATTGAATTTCCTGACGGTGAAGCATTTGATTTTATTTATAATTCAAGAATTGAATTATCCGAAATAAAATATCGTGCAACTGGGAAAACCTATCTTAAACTCAATTACGATGGAGTTAATTGTACCTCAGTTGAATACCCTGATGATAATAATGTCATTGCAAGAATATCGTTTGATTATCGGAATGATTATTTGATTACCGTAACAGTGCCTTATGATGCTTCAGGCCCTATTGATTCTGCAAGATTTAAAATGACCTATAAAACATTGCAGGGTCTATTTCCAGTTATAGATACTTTCCGTACACCAACCGGTTATATTGAACTGGTGAGTTATAAAGATAATGGGCATAAAGTGACAGATACCGAATATATTCCTTATGCTGCTGCATTGACTATCCAACCTGGCAATGGGCAACCGGCAATTAGAAAATCCTATGAATACAGCTCGGTACATAATTTTTTGGGATACTCTTCTGGTCGGACAAGCATTGATTCCAGTCAAGATAATTTATATTTGGTCACTGGGATATATAATTATTCATCAATTGAACGTGTTTTAGATGGCACAAAAGTAGTTTCATCAACGGAAAGAGTGTTTAATAAATTCCATTTGATGACCAAGGAAGCAAAAACCCAGGACAATAAAAGAATTACAACAGAAATTAAATATAATGAAGATCTGTCGAAAAGTTTCTCTGAACAACCAGAAAATTTACAGCAACCATCACGGGTGGTGACACATTATACTGACCTACAGGCAAATGCTTCACGGGAAGAGGTGGTCAATATTGTCACTGATGATTGGGGTAATACTTTACGTGTTACTGAAAAAAGTGGGATACAGAAAGAATATGTTTATTATCCTGTCAACGGGGACGGAAATAATTGCCCTGCGGATCCATTGGGTTTTTCCCGGTTTTTAAAATCAGTTACGCAAAAAGGATCACCTGATGCCTCGCAGAAAGTAGTAGATAAAGTGACTCGTTACACATACAAGAAGTTGCCAACTTTCACCGGTGCTTATATTAAAGAATATATCTGCAAGGCTTCAGAAACAGTTGATAGCAAAATAGCACGAACCTTTACTTATGTTAATTCACCTGCGAATAAGACGCATGGTCTGTTGGAGAAAATATCTTCTGTACTGAATAATCAGTCAACGGTAACGGCATTTAAATATGAATATTCAACAAACACCATTACCACAACCGCAACGGTAACGGGTTTTGATGGCGTAAAAATGCAATCGAAAAATGTGACTTCTATTTATACACAGCGGCAACTTCGTGAGGTTGATGTTAATCATGTCATTACGGACAAATCCTATGATCTTTTAGGTCGCATTACTGAACAAATTATCGATCCGGGCACGACAAAAGAAATTAACCGTAGTTATGCTTATCAATACCCCGGTGGTGATGAAAATAGTTTCTGGCCGGTGATGATAGAGACTGATTCTCAAGGTGTCAGACGTAAAACCCATTATGACGGCATGGGGCGCATTTGTTCGCTTGAAGAACAGGATGATGACGGTACCTGGGGGACATCGGGAATTTATCAGGGTACATATCGCCAAGTAGTTGCCAGACAATATGATGCTTTGGGGCAGTTGGCTAAAGAAACCACAAATGATTGGTTATGGGATTTAACTTCTAATCCTCTGACCCGCCTGACTGCGCCTTTGGTCACAACGAAAACGTATCAATATGATGGCTGGGGGAACCGTTACAGTACTGAGTACAGCGATGGCCGGATAGAACTGGAAATTTATAATCCTGTTGCAAGGACAATTATGCAGGGAGTGAAAGGACAGGGAATGTTAAATATTCAGCAAAATAACTTTGACCAGCCGGGTTCTATCAATGTTGTGTATCCGGATAGCACAATATACAGTTCTCGTATCTATCATTATGATGGATTCGGCCGCAATGTGACCGAAACCGATACGGAAGGCCATACCACACATATAGCGTACGATGTGTTTGATCGTGCGGTGAAAAAAACGCTTCCGGATGGGACCGTATTAGAATCTGTCTTTGCCGGTTTTAGCCATGAAGAGTTAATCTCTGCACTGCATGTTAATGGCACACAGTTAGGTGCGATAACCTATGATGGCCTTGGGCGTGTAGTAAACGATACGGTTGGTGGCCGTAAATCAGAATATGTATATGGGCCTCAAGGCGATAAACCTATTCAATCCATCACGCCTTCACATTCCAAGCAAAATATAGATTATCTGTACCATCTTGGCAGTGTCATGTCCAAATTTGCGACAGAAACAAGTCAGCAAAATTTTCGTTACCACGCAAAAACGGGGGCTTTATTATCTGCATCAGACACTGCGTCTCAGAGCAGTTACAGTTATTTTCCGTCTGGTGTATTACAACGGGAATCGTTGTCGCAGGGTAATCAACCGATTTCATCAGGTGATTATCTTTACACGATGTCTGGCTTGATTCAGCGTCATAAAGATAGTTTTGGTCATGATCATGTTTATAGTTACGATGCTCAGGGGAAATTAGCGAAAACGCAGCAAGGTCCACAAGATGCGACATTTGAATATGATCAGGTTGGGCGATTGGTGACCACCACTACAACGGACACGACGTCATTATCCCAATTAGTCACAAAACTTGAATACGATGTTTTTGGTCGAGAGATAAAACGTACACTAGTCAGTGATTTTGCAATACAAGTTATTACGTTGAGTTATACCAAGAATAATCAAATCAACCAACGTATCACTTCGGTAGATGGGGTGGTGATGAAAAATGAACGCTATCAATATGATAGTAACCAGCGTTTAAGTCAGTACCAATGTGAGGGAGAACAATCACCAGTTGATCATACGGGTCGTGTGTTGAATCAACAAATTTACCATTATGACCAATGGGGAAATATCAAGCAGCTCGATAATACATACCGGGATGGCAAGGAGACAATCAATTATCATTTCAGTAAGGTCGATCCGACCCAACTTATTCGCATTACCAGCGATAGGCATCAGATAGAGCTAAGTTATGATGCTAACGGTAACCTGATACGAGATGAAAAAGGTCAGACTCTCATTTACGACCAGAATAATCGCCTGTCACAAGTCAAAGACAGTAAAGGTAACCTGATATGCAGCTACCAGTATGATGCGCTGAATAAGTTGACAACACAGATCTTAGCGAACGGTACGGTCAATCGTCAGCACTATGCTTCAGGTAAAGTGACTAATGCTCAATTGGGTGATGAAGCGATTACCTGGCTGAGTAGTGATCAACAACGGCTTGGTCACCAGAGCACCGTAAAAGGTCAATCAAGTTATTATCAATATGGTAATGACCGCAATAACACCGTTGTGGCGAGTCAGAACGAAAGAGAATTGACGTCTTTATCCTATACACCTTACGGTTTCAGGAGCTTAATTTCTTCGTTACCCGGTTTGGGCGGAGCACAGATCGATCCGGTTACAGGATGGTATTTTTTAGGTAATGGGTATCGTGTTTTCAATCCAGTTTTAATGAGATTTCACAGCCCGGATAGCTGGAGTCCTTTTGGTCGGGGAGGGGTTAATCCTTATACTTATTGCCAGGGCGATCCGATAAACCGAATTGATTTAAATGGTCATCTGAGTGCGGGAGGGATATTAGGCATTATATTAGGTGCAATTGGTATCGTTGTCGGAATTGTGTCACTGGGGGCTGGAGTGGCAATAAGTGCGGGTCTCATTGCTGGAGGGGGTGCTCTGGGTGCTATTGCTTCTACCAGCACGCTTGCAATCACTGCGACCGTCATTGAGCTAGCCGCCAGTACAATAGGAATTGCGTCGACTGCATTATCGGAAAAAGATCCGAAAACATCTGGAATATTAAATTGGGTTAATTTGGGGTTAAGTGTTTTGAGCTTTGGTATCAGTGCCATAAACTTTACCACTTCGCTAGTAAACTCGGTACGGAACGGTACTAAAGCAATCAGTGCGGGGGTTATCGGGTCAGTACCTATTGAATTGGGTGAAATTGCCAGCCGTTCCAGCAGACACTGGGATATCGCTTTATCGACGGTATCATTTGGGGCCAATGCTCTGTCGCTTTCTACCGAAATAGCCGCTTCTGCTGTTGCAGACAGTAATGCTAATGCAGCTAATATCCTGGGATGGGTATCTGTAGGTTTTAGCGCTGTGTCGACGACTACGGGGATAATTGAGCTTACGCGTACAGCTTATGCGGTAAATCATCAAACTTGGGAATTCAGTTCATCAACAGGTACTTCTGAAGGAAGTGAAGCCTATACTTTATCGCGTCTTACCCAACTGGAGCCGGAAGCTGTGAATGTTCATCCGTCCATTCGGGCCGTTGAAGTGAATCAGGCGTTTCGCAATAGTGCCGGAAATATTTTTAGTCAATCGTCCATTGAAACCCGTAATGTGCTGCGAGGGCGTTTGACGATATAAGGATTCTGCGAGCTAACTGTTAAGCCTTACGGAAAATAAAAATCACTATTGGGCGACGCATGCGTCGCCTTTGTATGGCACTTGACCTTGTTAAAAGATAGGGAAAAGGATATCAAGAATGATAAAATATGTGATATATATTGCATTTTTATATCAACTTAATACCTCTAATTCTTTAGTTTTTAGGTTTATAATTTTAGTTTTAATAAATTATTATCTCATTATTCAACTACAATAAATTTTTTTTAAATCATATTTTTGAGTTTGTTTTTTTTATCCGGCTCCTGTTTTAATTGATGTGTTCCAAAGTGTATTTTTGCCTGTCATATAAAAAAGCGCTGATATAATTCTTCCTTGCTATTCTATCATTCTAACCTATTCTTTTTTTTATCTACCGCTCTATTTATCCCTTCGCTATCATCAAAAGGCGGAATCTCATATGAACGCTTATATTAAGTATGTTAAAAAATTTAATGAGGTTTGTGAGCATTATCAGATACATAAGATAAGAGAAGATGAACAGACTTACGATCCGGTTAATTCACCTGTGATTATGCCTGCTAAATTAATAAAAGAGGCTTTTGATCCTGAATTGTTTTCTGATGATGTCTTGTTTTCACTATTTAACATTTTGAAAAAAGAGATGATGGCTTCTCAGGAATCTTTATTTCGGGTGTATATAGAGGGTCGATTAAGTGCGGAACACATTGATCCTATCCTTTATACCGATCCTCATGAAAACGAGACGTTTGAGAACTGGATATCGCGAACGACTGGGGGTGAACGGTTCTGTGTTATTGTCAATGATACTGAACGTTGGTCTGATTATATTTCTCAAGCAGTTTCTTCAATTTTTGCTCCTTTGCGAAAAATTCTTGGAGAAAGAAATACCTTAATAGGAACTTGTCTGTTTATTGGTAACTATGGATACACACCGTTTGGTGTCCATCTTGATGATCCTTATAGCTCAGTGGTGCATTTTCATCTTGGGCCTAATGCCAAAGAAATGTCTCTGTTCAATAAGGATATTTTTGAAAAAATAGAGGGAATAAGATATCGGTTTGATATGGAGAAACTACGGCCCTATGCCGATAATTGGACAATAGAAGCCGGCGATATGTTTATTCTTCCACCACATCATTATCATATTGGAAATACACCACAATATTCAGTTGGAATGGGAATTGTAGTGAATAGAGAAACAGAAGATCGTTTGGAGAACATGATCATTAAAAATAGTATTACCCAGTTAATCGCTGAAAAAAGCATTGATAATCTTATTGCTGAAGCAGAAGAAAAAAATATCTCTCTGTCAGACTGGCTACGTGATTCACGTGATAGCTATTTTACGACTCTACATGAAAAAAATGGGTTGCCAAAAGCAAGAAAGTGTAAACCTTTACATTTTGATGAACAGAGTACAGAAGAAATTTTAAAATTAGAACAGTTGGAAAAGATAATCTCTAAGACGATGGAGAGTCATGGTGGGGATTTTTGGTCAGTAGGTGAGGTTTTAAATAAGTTATCACGTGATAATATTATTGAGATACTGAATGATCTGTTAGAAAAGAAAGAAATTACTGATAAATATGAACTTCTCTCTGAGGATAGTATTTATATTCACCGACAGAAAAATTTTAATTTACTTATTCGCTTTATTGGTAAAACGAATAATGAGAAATTGTACGTCAATGAGTTCGATACTTTTATCATCAATCCATCACAAGAAGCAATACAAATTCCTTATTATAAATGCAAAATTAATCATGATGATCCATTTATGCAACCAGAAGCATTGACTTCATTAGGCGTTTTCACTTTCGAGCCAAATCGGTTATATCGCTTTAATGCTTACGAGAATATTCTTGATTTCGGTTGTGATAATCATGATAGCTCTTTTTTACTCATTGCACATTCAGGTGCCAAAGGGTGGATCAGTTGGATTTACGATCGACTGAGCTTACAACCAATCGAAACTATTTGCACTAACTTAAGTGCGTCACGTATTCAGCTGTATGTCCGGCTATTGGGAGCGATGAAATATCATGGCGCAAGTGCTGCCCTGACGAAACTCGCAACGTCTGACTACGCCAATTTTGTTCGTTGGGAGGCCATAGAAAGTCTGGCGCAGATTGATAGTGCTGCATGTCTGGAATTGTTACACCAGATAGCCCGTGAAGATACCGATACGATGATGCGTGAAACGGCAAGAAATAGTTTACAGCTCAATGGATTTGATGTTGCAAGGGAGGATTAAACATGGCAATAAAATTGGCAGTTGAACCTGATGCGCAAATTACTTTGGCGGCTTTAATCGAATATCTGACCGATTCCGGCGTTATCGAGCGGTTGAGTGCATCCTGTTATAACCAGGATGATATGTTAAATACGGCATCTCACCTTAAAGCCTTCGCGCTTAATCGTCATGAAGTATTGCAACATGTGAGTAACGCCTTAGCGACTCCTGAAACTTTTCAGTATGCCAATAATGGACAATCACAAAGTTATGTTCTGTACACTTGCCCAGTTTTTGTGTTGCGCTTGATGGTCTGGATCCCTGTGGGATTTCAGGCACGGAGTATCCCTTTTTCCTACCGTTATGCCCATGATCATGCATTTGACCTGATGAGTGTTGGTTTCTTTGGCCCTGGATACCGTACCTCCCTATATGGTTTTGACTATGCTCCAATTGAGCAGAGCAACAGTGGGGAAACACCGCTCAGTTACGCAGGGGATATGTTTCTGGAGGAGGGGGATATTATTTATTATTACGCCAATAAGGACGTACACATCCAGCACGAACCTGCTTCGTTGTCAGCTTCTTTGAATCTCATTATTCCTAAAAGTGTTCCTTCCGCTCGTCAAACGATTTTTGAACTATCGGAATCGGAGGGGCGTATTGTTGGCAAACCAAAATTCAATAGCTTGCAACGGGTAATTTCGCAGCGTTCGATCTTCTCAGTCATGACATATCAGGGGAATCCACGTACACAAAAACTGCTGATCCATATTGCTAAAACTCACCAGGCAGAAGAAGCCAGAGCGATGGCGTGGGCTGCTATTCTTCGTCATCAGGCTTCACAACCGTTGATTGATAGTGCATTGGATGATAACAGCAACTATGTCCGTAATGCGATTCAGACAGTGTTGGCAACTTTGCAGGAGAAAAATGCATGACTCTTGAATTCACGCCTAAACCAGGTAAGCCATTGGCATTGCCTGAACTGGTTCAGCTTTTGAAGACCAGTAGTATGGTGGATAACGTTTCCTGTGGCCGTTACCAGCGGGAAGAGATAGAAATAGCCAGTCAATGGTTAGTAGATTTTGCGGCTAACAAGCAGGAAGTATTGGACATCATCTGTAACCAATTAGAATTTCCTAACCAATTTCAATCTGGAAACAATGTTCAGCCACCGACATTTATTCTATATAGCGACCAGAGATTTGCTATTCGCATGGTTCTATGGCTACCTCCTGGGCCTCAGTCCGCACCTGCGCCATTTTCCTGGTTAGAACCTCATGACCATAATTTTGATTTTTTGACAACTAACTTTTTTGGTGATGGTTATACTACACGTCTTTATGAGTATGACTATGACAGTGTTGATGGCGTTGAGGGTGAAGAAGTCGCTATGAATTACTTTGGCGAACAGATGTTATCCCCAGGCAAAGTCATATTTTTCTTTCGCAGTAAAGATATGCATATTCAATTTCCACCACCAAATTTATCCGTCTCTATCAATATCATCATTCAACCCAGAGGGCGTGGACAGCGCCAATATGAATTTGATCTGGATAGGGCAAATAATTCTGGCTTTCAGGTTGCATGGATTAAAAAAGGGCGGTTTGAACGATTCCGTGCACATAAGGCCTTATTTTCTGTTTTGATGAAAGAAGGCAATGAACGTAGCAGAGAACTCCTGCATAGAATTGCTAGCAACCATGCCCGTGAAGAGTTACGTTCTATCGCTTTTGTTTCCATGCTGAGTTTTTCTACTGATACACAACATCGTGATGAGGTATGTCGTCTTGCCATGTGTGATCCCAGTAGTTATGTCCGAGCACAGGCTCAGCAATGTATGTTAGCGCTGGCTTAGCGAGCGTTAATAGTACCGCGTCATTTCAGGCGCACACTTTGCTATCTAATATAAAAAAAGAGGTAAATCATATGGAAAACACAAATCTGGGCAATACTGAAACTGGTCAAATGGAAAATTCTCTCCGGCTAGCGACTTTTTCCCAACCTGTTAGTCTGGCTGGGGCAGTACCGCGCACCTTATCTGGTAGTGAAGCGGGCAGAGTACTTGGTTTTGGTTGTCGCTCTTGTACCGAATCATCAAAAAACGAATGATAAATAATTCTGTAGCTATTTGATGATAATATAAAGCTAAGCGGATTTCTCATCGGCAAATAATACCACCGGATGGGAGTCCGCTATTTTGTGTTATTAGGTGTAGTACCCCCTTCTTATGCCATAATTAAACGTAGGTTGCTAAAATTAAGGAGAGGAGATGTTGCATAATAAACGTGTGTTACTCACCGGTGCCAGTGGTTTGCTTGGTCGCGCAATTACTGAAATGCTGGCAAGCAATGGCTTTCGAATGGTGGTAACCGGCAGACGTGATAATCGACTTAAGATATTGTCCCAACAATATCAGGATAATCGCGAAATATATTCACTTTCGGGGGATATATGTCATGATAATTTCCGCCAGCAACTGATAGATTTCACCTGTGAAAAATTGGGTGGATTGGATGTCTTAATCAATAATGCCGGCACCTTTCATTTTGGCAATCTGATGGATCTGATGCCGAAAGAAATTGATCAGGTTATTACGACTAATGTCACCGCCTTAATTCATATGACATATCTGGCTTTGCCACATCTATTATCAAGTACACAGTCCTCCATTATTAATATTTGTTCTCTGGCCGGGAAAGCCAGCTTACCAGGGGCCAGTTGCTATGCGGCATCAAAATGGGCAGTCGTTGGGTTTACTGCAGCGTTACAGCAAGAACTATGGAAACAAGGCATACGTGTATGCGCAATTTCGCCAGGCCAGCTTGAAGAATTAGGAATTAAATTACCAGAAGATGTAGAAACTATCCCACTTTCTGCTGTCACTGATGCAATTGCTTTTATCCTTCAGCATCCAGCAGGTAGTTGCCCAGCAGAAATTGTTTTGCGGCCAATGGCTAGCCGTTAATCATAAGCAAAATATTACTTGTTCACTTTTATTCGCACATGGGGATAATCTTACTGTATATTATTTTAGAAATGTGGCAAACATGAAGCAATTTTGGCAAATAGTTAGCGGCAATCCGATTATGGTTGTATACTGTGAAAAAGAGATAATAAGTAAGGTGGGGCTATTGAACCAAGTAAATTAATTAAAAGATGAGGCGCTATTATGACTAATATTTATATAAATAAATATGCTCCAAATAGTATCGTTACGAAACTTCCATTGGCATCTGATAAAAAAATAGAAAAATGGCATGCGGAAAATTTGGATTTTCGCATTTGGACCCCAGGATTTATATGGTTTGATGGTCAAAGCATTTCAGAGTTTCGCAACTTATTTCGTTATCCAGGTATTACAAATCTTTATCTTGCATTCACGTTTAAAGCACAGTTTCTCACTCCACTAAGCTCTACAGTAGAAATGTCAAGGACGCAGCCAATTCAAGATTGGTCTTTCAATAACGGGACGTACATTGAGAATGGTTTTGATAATTTTGGCATATATTCCAGTGATACGGGGATTGGAGAATACAGCGTCAATTTCATTGATCCTTATTTTTATCTTATAAAGAATGGTGAATTGCGTTATAGTGATAAGAACTCCCTTTCTCCGAACCTTGCTCTGCGGGTGAAAAATAAGGTCAGTTCGCATTTTTTAGCAAATTTAGTTCCTACAGATTTTAAAGTTGTTATTAATTAGTTTCATACTATATTGAAACCCTCTCTCGGGTGGCTGACTTGAGTCAAGGGGTTTCGGGAGCAATGGAGCAGTAAACACCGTTAAACGGTCAATTTACATAGCCAAAAATTGGGTAGCCAACTGACATCGTGAATTGCTATTTTTAGCCAGCCTATCTACGATAGCCAAATAACCTTACTTATTTTGGCTATTTGTTAGGGATCACGGTTATATAATCACTGACAAAATCTATCAGCTTTCTATCACTTGTGATCAGTGGAATTTTGATATGCTTCGCCTGAGCGACAATTAACCGGTCAAACGGGTCTTTATGTAGTTTTTCAGGTAAATCGCTTACAACAAGCGTATGCTCGCTTTTTATGGGGATTTCAATCAAGCCAGCCTCAAACAACCCGTCCCTGAACTGTTCGGGATCGACAGAAAAATCAGCTTTGTTCAGATTGCGTTTAATGACCACTTCCCATATTGACGCCGCACTAAAACAAAGAGTTTTGTCAGTATCTTCAAGCAGATCAACAATATCGCCTTTCAGTTTTTGCGGTTCATATGCCATGAACAGCAAGATATTGGTATCTAACAGCAAATCCATTAAGAGTATTTTCCTTCAAACATATCAATAACTTCGATGCTGTTCATATCGTCAAAATTGGCGGGAATGCTACCTTTACCTTTGAGGAACCCCAGCTTGCGCTTCGGTTTATCTTCTCTGTATGCAATGACTTTAACCAGTGTATGACCATTCTTAGCGATCATCACTGGTTCACCAGTGCGAGCGACTTCCTGGACAATTTTGGACAGGTTAGTTTTCGCGTCGTAGATGTTAATCTTTTCCATAAAATGACCTCTTGTTATACACACTTTTAAGTATACCATTTTTGTTGGTCTGGTCAATTTGGTTAGACTAATTATTGATACTTACCATAGTCAGCCTCGGAGGGTGAGAACAAATAATTCAATCAGGAGTAACAGTTTAATTTTACTAGTTTTGGCTATTTAAATTGACCACTTAACGGCGTTTACTGTTCCGTTACGCCACAAACCCCAGTCAATACACCCAAAAGAGGACTCGCCTTATAAACTGGTTTCCTTAACTACCTCATTCTCCTTTTCTTTTTCCAGCATAATCCGCAATTCAAGCGTTGTTTTTGATTATTTTGTCTCAGAGAACTTAGCGAGCTTAATCCCCAAAAGCAGGGCGAAAAGGATAAGAATGGTAGTAAATAAAACAACCCCATTCCAACCCAATTGCAGCCAGAATATTCCGCCAAAAGTACCCGCTACACTTGAGCCGGCGTAATAACAAAAGAGATAAAGAGATGACGCCTGTGCTTTGGCCCGGCGAGCGCGACGGCCAACCCAACTGCTGGCGACAGCGTGTGCGGCAAAGAAACCGGAAGTAAGTATGATCATCCCAATCATAATCATCACAATAGAGGACAGCATAGTAATAAGAATACCAATTAGCATCATACTAATCGTTACTATCAGCATTTTTCCAAATCCATATTGACTTGTTAATCTACCCATTTTAGATGCGCTGTATGTACCGGCCAAATAGACAATGGATAACATACCAACAGTTGATTGACTAAAATGATAGGGGGAGTCCAATAAACGATAACTGATATAATTAAACACCGTAATAAAACTACCCATGAGCAAAAATGCTTCAAAAAATAATAACGGCAACCCTTTATCACGAAAATGTAATCTTAGATTGATCAATAAAGGTTTAGGTTTAAGGGAACTTGGCCGAAAATGACGGGATTCAGGTAACATACGACAAAACATAATTGCAGCAATTAAGGCAAATAAGCCTAATACGATGACAGAAACCCGCCATGAGAAGTGATCAGTTATCACTCCTGATATTAATCGTCCACTCATTCCACCAATAGCATTACCGCTGATATAAAGCCCCATTGATAAAGCAACAAAGTGAGGATGAATCTCCTCACTAAGATAAGTCATTGCAACAGCTGCTACGCCACTGAGGGATAAACCAACCAGAGTACGCACAATCAAAATGCCATGCCAATGAGTCATAAATGCACTGAGTAAAGTGAAAAATGCGGCGGCAGATAACGCGGTTACCATAACATTTTTACGGCCAATGGCATCAGACAGAGGACCGGTTATCAATAACCCCAATGCCAACATACCAGTCGAAAGCGATAAAGATAAACTGCTGGTGGCCGGAGAAACACCAAAATCTTCAGATAATATAGGTAAAATTGGTTGAACAAAGTAGAGCAGGGCAAATGTTGCTAATCCTACGGTAAAGAGTGACAACGTCACTCTGATATATAAAGGATCTGCCTTCTGAATATAATCTTTCTTATTTTGAATATCCTGGACAAGATTATTATCGGGAGTTGGGCTTTCGCTGATGCTACGGGTGGTGCTCACATGATTTCCTTACTTAACTCATAATAAGTAACTTGCGTTTTGATGTAGATCAAGCATATGAATTGCAAAATATTTTGTCTAATATATTAATAATTCATAATGATATGTATTAGATCTCAAAGGTGATTATGGCTATCGAATTACGGCACTTACGTTATTTTGTTGCAGTTGCAGAGGAATTACATTTTGGTCATGCAGCAGAACGGCTTAATATTTCACAGCCTCCATTAAGTCAACAAATTCAGTCACTTGAAAATAGTATAAACGCACAGTTATTAGAACGTAATAACCGAAATGTAAGTCTGACCCCGGCAGGTAACATGTTTCTGGAAGAGGCTTATCAGATTCTGGCTCAGGTTGATGCTGCAGCGACAAAAGCAGCAAGAATGCAGAAAGGAGAATTAGGTGAAATATCTATTGGTTTCACCTCCACAACACCTTTTATGCATAAAGTCACGTTGAGTTTACGGCAATTCCGCGAACGATACCCGGAGGTATCTATTCATATGCATCAAATGAATACCAAGCGTCAAATTGCTCCGTTGCTGACTGGACGGTTAGATATAGGGATAATGCGTAATACGCAATTACCGGATAATCTGGAGCATCGGCTATTATTTCGTGAATCTTTTATGCTTGCTGTTTATGATGGACACCCTTTATTAGAATATACCCAACAGGGGATAAAACTCGAAATGTTGGCGGGCTATCCGCTGGTATTTTTTGAGCGTGAAGTTGGAACTGCTTTGTATGATGAAATTATCACCTTACTTACTCAGGCGGGTGTGACACCGATGATTTCACAGGAAGCAGGAGAGGCAATGACTATTCTTGGCCTTGTCTCTGCCGGATTAGGAATCAGCGTCGTGACTGAATCTTTTACCCGTATGAAAGTTGATGGTGTTCAGTATATTCCATTAGCTGATAACCGATCTTTCTCTGAGGTTTGGTTAGTCAATCATAAAAGCCGACCAGTATCAGCCGCGGCAGATAGACTGACAAGACTACTCATATCTAATATCCTGAATGGGAAAAATGAGTAAGAATCAGCTAAATTTCGTGTTTAATATCACATATTGATTGAAAGAATGATACCTTTTGCCTAAAACATCGACATAATCAGCCAACAATTATTTCGAAGCACAAATTAATTAAAGAGCAAAAGGGTGAGTATGGATGGACAACCAGGTCATATTGATCAAATAAAACAGACTAATATTGGTGCTGTTTATCGGTTAATTGATCAATATGGCCCAATTTCCCGTATTGAGCTATCTAAAAGAGCACAACTTGCCCCAGCCAGTATTACTAAGATTGTTCGGGAATTGGTCGAGACACATTTAGTAATGGAAACAGAATTTCTGGATTTTGGATTCAGAGGACGCCCGGCGACCGGACTGAAACTTGATTCTGCAAGCTGGCATTTCTTGTGTGTTAATATTAGCCTGGGAAATTTAATATTGGGCCTTCGTGATCTAAGCAGCAAATTAATTGTTGAAGATGTTTTACCATTACCTGCCAGCAATAAAAAGTCCTTTTTGGACCGTATTACTGATGAGATTGACGCATTTTTCAATCGTTATCACTCTCGCCTTGAACGTCTGACGGCAATTAGCATAACTGTAAATGCGATTGTAGATCCGACTAAAGGTCTAATCCGCAATTTTCCTTATTATCAGGTTAAAGAATTGTCAATAGGGGAATATCTGCATCGTCGTACCGGATTGCCGGTATTTCTCCAACATGAAATCACATCCTGGACGATGGCTGAATTATTATATGGTGCGGCAAAAAATTGTCAGAATATTATCCAGGTTGTTATTGATGAACATGTTGGGGTTGGCGTTATCATTGCAGGACAAACATTACATGCAGGCGATGATAGTGTTATGGAAATAGGGCATATTCAGGCTGAACCTGATGGTGAACGCTGCTCTTGCGGTAACCTGGGCTGTCTGGAAACAGTTGCAGGGATTAGTCACATTTTATCCAGAGTCAGGCAGCAGTTAATAACGATGCCAGATTCTTTACTGAACTGTGAACCACTGACTATTGAATCATTTTGTCAAGCGGCAAATAACGGTGATACTCTAGCTATAGATATTATCCGTGATATAGGGGTAAAAATTGGTCGTATTATCGCAATTATGGTGAATCTATTTAACCCGGAAAAAATTCTGATTGGTTCTCCACTTAATGCTTCACAGCAAATTTTATATCCTGTCATTAATGGATGCATTCAACGACACGCTTTGCCTGCTTACAGTAAACAGGTTGAGTTGGTTGCAACCAAATTCAATAACTCAGGAACATTATCTGCGGTGTCATCAGTAAAAAAAGCTTTATATGATGGTTCATTGTTGGTCAATTTAATGAAAGGATAATAGACCTGACAAACGTTCTTTGGTGGTACTATTTGTTTTATATAAATTTTTCTTACTCAATTTATGCAATAATTAAACAAAACATTGAGCTAACGCAATCCCCCTTATAGCCGCCCCCTTTAAACTTAAGTGCTCATTAGCTGGATTTTATCTGTCATTATGGAAAACAGAATTTATGTTAACTCACCTATTTGTTACGGGGACAGATACCAATATAGGTAAAACAGTTGTTACCCGCGCCTTATTACAAGTTTTTAATCGTGACGGAAAAACGGCCGTAGGTTATAAACCTATAGCTACAGAAGGGTATGAAACAGAAGAAGGAATGCGTAATCGAGATGGTGTGATTTTGCAAAAATCTTCTCCCATTCAATTTAAATATGAAGAAATTAACCCCGTTATCTGGAAAAACAGTTACTATGAAGAAAACCAGGTTGATTTCGATCAGATGAAACAAGGATTAAATAATCTTAGCAATAAAGCAGATTGCGTTATTATTGAAGGTAACGATGGTTGGCGTATGTTGCTGAATGATGAAACTTTTTATTTTGATTGGGTGATTCGGGAAAAAATTCCAGTCATTTTAGTAGTAGGCATTCAACCTGGCTGTGTAAACCACTCAATTTTAACCGCGCAGGCGATCATAAATGATGGATTGCAGTTAATTGGATGGGTAGCAAATAGAATTAATCCTGGTATATCGCATTATGCGAAAATCATGGATAGGTTACGCCGTCACATTAATGCACCACAATTAGGTGAAATCCCTTATATTTTACGCCCGGAAGAAAAAGATCTATCCTGCTATCTGGATATTTCCACTCTATTAAAACAAGTTGTAAAGTAATATTGGATAGGCAAAATTGACAAATATCGTGACTGTGATGTTTGATCACTAAATAAGAAAACAGGATTACTTGGCGTAAGGCGAAATTTGGATAAGCAGCTGGTGATCGGCTGTTTTCTATTTGAGAGGATAGCGGTTCTGTATTAATGAAATACCAGCCTGACTGGTAAGATTAACAGGTGGGATGGCTAATTAAATTAAAGGTCGAAGGCGTGCAGCCTCGACCACTATTTAGATTGGAAAGTATTTGTGTAATATTTTCTCTGAATTCCGCGTATCCCCCAGAAAAACAATAAAGGTTTATTCTGTGACTGACGGGGTTGTGGATTGGCTTCCTTGCCGGGTATACACAATCTTTTTGGTATTATTTTCACAATGACCAACAATCTTACCACCGGCTTGTTCGGTTTGGTCATTAGGAATAATTTCCAATTTAAAGCCAGATTCTGGCACACCATTATGGATAATTTTCTGTGCAATCTGCTCTTTCACACTTTCGCATGAAGCTTGTGCAGCAAGCGTAAATGGAGATACAGTAACGATCAACGCACTGAATAAAAGTGCTTTTTTCATCTTCATTATCATCACCTTATATTACGGTCTGATAGGCATACCAGTATTGCTGTCTAAGCAACGTTCGGTATTGGGTTCCCAATAAGCATTGATATTGGTACTTTTCATACATGCGTCGCGAGCATCAATTGCTTTATCGAACTTATCAAATTCCTTCTCGGCACGTTTATTAACTTTGGTACGAAGATTCTTGGTTTCATCCCATTGCTCTTTACTTTGACGGGCCGCTTCTTTACTTAGCGCAGTATCTCCGCTGCCATTTACTGTGACGCAGGTCCCCCCGGAAGAGCAGGTTGCCGCCAGTGCCGGCGCTTGCCATAACAAAGGAATGGCCAGAGCGATAGCGGGCATAGCTTTTAATATCAAAGAATTACAAAAATTCATCTTTTATCCTCTTGAAAGAGAGTGGAGCCAAATTCGATGGCACATAGGAAATTATCAGATAGATAAATTATAAGATAGCATGAAGATATTCAACAAATTATCAAGAAGAATGTGATTATATATTTCTATGCACACTAAGCCCGGCAAATGACTGACAAACCGGCATCATTTCCAATGTATTAATGTTGACATGTGCAGGTAAATTGGCAACCCAAAAAACAGCTTCTGCGACATCTTCGGCTGTTAATGCCTGAGCTCCATCGTAGGTTTTATCCACTTTATCATTGTCACCTTTAAAGCGGACTAAAGAAAACTCGGTACCGCCAACTAAACCAGGTTCTATATCAGTGACACGGATATTTTTTCCCTGTAAATCTGCCCGTAAGCCCAGACTAAACTGTTTGACGAAGGCTTTAGTTGCGCCATAAACATTCCCACCTGAGTATGGCCAATTCGCAGCGGTAGAACCGATGTTAATAATATGCCCATGATTTTTTTCCACCATTTCAGGCAGCAGGGCATGGGTCATATTCACAACTCCTTTAGCATTGGTATCAATCATTATTTCCCAATCACTTTGATTAGCCAGATACGCGGGTTCCAATCCAAGCGCCAAACCTGCGTTATTAACCAAAACATCAATATTACGAAGTGACTCTGGTAATTGTTGAATAACCTGGTTGATCGCAGCCCGATCAGTCACATCAAGTTGAACAGCGTAGAAATCTTCACCCAGTTCAACTTTTAATTTTTCTAATCGTGCTTTACGGCGGCCAGCTCCAATAACTTTAGCGCCATTTTGGATAAATTTTCGGGTGATCGCTTCACCAAAACCTGATGTTGCTCCTGTTACAAAGATAATCATACAAAACCCCTTGTTTACTAATACTGTTTTTATTGCAGTAAATGGGGTTCTGCATTTTTAGTCAAGAACTCATTGAAAATTTTCAGTCATTTTCTTTTTATTCTTCCAGAAGAATCTCTGGTAGTGGGAGTTGATCATTAATAATTGCATCCGCAATTCGGATTATATCCGAATCCAATGCACGATCGGTTACCAGAGGAGGGCAGATTTCACGTACCGCATGGTAAAATTTCGCTGTTTCAGGCGCAATTTGACTAATATTGCCACGCAGATAAATTGCCTGACAAACTACCAAAATTGTCATTGATACAATATTGCGTAATTTCTGCTCCATTTCTAAAACATCTTGTGCAGCATGTAATCCCAAACTGACAATATCCTGGTTATATTGTTCTGTCGCGAGGGTATGAATACCGGATGCAGCACAATCATGGCGAATTGCAGCAACTAAAGCGGTTTGAGAAAGCTGGACACCTTTAAAACCTTGATACATGCCAGGAGTTGGGCTAAGTGAATTGGGTAACCCACGAGAAAAACGGTTATCCATCATAAGTGCCACAATCGCATGGAGGTGATTGGCAACTAAAGCGATATCCAGTTTTAATGCATCCATTGTCCGGGCGACATATTGTCCCATAAAATTCCCACCATGCAGAACATCGCCATTTTCTGGATCTACCAGTGGGTTATCATTCGCAGAGATAACTTCCCGCTCTAATATTTTTCGGGCTGAGGCTAAAGATTCTGGCACTATGCCTAATATTTGTGGTGCACAGCGAATTGAATAAACTTCCTGTAAGGTATCATTTAGTTGGGTAACTTCTTGGTGACGACAAACTTTATTTGCCTGTTCTTTAATCCCTGATAATAAATTAATCTGTGTCGAACCTGCCAATAAATTACGTAATGCACTTGCTACTGCTTTCTGGCCGGGGTGATTTTTTACTTGCTGAATTCGGGCATCATAATGCTCATGAGACGCAAGTAATGCTTCAACAGCTAGAGCTATAGCAGAGATTGCTGCTTTAAATAGTTTTTCCAGTTTAATAACAGCAATTGCGCTGATGCCTGACATTACCCTGGTGCCATTAATGAGGGCAAGACCTTCTTTTGCTTCTAATGATAATGGCGTTAACCCTGCATGTTTAATTGCTTCAGCCGCGCTAATTTCTTCTCCCATATAATAAACTTTACCAATGCCACATAATGCGCGCGCGATATAAGATAAAGGAACCAAATCACCGCTTGCGCCGACTGAACCATAGCGAGGAACCAGAGGAACAATATCATGATTAATATGATCGGCTATCGTTTGAGCGACAATTGGCCTGGTTGCAGACCAACCTTTGCAAACGGAAAGTAACATAGTAAATTGTGACGCTTTAATACAAGTTTTGGACATAAAATCCCCAGTGCCGGCAGAAAGAAAAGTCAACAAATTTTTCTGATGCTCTGAGATCTTATCAAATGGCACAACTAAATTAGCATTCCCGCCAAACCCTGTATTAATCCCGTATATAACCTCTCCAGAATTTAATTTTTCCTCTAATTTTTCACGACCACGGCTCAAAAGCTCAATGATATCCTTTGATATTTCTACTTTTTTTTGTTTTATAGCAATATTATAGATGTCTTCCAGAGCGATAACGTTATTATTATTAATAATAATAGTTGGCTGAACATCTTTAGATTTCATTTTAATCTCCATATATAAGAGTGATAATAATAAATTAAAGAAACAAATACCCTTAATGATACAAGTTAGTATAGGTATAAAATAAAAAAATAGTTACTTGAGAATGAAATCAAAATAAATTAATCGTAAAAATTAATTTACAAAAATTCATTAATATTGATGATTATAACAATAAAGATATAATATGTTTTCAATTTGATATTATTGCTTTTGATTTTACCGAATTATAATAAATAGATGATAATGTCCAATGTGTTGACATAAAATTAAGTTGATCATTGACAATCAAACAAATAGCAATTATTTGTTTTCCTAAGAATACAGACTAGAATGTAATTGTGTTACTACGTGAAGTAAAATAATTTGAATGTTCATCGAAAAATAAATTGATATCTAGTCGAGGTGATTTTATGTCAAAAATAATCCAGACAGATTCTCTTAGTGAACAGTCTTATAAAATAGATAATTTCAATCCAGCAACTGAAACAATAAATTTCAGTTACACATCAGGGAGGGTTGCATTACCGGTTTATAATAAATATGACACACGAAATAAGCCTAAAGTTTTTGGCTATTATACAGATTGGTCTCAATATGATGGTAGATTACAAGGAAATCAAGATCCCGCCAGTCGTGGTAGAGGAATAGATTTACAGCACCTTTTAGATAATCCTTTTGCTTATGATAAATTAGTTATTGGTTTCTGTGGAATATTGGGTGATGAAGGTGAAAAGAAGCAACAGATTAAAGAACAAGCACCATTATTTTCCCGTACCAATAACGGTGAAGTCACATTTACAGATGCATGGGGTGATTGCCAGTCTTATCAGAATTGTACTTATTCTGGTTGGCAAGATATCCAAATGCCAAGGGATTTTGAGCAATCTAAAAGTATGGGCGTATTAGGTGGATTGGCTAAGATTCAACAGGCTGCAAAGGTCCAGGGCCATGACCTTATTATGTCATTCAGTGTTGGTGGTTGGACCATGAGTAATGGCTTTTATAATATGGTCAGAGACGAAACACTGAAATCCTATTTCTGTTCGAGTCTGGTTGATATATTCCGACGTTTCCCTATGTTTACCGAAATTGATATTGACTGGGAGTACCCTGGTGTTGCCGGGAATGACGGTAATATTTATGCTCCAGACGATGGAGATTATTATGTTAGTTTAATTCGAGACTTAACCACTGCTTTTAAAGAAGCGGGGCGCTCGGATGTAAAAATAAGTATAGCTTGTTCCGCGGTGCCAGAAAAAATGGAAAAATCAAAAATACCCGAATTACTAAAGGCGGGACTCTATGGTATTAATGTTATGACTTATGATTTCTTTGGTACTCCGTGGGCCAAAAAACTGATGCATCACACGAATCTTCGTGATTATCCTGGAGGTGAAAATAATAGTGTAGAAAAAGCAGTTGAATATTTACTGAGTATCGGAGTACCTGCATCTGCAATTAATATTGGTTATGCTGCATACTCGCGTAATGCCAGAAATGCGGTTATTGATAGTTACTCTCCATTATCCGGCAGTTATGATCCGGGTTATATTCCGAAAAAGGAGCCAAAAATTACGACAACTGGCTCATTTGAATCAGGAACAACAGAATGGTACGACACTATATATAATTATCTGGATTTGGAAAGTAAAAAGGGGAGAAATAATTTTGATTTTTGTACTGATGATATAGCAGACGCTGATTATCTCTACAATAAGGAAAGTAAGTTATTCATTTCTATTGATACCCCTCGCTCTGTTAAGTCTAAGGCTCAATATGTACTGGAAAATAATCTGGGGGGAATATTTACATGGACTGCGGATCAAGACCGTGGCTTATTAGTGAATGCAGCCAGGGAAGGCCTTGGGTGTGAGTTAATCACGAAAAAAATAGATATGACACCATTCTACTTCAAAGGCATCAATGTTGATCCGGGTGATAAAGGTAAGGGTGGTGATTACCCGGCATGGGATACAAACAAGGAATATAAGGCTGGTGATAGAGTCAGCTGGAAAGACCAAAACTGGGAAGCTAAATGGTGGAATAGGGGCACTGCACCAGATGGCGCTGGAACATCTGATGCTTATCCTTGGATTAAAATTTAATAATTAGTTAAATGAAGCCACCAGTATGATATATGTACTGGTGGCGGATAACTTACCTTCATTTCTTTTTTTATATATTGCGTTTTCTGCTTAAACACCGTTGTTTTAACGGCGGAATTGCAAAATGTTCTACAGCGTTTTGTGCGCTGCGCAGAGAAATCCCAACGATCTTATTAGAATATGTGCGCATCTGTTGCTCATAATCTGAAATTGCCTTGACTAATTCTTCATGCCCGGACGCTACGCGGTTCAGGTTTGGATCCTATGAAATCATGCGGGACCGGACTAGATCGCAAAGAACTTCGGCAGTGGGAACTGACAGATGTTAGACGAATTGAGAAGCCCATAGAAGTGATGGCTAGACGAAAAATATATGAGGTTGATTTGGATTTTGAACCGAAAAAGAACCAATCCGATTAACCAGCCGAAATTCCGATTTTACAAACCGTAATTGCATTAAGCGACTCGTCGCGTCATCGATGTAAACCAAGGCTGTACAGGCTGGCTCTCGATTTTCAAACCAATGATGGTCACAGCCATCAATTTGTATTAATTCACGATTAAGCCTAGAGCGGACATTACAACTTTGCTACTACAACAATTGTTCGCATAATGTATATTATGTTAAATTAATTCTGGGCCATCATAGATGATGAAGTTGCTTTAATTTTCGCTCTCCACTAATTAAGCCCCATGATAACTTACAGGGGATGTTCGGCAAATAAAACCAAGGTAGCCCCCTTTCCCTCCTACGCACTCAAGATATTGAATTTTTAGGACTATAATGTTGCATGAGATTGTCACCGAAATCTTGGTAACAATCTCTTTCTTGCCAAAATAGTATAGAAGTTCTTGCTGAGTAGCAGATTTTAAGTTTGCTGCTATTAATGGGTCATCTACTAATACATTTCAGGTATTGATTATATTATATTTTTTTAATATTTCTTTAACCCTATCTTTAGGAATAGAATATGAAGTATTACCATTTCTCCCAACCATTTTTTTGGCTGCGATCATAGCATTAATTATTGCTTCTTCTGTTGCATTTATGGTCGCCTCATACAAAGGATCTAGTTTGTCATTTGGTAGTATTTTTATTGTCCTTGCATCCTCTCTGGAGAATGCATCATGATTTGCAGTTGAAAATGCAATAAATATCTCACCGCTGGTATTCCTGGCTACACCACCTACTTTTGCAAGCCCAAGAGATACTCTTTTAGCTATTTTTTCTAATTGGTGAGGAGCTAATGGTGCATCTGTGGCCACTACTGCTATTATAGAACCAGCATCCTTTATTTTTTTATTGTCTCCATGATATATTGGCTTAAGATCCTTTATTTCTTTACCAACTGGAATTCCCGAAATAATCAAGTCATCCCTATCACCAAAGTTGCCTTGAACAAGAACCCCAATAGTATATCCTCCATCTTTTTTATCTAGAGTTCTTGATGAAGTACCTGTGCCTCCCTTAAATTTAAACAGGTTCATTCCCGTTCCTCCGCCGACATTACCTTCTTCTATCGCTCCTGATTTGGCACTATTTAACGCATTATATACATGTTCTTTTTTTACATGCATACCGTTTATATCATTTAATATTCCATCCCATGTTTCTGCAACCACAGGCAATAACCAAAATAAATCATCTTTTAGTGGTGCGGTTAGATGATTATCAATCATCCAACTAATTGTTGAGTCTCTAACAACACCAACACTATGAGTGTTGGTTATTAATATTGGTGTTTCTAAAAAACCACTTTCTTTGACCCATTGATTTCCTGTCATATCTCCATTTCCATTTAAAGAAAATATACTCGAAAATACAGGGCTAAATTTCTTTCCTCTTGGCAATATAGCTGTCACGCCTGTTCTTATTGGACCTTTCCCAATCTCTAGCTTTCCATCGCCTTCTATTATGGTTGAATAGCCAACTTCTACACCATTAACATCTGTAATTGCATTATATTTCCCCGTTACTCCAGAGAAAGGAATGCCTAAATCCCTTGCTCTAATCTCATTAGCTAAAGAATTAGAAGCTATCATAGTCGATATAGATAAGATTATAATATTTAATATTTTCATAAATACTCCTTGTTTATCACAGGTAACGATATTTGTATATTCACCAAACTCATGATCGTTGATAAGTACAATCATGAGTTTCTCCCTTATCTGTATTATAGATACACAACATGATTGAAAAGATAGCCATCTCTTTTGATGACATGGCTACCGTATTCATACACGTTTTTTCATCAGCTAATGTGATGCAATGTTTCGCCAACAGCGTCAAAGAGACGATCCAAATCTGCCCTTTCCGCGTTGAACATAGGCCCGAATTGCAGCGTATCTCCGCCAAAACGTACGTAAAAACCAGCTTTCCAAAGCGCTATGCTGGCATCAAAAGGACGCACAGCGGCATCACCGTCACGGGCAGCCAACTGAATTGCCCCTACCAAGCCACAGTTGCGGATGTCAGTCACGTTTGGACAGCCTTTGAGAGCATGAAGGGCTGTTTCGAAATGAGGAGCAAGCTCGGCAGAACGCTGGATGAGATGGTCTTTATCCATCAGATCCAAGGTTGCCAACCCAGCGGCACAGGCTACAGGGTGTGCCGAATAGGTATAACCATGACTAAATTCCACCAAGTGTTCCGGTAATGGCTGAGACATAAAGGCTTCATAAATTTCACTGCTTGCCACTACGCCTCCCAGAGGAATGGCACCATTAGTAATTTGTTTGGCAAAGTTAAGAATATCTGGTGTCACACCAAAATATTCAGCACCGGTCCAGCGCCCCATGCGCCCAAATCCGGTAATAACCTCGTCAAAAATCAACAAAATATTATGCTGATCGCAAATTTCTCGCAGACGCTGTAGATACCCTTTGGGAGGAATAATCGCACCGGCGGAACCGCATACCGGTTCGATAATAACCGCCGCGATGTTTGAAGCATCATGCAGTTCGATCAATTTGAGCATCTCATTGGCTAACTCCACGCCGCCGGTTTCCGCCATACCTGGCGTAAACGTCATACCAGTCTGTAGCGTATGGGGTAAGTGATCTACGTCCATCAACTGTCCGAACATTTTGCGGTTGCTACCAATTCCCCCCAAACTGGTGCCAGCAATATTGACACCATGATAGCCAAGTGTACGACCAATCAACTTGGTTTTCGCGGGCTGGCCTTTCACACGCCAGTAGGCTCGCGCCATTTTGACTGCGGTGTCTACAGACTCAGAACCTGAACTGGTGAAAAAGACGTGATTAAGATCACCGGGTGTCAAACTGACAATTTTTTCTGCCAGTTGAAACGACAAGGGATGACCGAATTGAAAACCCGGCGAATAATCAAGCGTGCTCAATTGAGTAGCGACAGCTTTCTGAATTTCTGTCCGGGTATGGCCAGCTCCACAGCTCCAAAGACCGGACAGGCTGTCATAAATCTGACGTCCTTTATCGTCCTTTAGCCATTGTCCTTCGGCAGCAACGATAAAACGCGGATCGCGGTGGAAATTTCGGTTAGCACTGAATGGCATCCAGTGAGATTTCAGGTTTAACGATTCAGAAAAACGGGTCTCAGACATAGTTAACTTCCTCTCACAAAAGTAAAATTTGAGTTTAGTTCAATCCCCTGTTTTTGCCAATAATAATTGTTACTTCTAGATCACATACTGTTCATACTCACCTTCCGCTTCCATTGTATCTGATGGAGTGGTCAGATTTGTATGTGGATATATCAATAGATGGGGTATATGTTGTAAACCATATGTTTTACGACACATTTCCAATGACCAACACAACAGATAACTGTGTTTAATTCGTTACAATAAATTAATTCCCCTATGGGAATTTTATTTGCATTTAATAACGTCAGGATATAAAACATGATTAAACTTATTAATCCAATTCTCCTACTCCTTACTTGGTAACACTACAAATAAACTTTTTTCCTTATTCTAAAATTCATTTCTTTACTATGATTAATAAGTCACCTTTGATTTTTTCCTCTCGTGACAACGGTTAATTTAAAAAATCAGATTGATATACATCAGCTTGCAACCATTCTTGCAGGTATCTATTATTTGGAGAAAGCAATATGTTCTCGCGTCGTGATATCTTGAAGGCATCCGCAGTTAGCGCAGCAGCAGCCAGTGTTATGGGCAGTATGATTAAATCCGCTGTTGCTGATGACCAGCGTAATCTTGTCTCACCTGACAATAAATTGCCAGGAAATGCCAAAAGCTTATATAAATATAAATTCACAAACAGTAAAAAACGTGTATTGGAATATGGATGGGCACGCGAAGCCACGGTAGAGCAATTCCCGATATCCAAAGGTATTGCCGGTGTTGATATGAAGCTTGAACCTGGTGGTGTACGAGAACTCCATTGGCATGCTATTGCCGCTGAATGGGCATTTATGCTTGAAGGCCATGCACGTATTACCATTATTGATCCGGAGGGTAAATGTGAAGTGGCAGATTTTGGCCCCGGTGATGTGTGGTATTTTCCTAAAGGACACGGTCATTCTATTCAGGCACTTGAGGATGGTGCACATTTTGTGCTGACTTTCGATGACGGACATTTTTCAGAGTTTGGAACTTTCAGTATCACTGATTGGGTGACGCATATACCGAAAGAAGTGCTGGAAAAAAGTGTCAATATGTCGGCAGAGGTTTTTTCTAAAATCAAACAGGGAGAAGCTTATATAGTCGGTGGTGCTATACCGCCAAAACTTCCTTTGCCGGTTAACGACGGAGGGCTGAACAATGCACCACTCACCCACCGGTATGAACTTATGAAGAAAAAACCATTCTTCGAAAACGACGCTGGGAGTATTCATAAGGTGTCATCGCTGGAGTTTCCTATTTCTACAACTATTACCGGCATTATAGAGATAATCAAACCTGGCGCAGTACGTGAGTTACATTGGCATCCTAATGCTAATGAGTGGCAATACTACATTTCAGGCAAAGGGCGTATGACGGTGTTTGGTTCCCACGGACACGCACAAACCGAAAAATATGAACCGACCGACGTCGGCTATGTGCCACAAGGATTTGGTCACTATATCGAGAATATTGGGAATGAGGATCTTAAAGTGCTTGTTGTGCTGGACAACGGCATCTACCAAGATATCTCACTATCCGATTGGTTAGCTAAAACGCCATCTTATCTGCTGGCAGATAATTTCAACAATAAGATTGCCGATTGGGTGGACCGTCCTAAGGATAAGCTGGTTATATCGCGCCGCAATTAATACCATGATTTTTAATATTACTTGCAGCTAGTCGCATAGTGAGTTTATATTCACTTTATTGTGTATTGCATATTAACGATTAGAGGGCTTCAATTATGAGCCCTCTAAAGTTATTCTTGCCACATTTTTTAATGATTTTATTTCCAATGACTTCAATTAATTACCTCTCTTACGTTCAAGAAACAATTTATCTGTTTCATTTGCCAAGATCCCACCGACTAAAGTTATCGGGCTGTAAAATGACGATGCTCTTTCTGCAATCTCATGTGCAGAAATATCAATCTGACGGATCCCTGCATTACGAATAACACTGATAGATGTTGCCCATATCACTTCACGGATTCCTATCCAAACTAAGGCACTCATGCACATCGAACAAGGTTCTCCCGTGGTATACAGTGCAACATTCTCCCATCCCTGGTTGCCATATTGAGTAACATAATGATTTATTGCCTGAATTTCCCCATGCAGGATAGGATTACTTCTACCTATATTCACACCACGACTTAATACTTCCCCGCTATTTCTATTAACTATTACAGCGCCAAAAGGATGCTTTGGGTTCTTTATGGCTTCTTTTATTGCTTCCTGCATATATTTTTCATGTTCGGCAATTTCTTGTTTTGATAATATGTTATTAATGACTTGTGTTTTTTTCTCTCCTGAGTGTGTGATAAAAGACATACTGATACTCATAACACCAAGCGTTGCAAATAATTTTCTTCTGGTTTTATTCATGATTAATCCTTCAGTCATAAAAATGATTTAATTAAAGATTAAAACCACTCTTCGCCAAAAGCTATGTCATTCACTTTGATTCATATCTTGTAATTTTTCCAATTGCTGCTCTATCTGCTGCTGAAAATATTCCGCATGAGTCAACAAAACCTCAATCGTTTTCTCATCATAACGTTCACCCTTTTCAATACGCAGACATATACGTATTCCTTGCTGATATTGCAGCAGAGCAAAAGCGCCTTTCATACGGTGTGCATGGTGCGTGACTTTTTCATGTATTTGTTGATTTTCCGATTGTTTCAGTTCTGCAATATCTTCCGACATCCCTTGCCACACTGCACTGAATAATTGGTACTCTACAGCAACATCTTGCTGGGCCAGCGCCTGAATCTCATCAAACTGTAACGTGACTTCATCATTTACCTGTCGGTAATAACGGTTGATTTCTGCCAGCAATTTGCTTTGCACCAGCGGCTTGGTCAATACACCATCCATTCCCGCGTCCAGACAACGGGCTTGCTCAGTAGAAAATGCGTTCGCGGTACACCCCAAAATAATAAACGGCGGTAATTGCCGTAGTCGCTCATGTTTTCTCAATAATCTAGCCAGTTCATAGCCATTCATCACCGGCATCTGGCAATCCGTCAGCACGAGGTCAAAATATCCCTCTTCAATCAGATTCATCGCCTGTTCACCGCTTTCAGCTAATACAACACGATGACCCGATGGGGCTAACTGCAACGACAACACCTGTAAATTGGCTGGTAAGTCATCAACAACCAAGATATTCAGCGATTCATGAATTTCCCCTTCAATATTCTCAGTTTTTTCGCTTACTGCTTCTTTCTCAACAACACTGCGCATAAGTGGTAACATTACTGTAACCTGCGCGCCGCCACCGGGTGCACCAGTGATTTTCAGGCTACCACCCATTAATTCAACTAACTGTACCGAGATGGGTAACCCCAACCCAGTGCCGGTTTTACCACCACTGTTTTGCGTCACTTGTACATAGGGTAGCAAAACAGCTTCATACATGGTTTCCGGGACACCACAACCGGTATCTGTAACCACCAGCGTGATTTCATCTTGGTTACTCTCTGGAATATGCCGATAGCTGGCGCTGATTTGCACACCGCCCTGTTCAGTAAATTTAATCGCATTACCCAGTAAGTTATTGACTACCTGAGTTACACGTGTTGCATCCAGTAGATGGTAATATTCAGACGGTAAATCGAATTGTCGGGCAAAAAACAACCCCTTTTCCTTAGCGCGATGACTAAAAGCCACTACACAACTTCCCAGAACTTCCTGCAATGATTCCGGTTTTAAATTCAGCACCATACGTCCAGATTCTATCTTGGAAAAATCCAGCACATCACCGATTATTCCCTGTAAAGACATTGCAGCGTGCCAGGCGATATGTAATGGCGTAGATGGCAGAGTTTGCTGTTTTACCTCCAGATCGAGAATACCGATAATTGCTTGTAAAGGAGTGCGGATCTCATGGCTCATGTGTGCCAGAAAATCTGATTTCTCCAAACTAGCAAGTTCAGCCTTATCACGTTCCTGGCGCAGTTCTTGCGCTAACAATTTACGTTCGGTCACATCAAACCAGCCACCGATTATTCCCTGAACAACGCCTTCGGTATTGCTGTAACTTTCAAGCCACAAATAAACATCTCTGTCCTGCCCCTGGATGGCAATGCTACGATCGGAAAAATGCGCAGGCGCCCCTTCCAGACAACGCAGAAAAATCATACTGATGTCTTGCTCATCGGCAGGTTTTAAAAAGCGCAGAGAAAAGAGACTACGACCAATCACATCAGATCCGAGCGTGTTCATCTCGCGGCGGAAATAGAGGTTCGCCGCCGTAACGCACATGGTCGGATCGCAGACAAACATTGGCGTAGGCATGTTATTAAATAGTGTTTCCCAATACGTCAGCAAATCCTGTAAGTTGTTTTCCGCTTTTTTACGTCGTCTGATCTGATGGGCAAGATAACTCCCCCAAAAGGCCGAACTCAACGCAATGACAAATAACGCCCCTCCCCACAATTTCGCCCAGGGAGAAATTTTACTGTCAGCATAGGGTGTCACATTTCCCATAGATAACCATTTCAGGCGCAACACCCGCAGCTCATTTGGCGGTAATGCATCAATGCTTTTATTTAATATATCAACCAATTGAGGATAAGCGGGTAGGATGGCGTATTGTTCCGGTTGTAATGAGCCTTCAAAAAACCGAATAGAAATATTGGTACCATAGTGGCTTGCTTGCAGATAATCAGCACTTATCAAGCTATCAAAAGTTGCATCTGCTGCCCCGGCCAGCACCATATCAACACCTTGCGTCACGCTATCAACTTCCATGACGAAGATCTCCGGATATTGCTTCAATGTCGACAGGAGAGCATGACCGCGCAGAATTGCTACCCGATGGTGTTTAAGTTGTTCAAACTCATAGGGCGCATTACGCTCATTGCGAGTGATCATCCCCCATTCCACAGTGCCATAGGGATGACTAAAAGAGAGCCAGCGACGACGTTCTGGTGTACTGACCAAAGAAGTCATTTGAGCTTCGCCATCTTTTAACAGTTTTTTAGCCCCCACAGCGCCATCTGCCGGGATAAAATTAAAGGTAATACCACTTTTCTCTCCCAGCAGACGTAAAATATCCACATCCAGGCCAACGAGTTGCCCATCTTTATTCAGAAATGAGTAAGGCGGCGCAGTACGGCTAATCGCGACATTGACTACAGGATTTTTTTTAATCCAGGCTTTTTCTTGCGGCGAAAAGATTGTGGTGTCGTTGTTGTCACCCAGAGCTAGCCCGGAAACCCAACGTTGATAAACCTTATTTCTGGTTTCGTGAGGAATAGCTGTCAGGATGAGATTAATTGTTTCAACTATACCATCGCCGTTGTGGGCAAGAAAATCATACCGCTCTCCCTGAAAAATATCCCGACGGTAAGTCAGCTTTGTAAACGGACGAAAATCCAGCAAATAGGCCACCTGGCTTTGTCCGTCCAGATAAGCATCGATGCCACCATCTAACACTGCTTGTACTCCCTCCTGTTGGTTTTTCGCCACCAAAACACTGCGGTAATGTTTACGTAATTGCTCAATGGTGCTCGGGTTACTGCCTGGGGCTGCCATAATATTCATTTGTGCAAACGGCATATTGACTTGTTCTTTGCGCACAATCAGGGCACGCGGCTGTACCAGAATCGGGTAAGTGTTATCCTTCCTATTTCCCGATTGGGGTGAAGCAGAATGCGATAACAACTGAATATCTCCACGCTGTAATGCTGCATAGGCTGATTCCCAGTTACCAAACAGCCGTACCTCCACCGGCCTTTTTAATACAGTTTCAATCAGGCGCAGATAGTCAGCGTAAATCCCTTCCAACTTGCCATCCCAACGATGGATCACCAATGGCGCACCGATGCAGCAGAGAATGCCAACTTTTAGTGTTGGAAAGTGTGGGACCAGAATCCCTTGCTCTTTGGCGGGTAATGGCGCAAATTCCTGAGTGACGACATTCGAATAAAACTCCACCGGTAGTCCATCTGAAGGCAGCTCTTGCGCATTACGGTATTCAAACAGATTGAGACTCCGTCCAGATAATGGCAACAGGAGTATCAATACAGCTAACCATCGTGATCCTTTCCGATTGCCTTTCATCTATTATTACAATCCCAGTCCGACCTGATGCAAATAATTATAAAGCGCTGCTTCATTATTTAACCCCAGTTTTTTCATTGCGCTGATTTTTTGTGCGCTGATCGTCTGCTTAGTACGGTATAAACGTGCAGCAATATCATTCACACTCAACCCTTGCCCTAATAATTTAATCACTTCCAGCTCCTTGCCGGTCAGCACCTTTACTACTTCCTCGTCCGGAGATTCAATAAATTGCTCGCTCAAATAAGGCTCATCGTGCCCTGTTGTACTGTACAATCCTTTCACTAACTCGTGAGATAGACTGTTTTTGTTCAAAATCGCTTTCACTTTATAATCAATCAATGAAGCTATTATCTTCCGGTCACTGATCATCGTGATCACCACAACAGGCAAATTAGGATATTGTTCACGAATTCGACTAATCATCCGCAAACCGTCGATTTGGTTATCACCCGGCATATTGAAGTCCGTAATCAGCATATCCGCCTCTTTTTCCTCCAGCAGAGAAAAAAGTGTAGTCACATCATGCGCCTCCCCCACAACCTGATAATTCTCGGGTAATGTTGCCAATACGGTGCGTAGTCCTAATAAAAAGACTGGATGATCGTCAGCAATAATGACTTGTCTCGGCATTGGTAATTTCTCCATATTACTTTCTATCCGCTATTTCACGCATAGTTCCTTCAATAAAGCCGGCATTTTCGCCTACATGAACGATCAAGGCGATAATCACCGGGTTAAATTCGCCTTTACCATCAGCAATCCGAATTTTTAACGTCTGCGGTATCCGCGAGACGGAACGTTTAAGTTGTTCGATTTTCTGCCGATCTTCTGTATGCACCCAAGCCATTAACTGCGACCAGCAGGTGGGTGCTGTTCCATACCGCATCCAGGCCGCGTCATGATGCCAATACAGGTGCCCATCGGCACTTAACCGAAAACAATTGACCTGTTCTTGCTCCAACATAGCACTCATTAACAAAAAATGCGCTTTACGGCGATGTAATACATTGATTGTGTTATATAAACAACCACAGCATAACAACGCAGGCAGGGTAAATGCGGTACTGTACCATGCTGCAATTTGCACGTTCTGTTGGATGCTCATTAATCGGGATGCGAATGGCCCAAAACCAAAAATGGTTGCGCTCACGATACCTACCGTACATAAGGATAAAAAGCCGCTTAATACCAGTAAATCACCTCTTAACGCCAGTAGCATCGGCAGGCCGAAGGAAAATAGGAGCGCTACTCCTTGCCAATGTATCTTCCCAGTTTCAGGTGGCGGGCTGGTAAATAATGCTGTCATGGCAAACACAGCCACCAACCATAAACCATAGGTTTTCCTGTCTTCAACCCGGCTTTTATTGTAGGTGATGTAAGAAATAACAAAAAACGTAAACGGCAGATAACTCAACACAGAGCCGATAACAGTCGGTAATGAAATAGATATATCGATAGGGTAACCCAATAAATGCAGTATCCACTTGGCCATAAATCGCTCAATAATTCCGCTTAATGAGCAAAGTACTGTCAGATTGAAGATGTCACTTGCCCGCTTCGGGGCCCACATTACACCGTAGAAAAATTGCCAGACTAATCCTGTCACTACCAACATCACCACATTGATACAAGAAAATATCAGCGAGACGTTCACCGGTCTGCCATACCATTGGCTAGCTGTTAGCGAAATCAGAGCACCCGTTATTAACCAAACAGGCCAGTACCGTGGTGCCCTGGCGCAAAAAATGCCTTGTAGCAGGCCTGCCGGAAACCACACCAATGACGACAGACTCCAGACATCACGCACTTGCAAACTCAGCAGTGCCAGCGCAAAATTGACTAGCGTAAAAATAAACCAAAAGACCACTATCTTTTTCATTTTCATCAGGATCTCATTTCGTAACACCGAATGTTACATCATAAGATAATATGCAGCATTGAATGTTACATCACAAGATAATACGTAACACTAAATGTTACATTATAAGGTAATAATAGCAGAGAAGGCAGCTTCTTACCTTAAATTGATAATGCTTGATAGTTTTAGTGGTAATAGTTTCTTTTGTTATTACGATAACTGTATTTGGCCTTCGATAACATCCAAGCATACATCCTCATTCACCGGTGCATCTCCTAACAGCAATTGGTCTGATAACAGTGGTAAAACGAACTGGGTTAACAGGTTATCAATTTCACGGGCACCACTTTCCGCGATCCGGCATCCTTCAGCAATAAAATCCACCAGCGCATTGTTATAGTGCAACTCGCATTGGGTTGCTTGACGATAACGCATCACAACTTTATTCAGTTTATGATGCACAATGGCATGCAGAATTTCGCCATGTACCGGCAAATAAGGAATAACCTGCAAGCGACCTAAAAATGCAGGCGTAAAGATACGTTGCAGTTCCGGCCGGATAATTTCCTGAATATCTTCAAGTGTTGCCGGATGAATTTCCCCTTGTACTTTCACGCCTTGCATCGTTGCACGCATCACCAAGTCCGACGCAATATTTGTGGTCAGGATAATCAATGTATTGCGGAAATTAATTTGCTGCCCTTCGGCATCTTCCATCATGCCTTTATCGAACACCTGGAAAAACAGCTCCAGTACATCGGGGTGCGCTTTCTCGACCTCATCAAGTAATACCACGCTGTAGGGCTGATGGCGAACCGCTTCAGTCAGTACTCCCCCCTGTCCATAACCTACATATCCTGGGGGAGAACCTTTTAGACCGGAAACAGAATGTGCTTCTTGATATTCCGACATGTTGATAGTGATCAGATGATGTTCACCACCATACAACTCATGAGCCAATGCCAAAGCAGTCTCGGTTTTACCCACACCAGAAGGACCGGCAAGCATAAATACACCGGTCGGCTTTACCGGATCAGCCAGTTGTGCTTTAGCAATTCGAATTTGACGGGCTATCTGACTAAGCGCATGATCTTGCCCCATTACCCGCTGACTAAGGCGCGTTTCCAACAGGCGCAACACATCGCGTTCATTTTCCACCATCCGGCCAAGAGGTATCCCGGTCCAGCCAGCAACAATATCCGCGACACAGGCAGCATCAACACAGTCAAATACATAGGCATGCTGATGGTGGCGCTGACACAGTTCCTTACGCAGCACAGGTAACTGTTCGTCGTGTTCCTCACAGGCAAGGATGTCGCTCACTAACTGACGTTGAGCGTGATATTCCGGTAAAATTTTCTCTAGGGATACCTGCAATTCGGTTTGACGCTGTGCCAACTTCTGTAATTGGGTTTCATGACCACCTTCACGCGATAATGCTTCTTGTTCGGTGGCAATGTTTGCCAGCATGGCACGCAGATCTTCAATCGGTGCCGGTTCATCAGTTTGTGAAACGGCAACACGGGCACAAGCGCTATCCAACAGACTAACCGATTTATCCGGCAATTGACGTCCATTGATATAACGGCTGGATAATACAACGGCTTCTGTCACCGCTTCTGCAAGCACTTTGACACCATGATGTTTTTCCATCGCCGGCGTCATGGCGCGTAACATGGCTGTCGCCAGTTCTATCGAAGGCTCTTCAACTTTAATCACCTGGAAACGACGTGCTAACGCTGCGTCTTTCTCAAAATACTTCTTATATTCCGCCCACGTGGTTGCAGCGATAGCGCGCAATTCACCACGCGCCAATGCCGGCTTCAACAAATTAGCTGCATCGTTTTGCCCGGCCTGGCCGCCTGCGCCAATCAGAGTATGGGCTTCATCAATAAACAAAATCACTGGTGTGGGATACCCTTTCACTTCATCCAATAATTTCTGTAAACGACTTTCAAACTCACCTTTTACGCTGGCACCCGCTTGTAATAACCCCATATCCAGCGTGAATAATTCAGCTTGTGCCAGCACTTCCGGTACACGGCCATCAACGATACGTTGAGCAAGTCCCTCGATCAGTGCTGTTTTACCGACACCTGCTTCACCGGTTAATAACGGGTTGTTTTGGCGACGACGCAATAGCACGTCAATTAACTGACGAATCTCCCGCTCACGACCCAGAACCGGATCCAGTTTGCTATCACGCGCCGCCTGCGTCAGATGATGAGTGTATTGCACCAGCGCGGATTGGGTATTATCCCCGACAGGAGTTGTAATGTGCTGCGGTTCTTTATATACCTGTGTACGCAGCCATTTTTCTATAGCCTCCGTGTTACACTGTAACGCCTGTTGTAGCTCCGATGTGAGTGAATGATGCAGTGACGGATTCATTATCAGTGCCGCAATCAGCGCCTGAGGGGTAATTTGCAATGCTCCCCAGTGGGTACTGGCGTACATCCAGCTTTGCTCCATCCATTCTGTCAATTTGGTAGCAAGTACCGGAGGACGATGATTACCACTGCGCAATAACGTCAGTGATCGCTGACAAACATTCAGTAACGTGACAGCATCAATACCACCGTGGTGACATACGAGTTCCATCATCGGCATCTGTTTTTCAAACAAAGCCAGTAACAGATGCTCAATTTCTACTTCATGATGGGTGCGCCGTACTGCCAGGTTAGCGGCCTCATCAAGACACTGACGCGCTTCCACCGTTAATTTACTGACGATCTGTTTAAGATAACTACTCACTTTTAGGTTTCCTTAATTCATTCCAATATGTGGCTATCTGTAACGGCAACGTAGAAAGGGTTCCTTTCGCCACTACCGGTTCACTTAAATTTAACAACTGGCTATCCAGTTGGTTGCGTTGTTCCAACAACGCCGTTTGTTGCTGCTGATGTTGCTGCCATTGCCGATACAATGCTGAAACTTCCTTCCCTCCGCTGATCTGATAGCGCACGGTGATGTTATTAATACCCAGTGCACTTAATTCATCGCGCTGTCGTGGGAATGCCTGTGCCGTCAGCGTCAATTCACCACTGGAAAAGGCATGGATAAATTGCAGCAAACCATCAGTACCAACGTAGCTTTTACTTAGCGTAAAGTTGGGGAAATACACCTCAATCTGTACCTTGCTGCATGAGCCCGGACTCCAGTGCAGCGCCCTGCTGTCATTGAAATTCATGCTTTTGAGTTGCTGTACACCATCATCACAACTCAGCGTCACTGAACTGCCAACCGGCAATACCCGAGCTCCTCGATTGGCAGTCGCTGGCTGGCTGGTAATCATCACCTCCGCCGATTGATCCTGTTCCGGTTCCTGTTGTTCAGTCGCCAGTTCACGCTCACTTTCCAACAAGTTGAGTTTCTCTTGCAGGCGACGACGAATATCAGATGTCGATGAAAGCATGTCGTTCGGCTGGATCAGGTTATTGATATAGAAAATGAAATCATCGTTAAACGGAAAGACCACATCTTCTATTGCCTGGCGTTTAATGCCCTCAGGACGAATATCCAGTGCATACTCTGCGGTATCCCGCACAAACGCATTGCTGTACTCATACAACCGCGCGTTCAATTCCCGGCCATCAAACAGTTTCTGCCTGCTTAATTTTTCCATCGGCCAGATCACTTTGCTTTCCCATTGTGATTGCAAGCGGCTGGCGGCACTTAAGAAGGCGTAACGCAGTATCAGATGAGCATCGCCCTGATAGAGTCGCCATAAAGTTTCATTGACAGCTTCATTCTGTTGGCTTTCAGTTTCATGACGCCACAAAGCAAAACGGTTAAACAATGTACGTAAGCCGTTATCATCCAGTTCGCCTTTCTCGTTACTCAGAGCATCTTTAACCAACAGCTCAGTTTCCATATCACTGAGTAATGCACGCTGGCTATTTAACTGTACAGCCTGCCGGTAGGCGCGATAGCGTGTCAGCGCGTTGTCATCCAGCTGCACAGAGATCTGCGGTGAAATGCCAAGCCATGACATGATGCGCTGGCGTAAAGAGATGTTCCCCAACGAGACGCGTTGCATCATGTTGCTTTTTTGCACATAACCATGCAGTTGCCATAAACGTTGCTGCGTCTGCAACCAAGACTGCTGATCCTCCTGTGCCACCGTGGATAAATCACTCTCCAACTGCTTTAAGAAGGTGATATAGGGGCTATCATATTGACCTGCTGTCAATATCAGCGCTTTCCAGTTTTTCTTGCCGCGTACCCACTCTTCCGCTTGTGGCATAACCTGGGCGAATGCTAACCATTCTGACTGGCGCTGATTCTGATACTGTTGATGAAACGAGCGCTGCAAAGGAACAAAAACCGCTGGTCTGTGAAGAGCTTGTGCTAGTTCATCCAGAGTAGCCTGAATATTGCGTTCACCTGCCTGGGTATAAACGCCACGAATACGGGCGTTAGTTCTGGTGGCATCATCGCCAGCCAGTGGCCAGAAATCAGCCAGCGTCAGCGAACGTGTTCCAGCGGGTTGTTCGTCGGCTAAAAGCCATTGCCAATTACCGGTAGCCTCTAGTAAGGATTGCAATACATTCCGCCATTGATCAAATTCCTGCTGTGCGTTGTTCTGTTGATATTGTGCCAAACGCAGAGCTATGCGCTGTTCTGCTGATAAAGGATCATTTTCACCGCTTAACAGTGAAGCGGAATAAGCTGGCATACGTTGCAAAGTTTCCAGCGTAGCGCCATGTGCCATTGCTTGTTCAATATTGATAAAACGCGCCCAATGTAAAGCCAACAGTCGTTTTTGCGGTACTTCAGCGTTATGAAAGCGCGTAAGCAAGTGTGTAACTACCGACTCCGGGTTGAATGCCCCGACCGGTGCTTGTTTCTGATAGTCCCTCGCCATACGTTGTTCCATCGTATGGGTAACCGGATAAAAAATCAGATGTGACAAGGTTTCCTGCAACCAATACTCAATCTGCCGATAACGCAAGTAACTGCGCTCAAGCGGGTTTGCCTCATGGATATTTTCAAGCTGCATGACACCACGCCAGGTAGACACTAATGCGTTACCGGCTCCGTACACCAGCATCAAACTGAATATGATAATCAACGCACGTTTGGTCAATGTTCGCCAACCTGTCAGCAAGACGGCATCATTACGGTACACTTGCCCGGGCAGGTATTCACACAACAAACGGTGGCTGAAAACGCCTTCAATTTGCTGTGGTTCTGCCTGATGTTCCGCAGTAAAAAACATGCCACGCAACAGACCATGCTCCAGATAATGATCATTATCAAATAATGCACTCAGGTAATAGCCCAGTGCCGGTTGCAGTTGAGCAACAGTTTCCGGCAACGCCAACACTTCAGCTTCCGGTTGTTGCCGTTGCTGATTAAGCAGTTTAAGGCGCATAGCTTTCAAGGCGTTGACAATAGTACTCATACTTTTGTCCAGCACATCGGTGACATTACTATCCGTGTGATGCTCAATAAAATTGCCCAGCAATTCAGCATGTTGTTCTACCGATAGTTGTGCGCACCAGTGATTAAAACCCGGTAATGTTTCACTATGTGTGAGGATCAACCAAACCGGCAAGCGGCGTTCCAGGCGTATTTGTAATGGCTCCAATTGCGCCCGCACATTGCGTGCTGCAAGATACAGTGCCCTGTTGTCGCTTTTTAGCAATTGCTCCACTGACAGGCAAACCAATACGCCAGCGGGATTACGTACTTGTGCGATCCAGCGTATCAGACGCAGCCATGCCTGCCGGTACAAAGATTGCCCTTCGGTATAACGACCAGAAACGACCATGTACATGGCACGGCGGAAAAACCACCAGCGACAGGTAAATGTATTCTCTGTAAGCAACGGCAGATTCTTCCCTGTCATTGGCACCACATTACAGTGAGCTAATAGTCCCTGTTTACCATTACCGCGCTCTCCCACCACCATAAACCACGGCGGCATAGATCCGTTACGGTGTAACAGTGAGCGGAACCGGCGCCAGCTTTGTAAACGGCCTCCCCACCACCAGTGCTGATACAGTAAATATTCCAGACGGTTATTTCCCTTCCGCCAGCATTTATTTATCCCGCGCAGTTTATTTGCTATCTGCGGTATAAATGCCATCACTCCACGCAGTAGTAATAACAACAGTAATAGGAAAAGAAACAATAACAGGCCACTTATTGTCGGCCATGAAAGTGCCACTGCAATAGCTAAACTGAGTAGCAGAAAGACAACCATCACGCTGAGCCAGCCAATGGCATAAAGTAACTTTTTCATGTCTAATTTCCGAATTTATCGGCCAATATTCAATAAATAGACGGTGATGAAAATATAAATTGATGTAAGAGATAACATTAATAATATTAATTTAACTCGCCATCCATTATTGGGTCGTCTTTTTTCCAGAAGATTATCGCATGTATTCATTAACCGATGATTTTCTAAAGAGATATAACGACGCAAAGTATCAGGAAGATTCTCTAATTCCTGCTGGATAATATTATGCAATTCCAGATTGTCATGTTTGCCATAGCGGCCATAAAATCCAGAAAGCAAACAAAAAATATAGACTAACCGAACCTGGTAATTATCCGGTATCAACGCGGCAAGACGATCAAAAAACGTATTTCCACCAAGTTCGGCATTATAAAGCTCTGCCTGCAATGATGATTGTCGCCAAACACTCAATTCTTTCTGACCCGCGCATAAAATGGCTTCATCTGCCCAAACCACTACAGCGAAATTTGCCTCTTCGATATCCTGCAATCCATAACCATGCAGACGTGCTTTATTTTGTGCCTGCGTCAGCGCGGCTAACAGTGTTTGCCGCAACTCTTCGGCTTGATTTACCTGCTGTTGGATCACGCGCAGCACACCAGTGAATACCGGAATGTAACAATCTAACAAATGCATCATGACGCTCTCACTATAACGATCTCTATCTGCAAATCGTCTGGCGCATCAGCCCAGTGCACCGCCACATGTTCACTCTCTTCTACCTGCCGCCACAGTGTCCCGCGATTTTCTACCCGGAAATAACGTGTATTTGTCCGGTTAGGTAAACCATGCGGTGCAATTTCCTGATAATACAAACGCACACCGGGCAAAGCGCGATTAATAATGCCGTCGATCTGTTCTGCTGCGGCCAGTTTAATCAAGCGATCGTCAGGAATTTCACGTTCGCTATGAGTAAAGCTGTTAGAACGCAGCACCAGATAAACCCGCTGCTGTTCACTAACTCCCGCGACATTGAATGCGGCATGATAATAACCATGGCTTTCTTGTTGCAGAGGAATAACTGTGTTCGGCTCCAGCACCAATGCGTTGAGCAGATCAGTCATTGTCTGTTCACAACTATCGAGAGTCAGGGCCAGATTCAGATGCTGATATTTTTCCAGCATTTCTTCCCGCCCGTTCCACTGCCCTAAAAAAGAGCAACTGTCGGTAAAACAGGAAAGCTCGCTGATCAATTGACGTAATAACCCAAAAATCTGTAAGGGATGAACATCCCGCGCCTCTTGGAAATGGTGTAATTGCACGACATAACGTGCCAGAGTACGCAATGTCAGCAAGAGTGTGCTTTTTTCCTGGGTATAAACTTCCCCTTCCAGCGTTTGTGGACGTTTCAATTCTTCCAATTGATGGACACGCCCGGTCAGCTCCTGGCACAGTTGCTCAATACGTTGCCCCAGTTGTGGCGCAGCATATAACGTCAAACATGGTGGCAGATAGCGATTGTCCAATTCAATACCGTCACCGGTACAATGCAGTTGACCCACTGGCAACAGGGTATAACCCGTTGCTTGTGCAATCTCATCGTGCAGGAAAAAACGTAAGTTATAGGTAAGTTGTTGTACTTCTGCTTCCGGTCCCTCACCAAAAGCATCCCGCATATGTTGTTCTTGCGGCCATGTCACCCAACGGCTGGTAATATTACCGACACTTCCGCTATCCGTTATACCGGTGACGTTACTCTGATTGTGGCTGAACATATGCAAGCCGACATAAATGCGCTGCGGTTTTTCGCGGACCATCCAACAATCACGTAATGATCGGGCACTGAGTACACCATTGACACCACAATCCACATAACAACCGTCGGGGAAAATGAACGCTGCGTTATGGACGCTGAGCACTTCATCACTTAACGCAGCCAGATTGAACGCTAATTTCACCACACCAAACGCATAAGGTTGAGTCAGTAACTGATAACGCCCTTGCCAGTATTCATGTTGCAGCTCATGCGCTTGAAAGTGTTGCGGCTGTAAATACAATCCTGAATACCAATACATCGGTTTATATTCAAACATGACGTTACTTCCTCAACGAGTTTCTGTCATTGCCGTGTCCGGGGAAAATCACCTCATCCCCAGTGTTACCTGCGGAGAAGTCACTGCGGGTAATGGCATAACGTCCCAACGTCAGCTCAATATTCATGGGAACAAATTCAGCATTCCAGGATTTATTCCACCAGCCGTGCTGCTCAAGATGCAATGGTAGTGATAACACACGTATATGAATATTATTCGGTGCAGGATAATAACCGGCAATCAGTGCGATATAACGTGCCTGTTCTGCTCTATCAATATGTAAAGAGACGGATTGTCCCGGCATCATCACATAATTATCAAGCTGTAATATCTGCTCTGTTGCACCGGTGCCGGCAAATAAATTACGTAGCAACACGGGATTAGCCAGTAATTTATCCAGTTGTTCGCGTTTTTCCGCCTGAGCAATTAATATCGTGCAGCTATTAGGTATATTATTAAAAACATTCAGTTGCGCATCGGCAGTCATTTTTAAACGAATAGCATTACTTGCATAAACCGGTTTGGCCTGTGCAATTGCCTGTAAGCGTTTTTCATTATTGGAAATGGAATCACTGCAACCACTTATTAGAAAAATTACTGTTAATATTAAAAAACTGCGTTTAATGACATTATAAAAATTTATATTATTCATCTTGCCCTCTGTTTTTATCCGGCCCTTTTATCACACGCATAATTTCTTGTAGCGCGGAGGTATTATCTCCCATCATTTCCTCCAGCCATTCGGCCATTCCCATATTTGCCCAACGTGCTGCCCGCTCCATTAAATATGGCACTGGGCTGGTAGGTTCATTCTGTCGAAAATAATTGGCGATGTTGATCATTTGCTCAATGGCAATAGCGCGCATTTCATGATGCGTCCGACCTGACGCCAAAAAAGTCGTGTTAATGCCGTTTGGCTCTTTTTCTCCTGACAGAGTTTCTTCACTGCTGTATTTCTGAGCTGATCCCGGAGCAACAATTTCACGAAAACGTTCAATTAATGCCACCAAACTTTGCAGATGCTGCGTACTGGCACTCATACTGTTGCCGGATGTTGGCAATAAACCAAGCATGATTTGCTGCAATGCTTCCAATGCGTTGCGGACCTGTTCGGCCTGTTCCAGTAACCGGTTAAACCGCCCGGCGGGTGTGGTGCGAATACTGTCGTCACATTCAGCGATACCAAAATAGCCATCACTGATCAGAGGAGCACGTAATTCACTATTAACCGCGATACGTTGTTCAAAATATTGCACTCGTTGCCAGACATTCAGGCTCAATTTGTCATCATCGGTCAGTATCAGATTGTCCAACTGTTTCACCAGTTGTTTATCCAGCCAACTCAGGCGGCCCAGACGAGCATCCGCACTGTTTTCTTCATCATCATCCAGAGGCGGATAAAGCACCGGCCAAAAAGTTTCCAGCAAGCGGGTCAGTAACGTGATACCACCAGCGATACCTTCCAAACCATACAGCTCCCCTTGTGCCTGGGTTAACCAACAAGCTATCTGTAAGTCTTTACTGTATTTTTTCAGTACTTCCTGACATAACGCTGAAACCTGCATCCAATCAGCCTGACGAGTTTCACATCCCCATGTATCGTCCGGAAAAGAGTCTTCATCGGTTTCGCGTGCTGCATTTATTTGTTCAAAAATCGGCTCGTATTCGATATCACATCCTGCCGGTTCATCAGCAGAAATTGGATGTAAAAAACGGGTGATATCTGTTTGTGCTAAATTCACAGTGATTTCCATTTCAGGCAATAATCACCAGCGGGTAACCTGTAGTAATTGTGCCGCCATGTGCGCACAGATCACCAAGTCTGGCCGCGGGTCTCCCACCAATCAACACTGTCGGACTACCCATCACCACCGTATCCGGCGGCCCGACACACACCAGCAGTGAGCCCATTGTTGCCGCTGGCAAACCCCCAATCAGTACCGTCGGTACGCCCGGCGGCATAATGGGTCCGCCCACATGGGGTATAGGTGGTACCGCCGGCGACATCATTGGACAAATATGCATATCACCCATACGGGCAGCTGGCATTGGCATCATTGCTCTCCTTATAACGTGGCTTCGTGGTACAGATAGTTTTTGCGTCCCTCATCCTGCGACGGTGGCAATTGCTTCAGATGACGGTATGCCAGCTGAAAAAATTGCTCAATGTACCGCGCTTGCTGTTCCGGTTGCTCGCCATATACATGCAGGATCAGACACAATGTATCTGCCAGTGCTGCAAATGATTGCCACGGTTGCGGATAGACCGCTTCCAGATCGGGTGTTGTCATGCTGCCTTCACTCCAGAAAACTGAAAGCACCAGACAAGAAATCGGGTTATCAAATCCCACAACCTGCGCCTGTTCGAATAATTCATGACGCAGCGGATCACCGCCATTAGCGCGCCAGTGCCGTACTTGTTGCAGTAATAAACGCTGTTCTTGCATCATGTCTCGTTCGTAAACACAGGAGATAAATGTCAGTGCCAGCTCTAAAGCCTGAGCATATGGCAACATGAAAATGGTGTAGAACACCGCGTCTTGCCACAACATTTCCTTATTGAGCGCCGATAAATTCTGTTCGTGTACTGCATGTTGCTGTAATACCAATTCCGCCTGTGGAGAAAGCGGGCAGTGTCGTAATTTAACCATTGTTCTAAGCTCTCGTTATTCGTTGATCCTGCATTAACCAATCTTGGTCAAAATCCCTTTCACCATGGCAATGCCAGTAGCGTTCACCTGAACAATGCCGCCTTTTAATTGTGCCATTGCACTGCCTGCTACTTTTACCGTGGTCCCGGTGAGTTCCGCTATACCGCTACTCTTTAACGCCAGTTTTCCTGAACCCTCTACCGTGACAGATGGCGCTTTGATGGTGATCCCTGCCGGAGTAATCGATAATTTACTGGTGCCAACTTTCAGCTCAATCCCCTGATTTGCGGTAATAGTGCATTTCTGACCAACATTAATTTTGGCGTTGCCTTTGGATACTTCCAGCGCGTAATTACCTGCGCTGACGGTAGTGGTGAAATTGCCGCGATTCAGCGTTTGCTTCTTGTCGCCTTTTTTCACCTCGGTTAACGCATTGCCTTCACTCAGAATTAACGTGTCATTGCCCTTGTTAATTTGGGTATCGCGTTTTTCTTCGATTTCCCATTGCGCGTTACGATCGATCTGCGCCGAAAAATCATTTTTTACTTTCAGGCGCATATCTTTTTGTGAATGAAGCAAAATAAATTCTTCACCTTTTTTATCTTCGAAACAAAGCTGATGCCCTTGCTCCACTGTACCCTTTGCACTACTGCGCGTGGCAATGCCGCTTTGCGTTTTCTGCCCTGGCAACGCAAATGGTGGCATCTTCACTCCGTTATAAACTGTTCCTGTCACCAACGGACTATCCGGGTCGCCATCAACAAAACTCACCAATACTTCACTACCCACACGCGGCACAAATTGCGCCCCAAATTTTGCGCCATTCCAGAATTGGCTTACTCGTACCCAGCAGGAACTGTCATCATTTTTTTTGTGTTCTTTATCCCAGTGAAACTGGATTTTGATACGTCCTTGTGCATCGGTATGGATCTCTTCTGACGACGGGCCAACAACCAGCGCAGACAACACACCGGAAATATAGGGCCGGATGACAGAAGGACGTGGGCGAAATACTTTATTCGCCGGAAATAAAGTTACTTGCGACGAAAACAGTAATTCGCCTTCTTCCAGGTTACTTTCCGCTTTTAATTGCTGGTGGCCCACCGCGTACCGACCATCGGCACTAGTGTGTCCTTTCAGCGTAAACTGATGTCCAACCTGTAAACCGGGATAACTGTTAACGGCACGCGCGCAATGTGACTGTGATTCCCATTGTTCCATGCACAGTGCTGCCTGTGCCTCCAGTTGATTACGCTCCTCCTGACGTCGGTCGTCATAGATAGAAAGCTTCGAATTGACGGAATAGCCGTTGTTCGCTTTGGCACTGGCGCTAACTGCCGCGGCGTTTTTAACGTTATAACCATTCATTTCCGCTGAGCCTGGGATAATCATGCGATGAATATGCCAGGCGCGTAGCCCATATCCTTGCTGATCGCCGAGCTTAGATTGATATGGCAATACGGCTAAAGGCGCGTTAGTAAACGTCGAAGGATGATCAGCCAATACCAGCACATGACGTCCCTCTTCATGACGGAAGAAATAGAAAATACCCGCCTGTTCCAACTGACGCGTCACAAAATCAAAATCTGATTCCTTGTATTGCATACAATATTCAAGCTTCGGATAACTGCTTTTTAACGCCAGTTCAACGTCGTTAAACCCACGCTTACGGAAGATATCGCATACCATATCCGGCGCACTGATACGCTGATAAACGCGCAAATTGCGGGTTAACGTCAGCATTTTCAACCACGGCTCAATGCGTGCCTGATAACAAAACTGACCATCGGTAAAACCTTGTTGCTGTAATTCAGTCAATATGCCATGCACAATACGGCAATTTGGCGCTTCACCAATGCGAAATGCCAGTGATTTACCGATATAAGGCTCCAGTTTGTCCCAGTCTGCGCTGGAATAGAGCTGAATAGAAAATGAATAAGGCTGAGACAGGTGTTCTTCACCTTCGATTTTATTCAGCGCCACAATATCTGACAGGCTACCGATAACCTGTAAAAAACGATTTTTTTGCCCTAACAGCATATTTTCACCTGCATTTTTTATTCAAACCGCGTAAGGACTTGCACATTCAGCCAAATAAACACGCTGAATATTGCTATCTCCGGTATTCCCTAAACAACCATCCCACCCCAATCGGCGGCTGCCATTTAACATATTGCCCTGCCCACTATGCTGCACCAGTAATTCCAGCGAAAAAGAGAGCAGTGGCCCGGCAAATTGCCACACCCACTGTGTCAATCTGCGATATTGTTCATTTCCCGGCATAAAAGCGGCATGCTGCCAGGCGGCAAATGGCCCCAACTGTATATGAAACCCTGACTGAATATCCCAATAAGCTTGACCTAACATCGGGTTATCACCCAACAAACTGCGGCCCAGGCAACAACAATGTGCCTGTTCAGCATATTGCCAGCGTCCTTTAAAGGGATTAATGCTGACCGGCATGTTAAATTCCCGCTGCAACAGATGCTGCAAATTCATCATTGTACGAACTGGTGTCGCCAGTAACCCAACACAAGCGGGATGAGTGCGCAGTGTTTCACTCTCAGTCAATTGCCCGGCTGCCGCTGCAATGACTGCCGGCAGTGCCTGAGAACCCTGTAGCTCTGCATTGATATATAAGCGGTATTTCTGCCATGCCTGAAAACGCAAACTAAGCAGACGATGGGTAAAAATATCAATAAACGCCTGAGCTGATTCATCACCATAGCGATAACGCCTGTCGATCAGCCATTCGGTATAGCGTAATGGTAGAGCTCCAAAAGTTCCTAACAGGCCAAAGTGATGTACCGCCATGCGATACTGTTCATGCTCCTCTTGAGGAGGCGTCAGGGATTCTACTTCCCTTTCCGGCGCCTCCAGTGTTGGTACAGAGCTGAATTGCACCACATCATCAGGGATGATCACGGTTTCTTCACTTTGACGATGACGTTTAAGTAACCGACGTACATTCTGATAAAAACGACCGCCCGCCAAACGTACCTTGTTTTCTGCATTATTGTTTGCTAAAGCCATGTCAGTTTCCCGCTGCGACGTGGCCAGCGGCGCGCACTATTATTAACGGCCTCTAACTGTGTGACAGTTTGTGTGAAACTGTTAATTGGCGCATACATAGCGATAAAACGTTCCAACAGACTGCAAAACAGATAAAAATCGACGAACTCTCCCGCTTGTGCCTGAAAGGTCAGCGTTACCTCCAGCCCTCGCGCCAGAGAATAAGGGTCGGCGGGGTTTAAGCGTGCACTTACCGGCGCAATAGCAATCTGCTGTAACTGTGCAATCAACCTCGATATGGCCGGATCACTGAGCAGGTTGTAGAGTTCCAACGTTTCTTTTAAGCACTGAACTCCCTGTGGACCACTCAGTAACATTTGGTTCAAATTGAGTTGCGACACCAGCCGCCAATTCAACGCACAACTTGGTTGTGGACGTACCGGTAATCTGGGGCGGATCAATCCCAGAATTTTCACACCTGGCAGGGCACTTTCCGATTCGAAATCCCCGTCAGGATGACCGTTACTCAACTGCTGTGGTATATCGCGATTGGTACAGGTCAGACTCAGTATCACCACATCGGTTTCTGGTTTCAGATGTTCGCCGCGACTATCAGAAAAGCCGATGAACATATTCATCCCTGTGTCGTCATGTCTGAGTGAGGGGCGCGGTGACGCCTGCCAGAACAACGGAATCTGCTCGTCATCATCATATTGTGTATGTTCAATGCCAAATAACGACGGCATCAGTCTGGAACTCAATTGTTCCTGCTGACGGCTGACAACCTCAACCTGATTAATGGTATAAACTTCCATGCTTTGTGGACGACGTGCATCCGGCTGAACCAGGTATTCATGCTCGGTTTCCAGCGGAATAATCGGCTCCGCCTGATGAGGAAACAGATTGACGATGGGTACGCAATTCAACCAGAAGGTTTCGTTGCTGACTTTATCACTCATACGTTCAATACGACGCAATGCGATGCAATCCTTAAGCCGGAAACGATATTGCAACCCGACTGATGAACTGGAGATCAAACCGGCATCAGGTAACGGAATATCCAGAAATAAAAATCTTTCAGGAAAACTGAAATAATCGCGGAACAAGTGGTGAATCGGATTTATCAATAAATCATCGGCACACAAGTTGTCTTGTGGGTCAAAACCCACCACTTGAATATCCCGACTATTCATGCTGAATGTACGCTCACCCAACCGGCATTCCAACTGCTTAACTTGTGCCGATAGCAATTCATATAAGCTGTGAGTCAGCACCGGTACACCATGTAAGTACAAACGAATATGTTGAGCCTGAAAACTGGCACCCGGCCACAATGTAAAATTCAACGTTAAGATAAAATCCCGGTCGTAAGGGTCCGGCGTCAGCTCCGTGTGCGTTAAATCTAATGGCAACATTTCCAGTGGATATACTGTGCGGAAACGGCATGCCACATCACCTACCGGCTGAGAAATCAATGGGGTATGCCGCGCGATTGTCATCATCCCGGTAACACCGGATGTCTGCGGATCCTGCTGAAACTGCACCAGCGATACCGACGGTACCTGACGTAAAAACTGCGGTGCCAGTACTTCCAACATTGAAGTACTGAGTTCCGGCATGTCTTCATCAATACGTTGATGGATTTTTGCCGTCAAAAAAGCAAAAGATTCCACCAGACGTTCTACGTGCGGATCTTCTGAAACACCCTCCGCGAACCCAAGACGTTTAGCAATTTTGGGGAAACGATGAGAAAACGCAGCGCCATATTGTCTTAAATAGTTTAATTCCCGGTTGTAATAAGTCAGTATTTTCTGTGGTAATCGCATCATATTGTTTATTGTTATTTATCCCATGAGATTGAATAGGTATATGCGGTACTACTCCATGAAATAGAAAACACCACCTGTTCATTGAAAAAACTTCCATTCACCCAGAAAATAATATTCTCCGGCGTATTTTTCTGTAATGTAATAACGACATTTTTCAAGCGTGGTTCGAACCAGGAAATAGCCTGGTAAATATTATTGCTCAGTGCATCAATACGCTCATTATTGGAAATGTCCACATTAATGACATCGGAAACACCATAATTTAAAACTGATTTTGGCAATTCACCAAATAATGGTGAAATCGCGGAGATCGGTCTTGATGAAAACAGCATGCTCAAATCGGAAATCAGGCTTTGTACGACTTCCTGACGTGACCAGTTCAACGTTACACCACGTTTTTCATCTTGTGGATAATCGTCTTTCAGACGATGGAGAAATGAGGGCTGAATCATCATATCTTTCCGGGCAGAAACCGCCGGCCTTTGGCCGGCAGTAAAAACTATTGTTTCTTGTTCTCGATAAGATCCCAACCTTCTGGACCAGCTTTGCTGCCTTTGGTTCCGTCTGGGCTGAGTGGGGTGAATGTCCATTTAATTTTGGAATAGGTGATAGAAAACTGCTCTTGTGGGAATTCACCACCACGTGAACAGGTTTCATGGACGTCGGAGATAATGCATTCGTCCATTTCGACTTCCGCATAAGGATGCATTTCACCTTTGAAAATCGTACAGATTTCCAGTTTCACTTTCTTAATCGCCGTCCCCTGAGCCACTGCTGACAACAATTTGATAGAACTAATATCCATCACCTTCACACAGTCAATGGTACGGAAACCCGCGGCACCAACGGTAATCTTACGTTTACCACTGTCTGCGATACGTGCGTGGTTGAACGCACCAAAGTTGACATGCTCCAGCTCAATCCAGTCTTTATGTTTGCTGTCGGTACTCTCACCTTTAATACTATCAATTTGTAAAAAAATTGAAGAACTCATAATTAACCGCTCCGTTGTAATAAAATAGGACAAATTTCAATAAATAGAATAATCAAGCAGCCGATGATGGCGGTAAATCAGCAACCAGCCGTAAAGACATACTTAATCCTTCCAATTGGAAATGCGGTCTTAAATAAGTTACCGCTCGATATGTTCCAGGTGCTCCTGGAACTTCAACAACATCAATCCTTGCTTCACGCAATGGATGACTGGCTTTAATTTCTGCACCGACGGTATCAGAACCAACAATATATTGGTTGATCCAACTTTGTAGATAGGACTGACATTCTCCGCGGGACATAAAACTACCCACTTTGTCACGCACGATCATTTTCAAATAATGGGCGAAACGAGAAGTCGTCATAATGTATTGCAATTGTGTCGATAATTTTGCGTTGGCATTTGCCAGGTCAGAATTATATTTCCGCGGTTTGTTAGGCGACTGCACCGAGAAAAAAGCGGCATAGTCAGTACCTTTATAATAAACCAAAGGAATGAACCCTAATTCCGCTAGCTCTTTTTCACGGCGATCAGAAATGGCAACCTCAGTCGGGCATTGCAGCATCTTTTCACCGGACACAGAGGAGTAATGATGGGTCGGCAATGCCTCTACCAATCCTCCACCTTCTACGCCGCGAATGGCCGCGCACCAACCATATTGTTCAAACGCAGCCATCATACGGCCTGCCAGTGCATAAGCAGCGTTAATCCACAGATAACTGCTACTGTCCCCTTCTCTGACTTGTTCTTCGAAGCAGAACTGTTCAACCGGGATGGTTTTTGCTCCGTAAGGTAAACGGCCAATCACCCGTGGTAAAGTCAAGCCAACATAGCGGGAGTCATCAGATTCCCGGAAACGTTTCCAGCGCAGATAATCTGACGTTTCAAACAGTTTGGACAAATCGCGTGGACGTGGCAACTCACCAAAATCATTCAGCCCCAACATGCCTGCGTTGGCTGAACTGATAAACGGGGCATGGGCTGCTGCTGCCACATGGGAAATTTGCTCCAATAAGTAAAGATCTTCCGGGCTGTTATCAAAGTCAAAATCACCGACAAATGCTGAGTAAGGTTCACCACCAAAGGTACCGTACTCATACTCATAAACATTCTTAAACAACATTGACTGATCGAAATCAGACGCTGATTTAAAGTCCTTTAGCAAATCGGTTTTTGTCGCGTTCAACATGCGGATCTGGGTATTATCAGTTTCACTCTGGTCGAGTAATCCTTTAAGCCCTACCCAGGATGATTCCAGGCGCTGGAATTCCGGGTGATGTAACACCAGACTCAGTTGAGCGGACATCAGCGCGTCAATTGCTGCGATACGTTCCTCAATGCTGTTTACTAAATCACCAGAAACCACCAGCGAGCCTGACGTTACTTCGGACAGAAACTGGTCGAGCTGGCTTTTGACCCGATCACGATCTGCTTCCCGGCGAATCGCTTGGGTGTTATCAATAACCTGATCAAGAAAATCACCACTTGTTTCTGGCGTTTTCAATTCTTGCTGTTCAACAACGCTCTGTTCCATATTTTCCTCACTGTGCATTGTTATTTTCCGGAGTGACGTCATCTACCGTATTTTCTGTGGCTGGCGTTTCTATCTCTTCATTTTTTACTTGCGGTAATTTGTCCGCATGTTCAGCAAGAATTTCCGCCAGACGGTCACGCAATTTTTCATTGCTCAATGCACGACCTTTCAGATCGCTTAATTTGCTGCGAATCTCCAGCAGATTACGCAGCGGTTCAATCTGCTTCGCCAAATTCTCTGGGGTAAAATCCGCCATTGATTTAAATTGCAAATCGACATTAATAAATCCACTGTGACCAGGCAGTGCACTTTCAACCTGTAATTCCAATGAAGGTGTCATACCTTCCATTACCGCATTAAAATTATCTTTATCAATATGCATGAAATGGCGTTCACGCATAGGAATTGACTGTTCAGAAAATTGACCAATAACACCAATGACTAAAGGCAATTCTTTTTTTTCGACCGTACCACCTAATTCAACATCATAAGTAATCTGAACTCGGGGCGGTCTCACTTTATCAAGCTTACGTTGAGTATTCATGGCACCTTTATACCTTTTATATATGACAGGAAGTGCAAACTTACGTTAAACCGCACCAAACCTGATTGAATAACCGAACAAGATGAGATAGACGAAGAGATCAATTAACGTCTATTTATAGCAATCTAATATGCTGTGACACATTTAATGATATTTAAAACCCATCGTGTGTCGGCCTGGTGAATAAGTTCTCATATATATTAATTCGATGCAATGCTTACGAGGTTGAATATAATATAAAAAATTTTTTTAAATTGACGTAACAATCTGTATTTAAAGATTAAATTAAAAATAATGCATTGTAATTATAGTGTATTTTCATACTTGTCCTATTTTTTAAATGATATTTTTGTAGTGAAATTCTGATTAGTCAGAAAAAATATAGGTGCAATTAACCTGAAATGGTTATATTGATTATCAATTTATTAGATTTTAAAGTGTTTAATTAAATAATAAAGCGAAAAATAGTAAATGAGAATGAAGTGGGTAAACGTTATTTTTCAATTCTGAAAAGCAATTAATTATCTTAGCTTTTGTTTTTAATAATTTTATGAATATAAAAGGGGCATGTGGAAGAATCGAAAATGACGAGTAAACTCAATTTATCATGTTGCTTCAAATTCTAATGGACATACCCTTCCAGTAGATGACATGACTGGCATGAGGAAAACTCAATTCGAAATGGATTTTTGCTTCATTGGCTGAAAGTACGTCCATTGTTATTACCTCCTAATATCATTCGATTCGTTCAATATAAAGGAATTTAAGCTTCCCGATTAAATTCCTTTAAGGAAATTTTCAACACAGTAGTGCCAGGGAGGTCAATCTAGACTTTAATCCAAGGGACATACCCGAATAATATGACCGTCAGGATCTTCAACGAGGAAAGTACGGCCAAAGACTTCAGTGTAAGGTTCCTGCACAATTTTGATGTCGGGGTTCTTCCGCCATTCCTCAAAGAGGCGATCTACATCTTCGTGAGATGGCAACATAATACCGATCTCAGAAAATCGCGGGACAGCAACATCTGGCTTGGTTCCGCCTGTCCAAATAGCAAACAGTGCTTCGCCGTCGGCAGCAAATGCTACATAGCGGGGGCTGGAAAATACGGGTTCAGAATTGAAAAGTGTCTGGTAGAAGGCTGTAGAACATTCGATATCAGATACGTAGACAAGTTGAAGGTTAGGTTTGGGAGATATTGTCATTATGTCATTCTCATGTAAGTTCAATTCAATATAAATAAGTAAAAATAAACTGTGAAATAACTCAACATTTAACAGTTTGTTTTTATATTGCGCTTATCATTTTAAGGTAATGTTGAATACATGTATATATATACATGTATGACTATCTTCACAAATTCCATGTCGATGACACGAAGCTGACTTAGTAGTCGTTCAGAGCAAGAAATGCGAGCCCCCATCCGAGCCAGTGGATCGGACCATTGTTCAGCACCATTCACAATAAATGCCGCACTTATTTCCAGCAGTAACTCTGGATACATAGTCCTTAAACGTCTCTTCCACACGAGGATGACTAAACAAAACCTCGTTCTCGTACTGAGGGCTCAACATGCCATCAATATACACTCGAAACAAACCACTGATAGCTTGTTCAGCTTCTGTAGACATGAAGCATGTCAGTCATCAGATTAGCGTGACTGCTCCCCGCCGTTTAGAGGGTGTCGCAAAAGGCGCGTGTTATCCGTTAAGATCTGCGTACTTCTTTTTAAGCGCAGATCTTTTATGACCTTATTCATTCGAAAACGGGAACCTTCTATTCATACTGGACGTCAGTTTGTCACCGCTCAGCACTTACCTGTCTTAGCGGGTTCTCTTTCCCTTTCTGATTAT